>JBIKZY010000097.1:0-8268 GCA_044354475.1 Phycisphaerales bacterium
TGCAACATCAAACATCCGTTCTACCTTGCAGCGACCGTCACGACCCAGTCACAGTGGGAACGCGTCATGGGCTCCAATCCCAGCGTTCATGTCGGAGCAGCATTGCCGGTTGAGAATGTCAGCGTCGATGCTTGCCGCGCATTTACACGCGCATGCGGACCCAACTTTCGATTTCCACACGAAGTTGAATGGGAATACGCGTGCCGCGCTGGCTCGGACACGCCGTTCAGCCATGCAAAATATCTTGATGCCGACGTCGTGAATTACAACGGCCGCCACCCATACCGCGACGGTCCACATGGACCGGATCGCCGCCAGACCGTACCCGCCGGAAGTATGCCCGCCAACGCATGGGGATTTCATGAAATGCACGGCAACGTCTGGGAATGGTGCGAGGCCGCCGCAACCCGCGTTGCGCTCGCCAACGCCGATGGTGAAGCCGGCATTCCCACTGTGATGCGCGGGGGTTCATGGGCGAACCACGCGCACAACTGCCGCAGTGCATCACGGATCACGCGAGCCTCGGACTACTCGCGCAAGACTGCCGGATTTCGCATGGCCCGTGGTATCTAGAACAACAACTGCAACTGCGCACGCACCACCACGCCGCCGTTACCGGTGCCGGTACCGGTCCCACGCCAGTCGGTGCCCGCAATCGGCTCTCCAAAGAGACCGTTTGAGAACTGAATGGAATCGAAGGCCCATCCGGCATCAAGAGTGAACTTCACATCGTTCTTATTGAAGTAGTAGTTGAAACCCACCGTCGCAAGGTTGAGCGTTTGCCGACTAAGCGCGGAATTCACGTCCGATGCTGCTTGCCCGGAATTCACACGCAGGAATTCATATCGCGCGATCAGCTCCAGCGCATCTGCCACGAAGAACCCGCCCTGCACCACCGCACCGTACGACAGACTGCTCTCGATCCCCTGCGCAACAGCAGCATTCCCTCCGTCATAGAGGTAGTTACCAAGGAACGCGCTCCAAAGACTCCAGCCGTTACCGCGCAGGTTGAAGTCCGCCGTGTAAGTGAGAAGCGTCAGTTGATCAATCGTGGTCGGCGAAATCTGGCCATTGCCAATCGACGGGCGACCGTCGGGCGGATTTCCCGGCGCGTGCTGCCAGTTCACCGCCGCACCCACCATCGCCGCAAACGGGCTTCCACGCCACCCCTGCATATCTTTGAACTGACCCCATTCGCCGTCCAGTTTATATTCAACACGACCAGTGAATGCCCAATCGACAACTTCACCATTTGGCTGAATGGCCGCAAGATTTCGATTCGCACCACCATCGTTGTACGAGGCGTACGTGCGAAGCTTCTCTGACTCCCACCCCAGCAGAATTCCCTGAATCCATTTGGTGTTGTAGTACTGATTCACCAGCGAACGCTCTGCAAACTGCTGCGTCCGACTCGAAGTGTTCTCTTCGTAATTGAAAAAGTTTTTCCACTGCCCAGCGCGCAGGAAGAATCCATCACCGAGCGCTTTCTGAATGAATACATCCTCAAGGTTGAATGGATTGTTGAGGTTTCCGCCATCGCGGTCAGACGCAAACTGCACGCGGTAGGTCCAACTTGGATCAAACACATGACCAAAGAAATTGATGCGCACGCGCCGCAACTCAAAGCCACTTTCGTTCTGCGCACCAGCTTGTCGTTGTTCAGCATTCAAGGAACTACGAGTCGCATACGCATAGGAGAATCGCGACTGCACCTGGCCACCGATATTCATCCGATAGTTTCCATCAGCGCTGGCGAGGTAGAACCCATTGTCGTAGCCCGCGATGGCACCGTCTTTTCGGAATGAAGACCGATTGGCCGAGTCACTGAGCGCGTCAGTCACAATGCCACGAATCTGTTGTGCGCGCTGCGCAGTCAGCCAAACCTCGCCGTTCTCTGACTTCAGTTCCTCAATCTTCTTCTCTTGCTCATCGGTCTTGCGCCGGAGCGCTTCAACCTCTGACTGCAGGCGATCAAAGCGGTCCATCGTTGAGTCTGGAGTGGCGACTCGGTCGGGCGGTGCTGACTCAGGCGCGGCGGCCGAAGCGGGCGGATCGGTGTCCCTGCTCCAAGCAGGTAGCGCGGCAACACCCAGAGCACCTGCAACGGCGATGAACAGGGTTGTGGGCGTTACGCCGAGCGGCATGATTGAGGCAAGGTACCTGCACGAAAGAGTGGTCACAACTGCGATACCGATATCCCCCGCCGCTGCAAATTTCCCCGTCATTATGCCGCTCAATGAACGCTGCCCGCCTCGCGGCGCCCGATTACGCTGCGCAGTTGATGACACACCTGAAGCCGACAGATCACTCGATTCCCGCATCGCTCGAACGCGTGACGGCGTGGCTCGCCACGGAACAGCCGTCCGCTGGCGGTGCACCGACCACTTCCACCCTACGGCTCCTGACCGCGCTGTTGCGCCTTGAGTCCACTGAGCGCGCCGATACGCTCAAGTCTTCATTCGCTGCAACGATTGCAGCTGGCGCGGTGCCGAACACGCCCACCTATGACTCGTTCGTAGCGGCACTGCATGAGTTGCTCGGCCGGGCCAATTACCGGGAGATTTCCGGTGCAGAATTGCAAGAAGCCTTCGATTCCGAAGCGCTCTCATCAGTCAAGATCCAGGTTGATATGGCCGCGTTCGCTGCACTGCATATCTTTGCACGTGGCAAAGATCGGCGTGCCGAAACCGTGCGCTCACTCTTTGGCATGCGCAAACGGCGCGTTGAGTTTGATGTCTTGGAGCGCGTCTTTGTGTTCTCAAGTCTTGCGTCAAGTGATGGGGCGCTCAACCTCAAGCTCTTTGGAAACATCCCTGTGCCGGATATGGAAATGCTGCTTCCCAACTGCAAAGTGAAGATGCGGCGCGTCGACCAAGCGGTGGTGTTCCTTCCAGCCACCATCAGTGTGGTGCTTGCTGCGTCGAAAGTGCTGTTCTCGCTCACCGCTATCTGGAGTGCCATTCAGTTCTACACCGGTCTGTCCAAGGACGAACCGATTGTTTCCGGCGGTTGGGGACTGGTGGCCGCTGGGTCGTTCACACTGCTTGGCATCACCATGGGCGCGTACACCAAGTACCAGAAGCGACGCCTCGAATATGCGAATGCGCATTCACGAACGCTGTACTTCCAAACGCTCGATAGTGAGTCCGGCGCGTTCCTACGCGTGCTCGACGAGGCGTTTGAAGAAGAAGCCAAGGAAGCAGTGTTGGCATACGCGTTCCTGGTGGCCCACGGACCAAGCACTGAACAAGCACTCGATGAACGAGTTGAGCAATGGCTCAGCACCAAGATCGGCGCACCGGTCGACTTTGAAGTGGACGATGCGCTCGCTAAGTTGGAACGCCTTGGAGTTGCCACGCGGACAAGGACGGGCTCGGATGCGAGCGATACATGGTCAGCCGTGCCGCCTTCCATCGCCACGGAAAGCCTGCGCGCTCGGTGGGTGACGATGGGGCCGAGTTGAGCGGGCGCCGAAACGCGTGGGCGCGGGCGCCGAAATGCGTAGGCACGCGCGCCTGACGGCGATATCAATGAATCGACACCCGCCCTGCCGATGATTGCTGCATGACTACCAATACTTCCGGGTCGCGTCTTGGCTGGAAATCACTTGCTACTTCAGTTGTCATCGTCGGCGGCGCGTGCGCTCTACTTGCAGCGGGGAACGTAGCCGCGCCCAATCCCGGTCGCTGCGTTGCCATGGGTCTCGACACCAGCGGGCGCGAATCGCGACTGCCAAAGCAAGTGATTGCCAATGCCACCAACCTCACCATCCGCGGTTCGATTCCATGCATGGACCAGGTGATGGCATGGACCGTCGCCGGTCCGTACCGCGCATTCGAAGATGGGACCGTGGAGATGCTGGCGTCGCCAGTACCGCCCTGCCAAGGCGGCGACTACTACGTGTGGATTGCGTTTCCGAAGTAAGTGCAGAGCAGTCAGCGTTTAGGCGCTGGCAGACTTCGGGTTGGGGCCAAAGCGATTGGTACCGGGCGTGCTGTCCATCAACATGAAGATGAAGAAGATGATGGAGCCGATGAACGGGAGCATGTGAATGAATATCCAGAGTCCGGTGCGGTCCGTGTCATGCAGGCGGCGGAATACGACGCCAAGCCATGGCAGCGCGACCACCACACTGTAAAGCCCGCACAAGGGACCCGGGCCGTAGTCGAACATGGTGTGACCCATCATGCGATCGATAGCCAGCAGGCCGGCATACACAAAGAAGTTCACGATCATGAACATCCAGTACTCCATGCGTCGAGCGCGGCCGGAGAAGCCGACGTAGTTCTTGAGGACGGCGAGGTACCAGTTCATGCGGTGGCCTTTCGATTGATCCGCCGGGAGTGTGCCCCGTTGGAGTGAATTCCGGCGCATTGCCGGCGGACGGTATTACAAAGCGCTGCGACACCGAAGGTTGCGATGCTATGCGGAATGGAGTTCATAATGCGCACCAACGACAAGTCATGCACAATCTGATGATCCGTCAAGATCCGCGCCAATTTCACTTGCACGCGCGGCGCTAGGAATTACCATCGTCCCCGCTCGCGCGTTCCGGAGCAATGCCTAACTCGAAACCACCGGCCGACTGCGGACGCTCCACGCTCGCATCGGAAGGACATGCTCGCGCACCAACCACTGAAGGAGAGACTCATGGACGAGTCAAGAAACGCTCACGCACGCGCAAACGCCAACGCCCACGCCAAAGTCAACGCAACGATGCTCGATCACACGCATCTTGTCGCGCCGACCCTGAGTCATCTTGGAGAATGCCCAGCCATCGGTCGCGCACTTTCAGCGATCGTTGAGCAATCCCTGCAGACTGGCAAGCGATTTCCGCACACGCTTCTCATTGGTGTCGCAGATAGTTCAAAGCGCATCATCGCTGCGACCATTGCTGCAGAGATGGATGTGCCGATTCACTACATCGATTTAGTGCAGATTCGCAGTGGCGACGCTTTGCACGCGGTGCTCCGTCATGTGACAGCCGGGGCGATAGTCCTGATGAGCGGTATCGACTGCACCCACGAAGGGACCTTCGCTGACCTTGCACGTGCGGTCAACGGGCGTGAGCGACTCAAGGAACCGAGTCTCGCCTCGTGGATGCGCGAGATGACCCGTGAGGAATGGCAGAAAAACTCCCGGCAAGCCTCGTTGAAATACGCAGATTTCACGGTGATTTTGACTGGTCGAAAGAGCCACCCCGCCCACGCCACCTACCTGCGGTGGGTCGAGCGGCACTACTTCACCAAACAGTACGAAGGAGGCGAAGTGGCACGACTCAGCCGACTCTTTCGGCATACCGACCGAACCGTCGATGACGACGTGATCTGCCTCATTGCCAAGGTGACTACCACCTTCGGCGTCCGCACGCTTGAGGCTGCAAATGCCATCGTCGAGCGCATGCGTAGCAATGGCATCGTGCATCTCGACCAACGTGCATACGGCGAGCTCTTTGAGGACATGTTTGCAGCACTTCTTGACCCGAAGCGTGTCGCTGCCTACAAGAAGAAACTGGCTCGCCTGGAGCAGGCTGCTAACAAGAATGCCGCGAGCACTTCGCAAGCACTGGTTCAGCCAACTGCAACGTCACCCCAAGCGGCCGCAGCCTGAATGGTTGGGTTATGTCCACGCGCCGAGAAGCATTCCTAAGTCAGCCCCATTGACAATTCCATCGCCGTTGAGATCGCCTGAACCGAGCGTGCCCCACTGCCCGAGAAGTACACCCAGGTCTGCGCCATTAATGATCCCATCGCCATTCAAATCACCCACAAGTGCCGGTCCAATCTGCACCTCAAGAGTCACACGGTCCGAGTCGGTGTAGATGCCGTTTGCATCCCACGCTCGTAATGAAAGTCGGTAGGTGCCCCGAACATCGCCAATCAAGTACTGACCGTGCACATGCACGCCCGCCCCAACCGTAAAGCTGCGAGCGGCTCGCGTGCTTCCATCGGTGCGTGCGATATTTGTCAAACTTCCGTTTGATTGCACGACACACCATGCGATGACTGCTGGCGCTGGCGACCCATCAAGGCGCGCGATGTGCTCGAGTTCAAATCGAAAGTCACCACCTGCGAGGCGTCCGGTACTGTAGAAAAAGTCACTGGTGAGCGTGGTGTCGGTCGCAGCAAACCAGCCGATATAGCCGGGCTGGGTCGTGACTGGCGTCAAGAGATTCATACGCCAGGGTGCGACGGACTTCATGAGTGTGCCATCAGCGGCTATGCCATAGGCAGACTCCGCCGGCAAGTAGCCCGCGCGAATCGAAATGCGATCGCCGGGCGTGCCAGACAGCGTGTCGACAGTGACATGTCCATGAGCGAGCGCCATGGCGCCGATCCCAAGCGCGAATGCAGCCGGGAGTTTCCAGTGAGCGCGCGATGAGTTAACCGAGGTGTGTCTATTGGTAGTCATAAGTAATTTTGTAGTTGGATTTCAATGCGGTGTTTCAGGATTGAACGGGTTTCGACCTGCTTCAAAGTCATTCGCAAGACGCAACCACGTCACGCCAGCGGCATGCCCATCTGCAAAGAGGACATTGCAACCGTCGCCGTGCCGGAGCACCGCGATGGTTGTCTTGATTTGATCCACACTCGTCCAACCCACTGAATGAACATGGTCGATGAGTCCAGCACCTTCAGTTTCCATGGCCCAGAAGGTTCGATCCGGTGCTGGGATTTGCGGCAGTCGCGAGACCGCGCTGCTGCGCCCACCAGCAAGGATCTGTTGAGTGAACGGATCAAAGTCAATGCCAGGGACGAGTGGCTCGAAATAGGTGTTGATGGCGTAACTAGTGACTCGCTCCTCCCCGTAAGGGTCGGCTGGGCAGATGCGCACGGCGCCGTCAAATCCATGCGCAGCAAGGGCCTGCATCCACGCGTCGGCACGAGACACATCGCCAGTGGTGTGACTTGAAATTGGATACTGCTCGTTTGAAGTGTTGAAGTAGCTGTGCAACGCGGTTGCCATAGTGCGAAGGTTGGCAAGGCAACGCGTCTCAAGCGATGCACGGCGAACCATTCCCATCCCAGGCACAAGGAGCCCAATGAGAATGGCAACGACGGCCATCGTGACCAGGAGTTCAACAATGGTGAACCCCCGGCCACGAATAGCCGCCCGCGTGCGATGATGAATCATCGCTGCGCCCATCAGGACCTACTCAAGCGACGTCGTCGCGCGCCGAATGCGCCACTTCCAAGGCCAATGCCAAGAAGCGCCAACGCACCAGGGGCCGGCACAACGCCTACTGAGACATCCACGCCATATGTTGGATACGTCGGGCCAGACTCAATCAGCTGCGCCGCGTAGTTTGCTCCGCCCACAGCGAGGGAGTAATCACCTGCAGCAAGGATGAATGTAGCGGTCACCAATCCGTCCGCGTTGCCATCCCCGTTGATTCCCGCAGCAACCCCATAGTTGCCAGAACCGCCGTCAGCAGCGTGACCGATGTACGAGAAATGTCGAAGCGCATCCGCTGGCGCAATGACGGTATCTGAAACACTGTTGCCAACCGCCCAGTTACCAAGAGCGTTCAGCACGCCTTCCTTGCCGGATCCACCCAGCCCGAAACCTGCAGCGCTTCCAAAGGTGTCAGTGAGCCACTGCACTGAGAGAGCTGCTCCGTCGTGCCCGAGCTTGGCCGGAGGAAGCTGTGCAAGGCCAGAGTAAAGGGAGAAAGCTGAGAGAAAGGTTCCCTGCGTACCCGTAGCTGCCGCATTTGAGTTGCGCTGCACGGAGATGCTCACCGCGGTGCCATCAGCGGCCACGTTGAACCGAAAGAAGCGGGTGCGGTGCGTGTCACCCCAGTCGCCATCGGTGGCATCGGCCCAGCCGTAACTGCTGCTGACCAGCTGATTCGAGATAGTCGACGCGGTTGTAGTCAGTGTCCCAAAGTTGCGATTGCTGTAACTGATGTGCGCGGATGCTGATGCACAGAGAGCCGACACGATGAGACCAGCGGCTACTGATGATGCGGAGCATGACGAAATAGAGAAGTTCGTAGAGATTTGCATGTGAAGATTCCTAAGTGAATTGTTGAAATGTTTGGCAGAAATTGAGTTACAGGCGACGCCGACGTGCGCACTTGATGCATCCCAAACCAACAAGCGCAAATGCACCTGGTGCAGGAATCACATCAAAGCGAACAGTCAACGGTGCCGAATCGGCATAGCGACCATTGCTATCCCACACCACGAATGTCACGTCGTAGGTGCCGGCAGCCGTGAACGCGTATGCCTGTTCGTGATTGTGATCGCCAACGAGACTGTCAAA
>JBIKZY010000098.1:0-8241 GCA_044354475.1 Phycisphaerales bacterium
TGGTGGTGGGCTGCCAGGAATCCCGCTGGCGATTGTGATGCCCGAAGTGCAATTCACGCTGCTGGAGGCCACCGGCAAGAAGGCCGCATTCATCAAGGAAACCATTGCAGCGCTTGGTATTTCCAATGCGCGCATCTTGAATGATCGCGCTGAGACGGCGGGGCAGGATCACCACGACCACCGTGCCAAGTACGACGCGGTGGTGGCGCGTGCGGTTGGAAAGCTGAATGTATTGGTGGAACTGACTGTTCCATTCGCACGCGAGGCGGGATCGATCTTTCTGATCAAGGGCGACAAAGCTGCAGAAGAAGTAGAAGAGGCCAAGCCCGCGCTCCACAAATTGCACACGCATGTAGTTGATTTGCACAAGACGGCTACCGGCACGGTGGTGGTCCTGGAGAAGACGCGCGCTACGCCCCGCAATTACCCGCGTCTGCCGGGTGAGCCAAAGCGAAGGCCATTGGGGTGACACTCTCTGTTGATATGTTGCTCTCGGATACCGGGGCGATCGCGCGGCGATTGTCCGGCTTTGAAGTGCGCCCCCAGCAAATTCTGATGGCCAGCGCGGTGGAGCGCGCCTTTGAAGAGCGGCAGCGATTGTTTGTGGAAGCGGGCACTGGGGTCGGCAAGAGCTTTGCCTATCTCATTCCGGCGATTCGGCGCATTGTGGAACGCGGGGAGCGCGTGGTGGTGGCTACCAACACCATCAGTTTGCAGGAGCAGTTGATTGAGAAGGACATTCCGCTTCTCAATGCAGTGATTCCCGAAGAATTCAGTTCGGTGCTGGTGAAGGGCCGCGGCAACTATGTCAGTCTGCGCCGTCTCAAGCTCGCCAGTGAACGCGAGGGTCGTCTCTTTGCGCATGATGAGGATCGCAATGACCTCCGTCGTGTGGAGAAGTGGGCGTACCACACCACTGATGGATCGTTGGCAACGCTTCCACAATTGCCACGCAGCGAAGTGTGGGACCAAGTGCAGAGCGATGCGCACAATTGCATGGGGCGGCGCTGCCCAACCTTTGACAAGTGTTTCTACCAAGCGGCGCGAAGGCGTATGGAGAATGGGCAGTTGCTCATCACCAATCACGCTTTGTTCTTTGCTGACCTAGCCATGCGCGCCCGTGCTGGTGCGACTGGCGGAGTGCTCCCGAATTACCACCACGTGATTCTTGACGAAGCACATGAGATAGAGGATGTTGCGGCAGAGAACTTTGGAATTCGTCTTTCAGAAAGCGGCGTCCGGCATCTCTTGCGCACGCTGTATCAAACCAGTACGGGTCGTGGATACCTGAGCGCCATGCGCTCTGATGACTCCGCGGAGACAGCCATTGAAGACGCCATTCGCTGCATTCGTGACTGCGAAAGCGCGGCGGATAGGCAGTTTGATGCGCTGTGGCGCTGGCACGAGGAATATGCAGAATCCTCGGGGCGCATGCGTAACAAGGATGCGGTGCGGGATCACCTGAGCGGACCGATGTTGCAACTTGCCGCAACGCTGCGCATGTTGCGCGACCGCATTGCCAATGAAGCTGATCAATTTGAGTTGAATTCCTACGCTGCGCGCGCTGAGGCGCATGCTACGGGTGCGCGTGATCTCTTGGCGCAGGCGTTGGCGGGTTGCGTGTATTGGGTAGAGATTGGCAAGAAGCGTCGCGGCGGTGAGCGCCCCAACATCACCGTGGTGTGTGCGGCGGTGGATGTCGGGCCCATTCTGCGCGAACATCTATTTGCGCAAGACAAGGGCGTGGTACTCACTAGCGCCACACTCGCGACCAGCCACGGCGACTTTCGACACGCCGCTATTCGCCTTGGGTGCGACGACCCGCAGACGCTGGAGCTTGGAAGTCCGTTTGACTACGCGCGCTTGGTCACGCTGATCATCGATCGCACCATGCCGGAGCCAAATCATCCGGATTATGAAGATGAATTGGCGGGGCGCGTTTTGAGCCACATCCGTGAGACGGACGGCGGCGCGTTTGTTCTGTTTACTAGCTTCCGAACGCTGAATGCGGTCGCTGAGCGAATTGCCGATCGTCTTGTTGATGACAACTTCCCCTTGCACATTCAAGGCATCGGCGTGCCCCGTAACACGTTGCTGGAACGATTCCGTACCGATGAACGCAGCGTGCTCTTTGGCGTCGCTAGTTTCTGGCAGGGTGTTGACGTGCGCGGTCGGGCGTTGCGTAATGTGATCATCACCCGGCTTCCGTTTGAGGTGCCTGATCGGCCGATCGTGCAAGCGCGTCATGAATTGATTGAATCGCGCGGCGGAAAGCCATTCTCCGAAGACTCACTTCCGCGCGCGGTGCTGCGCTTCAAGCAGGGATTCGGGCGGCTGGTCCGCAGTTCCACTGACGAGGGCAGGGTGGTGGTCCTTGACCCGCGCATCGTCACCAAGCGTTACGGTCGAATGTTCCTGGATGCGTTGCCGGATGGGATTGTGGCGCGCGTGGAAGAGTGACCTTCGACCGGGGCTCGCGTATCACCGCTGTTGACGGGCTCATGCCTGCAGTTACCGCGTGATTTTGCCAAGCATTACCACGGTTCTGCGCACGCCGTGCATGTCACAAGCATCGGGAATTCGCCCCCACTCGGTGAAACCGCGCGAGCCGAACAGACGCACGCTTGCCTCGTTGTGAGCGAAGCAGAGTGCGATGACCCGATCAATGCCACACTCGGTGGTGCGTGCGAGCAACGCATCAAGCATCGCCTTACCCACGCCGCGGCCGATGGCTGACGGATCCACGTAGACACTCACTTCAGCAGTGGGTGCATAGGCTGCCCGGTCTTTGAAGTTCGTGAACGCGCCCCACGCGATGATTCGTCCCGACTCTTCCACTACAAGTACGGGCCTTGTGGCGTGGTCACGCTGATCCCACCATGCTTGGCGGGCAGGAAGTTGTTGTGGCGTCAGGTCGGCGGTCGACATGTGCGCAGGGATCGACGCGTTGTAGATAGCCAGGATGTCCGGAAGGTCGGCGCGGGTGGCAGGGCGTGTGGCGGAGTGCGGCATGAGTGTTGTTGTACAAGCGGGGTGTGCAGTGACTCGACCTCTGACATGCGTACTATATTCGTATGAAACTCATTGGAATCGTATTGATGTGCTCGTGCTTGGCTCCGCCGACGCCGTCTGCGACTCAGCCGCCGAATCGAACCACCGATGCGTCAAGCAGTGCCAGCGACAGCGCTAGTGCCAGTGCCAGCGTTTCCAAGCGAGAATGGACCGTGGACGGAGTGTCTCGTACCGCCCTGGTGTGCCTTCCACCCGCGGCCAACCGAACTGCCGAGACTCCCCTGGTGTTCTGTTGGCACGGTCACGGCGGTAACGCAGTGCATTCGCGCGCAACCGCGGCATTTGAACTCGCCTGGCCCGAAGCGATCGTGGTGTATCCGCAAGGATTGAAGACCGCGAGTCCGCTGGTTGATCCGGAAGGCAAGAAGTCCGGTTGGCAAACCGCTGCCGGCAACAACGGCGACCGTGACATCAAGTTGTATGACGCCATGGTGGACTCGTTGCGTACGGAGTACAAGCTTGATGGACGACACACCTATTCGGCCGGACATTCAAACGGCGGGTTCTTCAGTTACTTGTTGTGGCAGACACGCGGGGCAACGCTCGCGGCCATCGGACCAGTGGCTGGCGCGTACCTGAAGCCGACCACGGACATCAAACCGTTACCGGTGATTCATGTGGCGGGCAAGGATGACCCCATAGTGAAATTCTCGTGGCAGGAGCGAACATTCATCAACGTTCGCGCTGCCAATGCGTGCACAAGTGATGGCAAGCCGTGGGCGACCGAGGGCGGTCTCACCGCAACGCTCTACGAATCGAGCAAGGGCGCGCCACTGGTGACCGTCATTCATGAAGGCGGTCACGAATATCCCAAGGGTTCGAGTGCTCTGATTGCACGGTTCTTCAAAGAGCATGCGCAGGCCGCGGTTGCTGCACCTGTTTCGAAGTAACGGCACGTGAGGGTGTGCCGGTCCGTTATGCGTGTTGGAGTGAATCGGATGCAGCGGGTGCTGGGGTGGTTGCGTCGCTGAGCGTGCCATCGGTGCTGTCAGTACCTCCAGCACCTCCAGTGCCGCCGCTGCCACCAATGCCATCCATGCCATCCATGCCATTCGTATCGTCGAGCTCATCGGCGCCATTTGTCGGAGCCACCTTCCCGACCAGCCACATCGCCCGTTCGAAGAGTGCCAGCGTGTACTGCAGTCCTGGTCGAGCGCCGCGTGATGTTGACGCTGCAATGTCCGCCCGCAGTTGTTCCATGAGGTCGCCGCGGTCGCCAACAATCATCAGCAACATGGCAACATCACTGGGTGCTCGATTGCGTTCGCACTCAACAAGTTGCGAGAGCACCAAGTGCAGTCCTTCCGTCATCGCGAATAGCAGCCCGTTGCCGTCGGATTCGCCTCCTGTTTCGCTGGTTCGGCGTTCATCGAGTGATGCGCGGGCGAAGTGTGCGACCTCGGTGACCAATTGATCGACGGCGCGTTGCTTAATGTCCAACGCTAGCAATTGCTCAGCGTCTTGCCGATCAAGCCGCGTCTGTGAAAGTTCCCGGAGTGCATGATGGATCTCAGCGCCCAGTGACTTGCACGACTCCGCCATGTGATTGCACTCCGCCATGGTCCGCTCGCCGTCAGAACGCACGCAGTCGAGAATGTCGGGAAGCCCCTCAATAATGCGCGCTTGCTCGCGAGCAATCATGTCCAAGAAACTGGTGGGATCAACACCAGCACCTTGGTCGATGTACATCGGAGTTGCGAGATTCTGCGCGTCTGTCGGCGGGCTGAGTCGGTTGAGCCACTGTGTCCAACGGCTGCCGCATAGTTCGGCAATTCCAACGCAGAGCGCTTGCTGCACCACGTATACGACCGCCAGCATGCGGCTTGAGTCCGAGGTGATGGTGTTACGAATCAGGTCCAGCAGGCTTGGCAGTTCCGTGAACTTTGTAGTGATCACTTCAACCGCCAATATGGCGCCCGCGGCGGAATTGATGATCGCTTGGAAGTACGCCAGTTGACGGGGTAGGCCATGTGAACTGCGGCCCATCAGGAGCACCGTCGCACCGACACCCACACCGGCCCCGTGAACCATCATGGCAGCTTGGCTGTCAGTGAGGATGCCACTGTTGACGAACGTCACAACGATCACCACGATCGCTGATGTTGATTGGATCACCAATCGGGATGCGATTCCCACCACGAAGCCGAATACGAGCGAATCGCCCAAGGTCTGTGCGAATTGCCTAAACCATGGCTCCTCAGGGATGCCGCCCGTGGCATCCTTCAGGAATTGCAGGCCGAGCATCAGCAGACCCAGCATGAACAGACCACGCCACGCGGGAAGTAGGAATTCGCGACCGGCACGGAAGGTCGCCAGCAGACCGCCGACGCCCAGGATCAGGGCGATGACAGTACGAATATCGAACGATGCAATGAAGGGGAGAACTACCGTCCCTAGGTTGGCCCATGCGACCATCGTGAGTGCGCGTCGGAGCGTCAACAGGCGGCTCGATACAAATCCAGTGACGATGAACGATGCCGCGGTGGAACTTTGCGCGAGCGCTCCCAGGATGAATCCCCACAGAGCTGCAAGGGCGCCCGTTGAGGTGAGTCGCTCGATGCGCTGGCGCAGCGAGCGTCCGGCCATCGACTTGAGGGATTCCTTGACGCCGTCAAGCCCGTGGAAGAAGAAGGCCAGCCCCGCGAGGAAAATGGCTATCGCCGGAAATGTTGTCAAGTGATCGGACGTGTTCAAGCGGGTGCCTTGGTTGACTCGGGTTGTACTTGGTACGGCGTAATCACCGATCCCAACCCGGCAATCCGCAGCAACTGAATGATGGCGGGGCTAGCTCCAAAGTGATGAACGCTTCCACCATTTGCCTTGGCGAGTCCCGCCGATTGCACGAGCACGCCAAGACCTGCTGACGCCATAAACACCAGGGCGGTGAAGTCAAAGACCACCCGCTTCGCACTGGGATTCATGACTGCACGAATCATGGTGAGCGTCTCAGCAGCGTTCTTCGAATCGAGGCGGCCCGAAAGAACCACAACGACTCCATCAGGGATTGACTTAATCGGTTCGCTCATGTGTGTACTCATTCAGTTCAAAGACTCTAAGAAGTTACTTGGCACTTTCGTGGTTTCATGGTCGAGCACTGTCTTGATTCGGTTAAGAATGCGCTCGGTCGCAGCGGCCGCCCCGCCATGTTCCGATGACCGCGACCCGAGGGAACACTCATATTTTCAATGAAGAATTGAGCAATTTGCCACGCGTTTCCGCCCCTTGGTCATCCACGCCGTGGGTACATACCATGAGGCAATGGGCAACCCCACGCACCGTTCCTATCTGTCCGCCGCCACTGCCTTTGCGATGCTGTGCCTAGCGGTCGGTCACGCCAGCGCGCAAGTTTCCGGCGAGTACTCGATCGCTCCTGGGCTCACCCACCCTGACAACCTGCCGCCCGCACCCGATCAAGACAACGGCGAGACATTCTGGCCGCAGGTCGCGGCAGTGAACGGCTCGGTCTACACCCTGTACACCCCGCAGTTTGAGTCCATTATCGGTACGACAAGTACCGGTCGCGCGGCCTTCCGGATTGCAACGCCTGGCGCACAACGCACCTATGGAGCGATGTTCTTCAGCGCCACACTTGATAATGACCTTGCCGCTGGACTTATTCAGGTTTCCGGCATGCAAGTGACGCGCGTGCAGTTGGCAGGCAGCCAAGATTCCACGGCCACCACGGCGATTCTGCAGCAGATGCTCGCCAGTGCAACGTTCACAGTCCAGCGTTCAGTGGTGCTGGAGAACATGCAAGTGACATCGCTGCAGGCGGACGCGGCGCCGATGGGAAATGCAGCGCCGGTGATTCGAGTCATTGATCATCCCGCGGTGTTGCTGCTCCTTGACGGGGCGCCAGTACTTCGTGATGTTGGATCGGGTGTTGGCATTGCACAGAACACGCCATCGCTCTTGGCATTCGATTCCGCAAGTAACACCTGGTTCACGCGGGTTGGCGACAGTACATGGATGCATGCGTCCAGTTTCAGCGGGCCATTCACCAGCGGTGCGGCGCCTACTGATTCGGTGGCAAGCGCCATCAATGCAGCATTGCCGCGAAGCACCAGCGCCGCGCAGTCGAGCGGGTCCAGCGCCGCCGCAGTGCAATCGGACGGGTCAAGCGCGGCTGCGCCTGGAAACTCAGCGCCCGCAGCCGGGCCTTCCAGTCAACTGCCTGAAATCGTGGTCAGTACCAGTCCGATTTGCATGGTGTCGATCAACGGTGCGCCCAATTTAGCGCAGGTCGCCGATGGTCTCTTTGCGATATCAAATGCAAACTGCGACCTCTTCACTGCTACCGCATCGAACACTTGGTATTTGCTTGCCTCGGGCCGTTGGTTCACGAGCGGTGATTTGATGAACGGTCCGTGGAGCTATGTCAAACCATCCGCGCTTCCATCGTCGTTCGCAGCGATCGACCCGAAGGGAACGTGGGGCAATGTGCTGGCGGCAGTACCAGGAACATCCGCTGCAAATGACGCGATCTACCAGCAGTCGGTTCCTCACGTTGCCACCTTGGATCGATCGAAGGCAAAGGCATCGCTCTCCACGATCGGTGGTGCGGCGCATTTCGTAGCGATTGATGGAACGAGTTTGAGTTGGGCAACCAACGCAAGTTCGCCACTGATTCTCTGTGAGGGCTCGTACTACCTGTGCCAGGATGCAGCATGGTTCACTTCCGATGCTGCCACGGGACCGTGGGTGTTGTGCGATGCAGTACCGCAGTTGATGTACGTGATGCCGCCGAGTTCGCCGGTCTACGGAGTGACCTTCGTTCGCGTCATGGGTTCAACTGCCGACACGGTGACCTTTGGATTCACGGCTGGCTATATGAATAGCTATGTGAATGACGGAATCGTTTCGTATGGAACGGGATACCCAACAACCGGCATGACGGCGCTGGGCGTTGCGGGGTTTGATTACTTGGGTTACCCAGGTACCTATGGATCGTGGCCGAATTTTGGATACGCCGGTTGGATGTATGAGACCGCGCCCGGATGGGGCGAGTACGGATTGCAATGCGCACCGACCTGGGCGTGCACCGGTTGGTGGGGACCAGGACGCTCCTTCGGACTCGGCTATGCATTGGGCATGGGCTACGGCGGATCGTGGCATTGGGGCTATCACCCATGGGGTTGGCGTGGCACTGATGGTTGGTGGATGAATCAT
>JBIKZY010000013.1:0-32309 GCA_044354475.1 Phycisphaerales bacterium
CCGCGGGCCTGGTTCGTCGATTGCTACCCGCGTTACCCATGTTCCGTACGCCCATGAGTCCATGTCACTGACCCAATGATCATCGCTTCCATCGGAAACTTTGACGGCGTGCACCGGGGTCACCAAGCGCTGGTGGCTGCTGCCCGTGCGGCCGCCGGTCCGCAGGGAAAGGTGGTGGCAGTGACCTTCGATCCGCTGCCGGTGGCGGTCCTTCGCCCGGAGGCCGCGCCCGCCCGACTCACCGGATCCGCGCGCCGCGAAGCGCTGCTCTTGGCGTGCGGTTGCGATGCGGTCCATGTCTTGGATCCGCGCAGTGGAATTCTGGGAGAGACGCCGGAAGGGTTCATCGAGCACCTCCGCGCGGCGGTCCCCTTTGACGCGATCGCTGAAGGCGCGGACTTTCGATTCGGCCGTGGCCGCAGTGGCGATGTGACAACGCTGGCTGCCATTGGTGCTCGCGTGGGATTCCAGACCATTGAGGTGGCGGAAGTGGACGAAGCCATGAGCGATGGATCCGTGATCGCAGCGCGGAGCACGGCCGTTCGCTGGATGTTGAGTCTGGGTCGCGTGGCGGACGCGGCGCGGTTGCTTGGCCGCCCCCACGTCATTGAAGGTGTGGTGGAGCGGGGCGATCAACGCGGTCGCCTGTTGGGATTTCCAACGGCAAACATCATGGCTCCGGGCATGGCGCTTCCCGCCGACGGCGTCTACGCCGGGCGCGCGATCATCGCTGGTCGCCAGTACCAAACTGCGATTTCCGTAGGCACCAAGCCGACGTTCGGTAGCAGCAGCCGGGTGTGCGAAGCGCACGTCCTTGGTCTTGAGGCCGCGCTTGATAGCTACGGCTGGCCCATCGAAGTGCACTTTGAACAGTGGCTCCGTTCGCAGTGGCGCTTTCCTGGTCCGGACGCGTTGGTCGAGCAGTTGCGTGCCGATGTGGCGCGAACCGCCGCGCTCGCGTAGTGTTCGCTATAGACGGTTCAGAAACACATGGAATACTCAACCACGGTTACTCATGCTGCACTTGTTGCCCGGCTTCGCGCTGCAAAGCGACCGTTCATTACTTCGCATTTCAAGCCAGATGGCGACGCTATGGGTTCGGTGCTCGCCCTGGCGCGTGCGCTTCGCTCCTTGGGCACTGTGGTCGACGCAGTCTTGGCGGGGCCAGTGGATCGATCGATCCGGGGCTTGGCGCTTGAAGGCGAGATTCGCTTCGTTGATCATGGCCTTGCGATACCCAGCGCAGAGTGTGACCTGGCGGTGGTTCTTGATACGGGCGCCTGGAGTCAGCTTGAGCACTGCCGCGATTGGCTGAAGGGACATCCGGCGCTGGTGGTTGGAATTGATCACCACGCGCGCGGCGATGAAGTTGCGCCGATGCGCATTGTTGACCGCGGCTGCGCGAGTTGCACGCAAGTGTTAGTGGCAGTCATTGATGAAATGGGCGTGCCGTTTGGGCCCAGCGCCCGCACCGCGCGCAACACCATTGCCGAAGCAATCTTTGTGGGTCTGGCCACCGACACCGGCTGGTTCCGATTTAGCGCCGCCGACGACCGCGTGTTTCAGTTAGCGGCACGCCTCCTCACCTGCGGCGTAGACAAGGACGGGCTCTATCGCATGATTGAGCAGGGCGATGCACCCGGTCGACCGCTCCTCACGGGGCGTGCGTTGAATTCACTTTCATATGCGTGCGGAGGCCGCGTGGCAATCATGCGCCTGATGCGATCAGACTTTGTGGAAACCGGAACTCGGGTGGATGATCTTGCCGGGCTCGTCAACGAACCGATGGGCGTTCGTGAAGTGGAGATGAGCGTATTGCTTGTGGAGAGCGATCCCCAGCTAGTGAAGGCCAGCTTTCGAAGCAAGCCGGCCGCGAACGCGGGTGGCGCATTCATTGACGTCAATCACCTGGCAGCGCACTTTGATGGCGGTGGGCACGTGCATGCTGCCGGTGCGCGCATTGCTGCGTCGATGGATGATGCGGCACGATTGGTGCTCGAAGCGTGCGCGGTCTACTTGGAAGACACGCCGGTCGCTGGTTGAGTGGCGCCTGCTACCGGGACTGCGCAGGGTGCAATGGTGAAACCAAGTTTGGTGATCGCGCGCTCGGCGTCCGTTTGGGCAGCCGGGTCGTTCAATTGCAGCACCGCGCACTTTGATTCAAACGTGCACTGCACGCTACGCACGCCTTTGACCGCAGCCACTTCTGCGGTGATCGCTTCTGCACACGAATTGCAGTGCATACCGGTCACGGTGTAGGCAACTTGTGTCGTTTGCTTGGCGGCGGCAGTGGCCGCAGCTGGCTTCTGTACGTCACTGCCCGAGCAGCCGGTCAGAGCCAGGACCGTCAACAGTGCTGAAGCAAGTTCAATGCGCATGAAGTGATCGTATGCGCGTCCGCGCCGCCACGCGCGAATCAAATGCAGCAGCGCCAATGATTGCCACTATTACGCCGCGCCGCGTCGCTCCGCATCAGTCTGCGCAGCCACCAGACGAAGCCCGCTGTTTTTGGGGCGAAGTCCAATGATGCGCAACATTGCAGGGAGCGTCCATACTGCAGTCACCAGGCAGCACGCGCTGCCCGCCGCCATGGCAACGCCCAAGCTGCGAAGACCCTGGTGATGCGCCAAGATCAACGCACCAAAGCCGATGGTGGTGGTGAGTGCGGTCACAATCACGGCGCGGCGTGTGGAGCCGAAACCATGATCAAGCGCACCCTCATGCGCGCGGTGAGTGATGTGAATGGCGCTATCGATACCAAGCCCAATCATGATGGGAATGGCGAAGAAGTTCGCGAGGTTGAAGGACGTACCGCACGCGGCCATGAGCCCCACCGTCCAAGCGACTCCGACCGCAAGCGACGCCAGCGCGGCAAGCGTTTCCCGCACGTTGCGCAAGTCCACCCAGAGCAAGATGGTCACCATCAAGGTGGCAAGAATCGCCTGTTGCAGGAACGAGCGTTCCATGCTCTTCATTGATTCGCTGACAGTCATCGGTGCACCCGTCGCGTGTGGATCTTCAGCACGCAGGGCGGTGACGAACTGCTCCAGCGGCGCCACTTCCCACATGTCGCCGGCAGGGTGCGCCATGACTAAGAAGCGTCCGCCCGGCGAGACCATTTGCGCGCGCACTGCCTCAGGAAGTGCCGAACGCAAGTCGCGACGTGCACCCTCTGCCATCGCAAGCAGCGCGGATCGGCTGCGTGCAACGGCGTTGTCAACTGAGGAGCGCGCCAACTCAAGTTCCGCGGATGTGCGCTGTGCCGGCTTCACCAAGTCAGCCACGGTGTGCAGTCGCTGCGCCAGCGCGCGCATGTTTCCTGCCGCGTTGGCGGCTTCGCCCTCAGCAAAGCGTGAGAGCGTTTCCAGTCGTTGCGCCGCGCTCCGTATTCCGTCCGCATCCCATTCCGTGGCGCGCCGTGGTCGGGCCGGCGCAGCTTCCACGGCGTTGGCAAACTGCATGCGCAAGGCAGCGCGTTGCGGCGTGTCCATGACCACTGCGTCCAGCACACTGCGCACCTGTCCAACTTCTGGGTGCGCGCGCAAGCGTTCTGCGAGCGGCGGGATCTCTTCCATTGATCCAACAATCAATGCTCCAAACCAACTTGCAGAAGCAGAGTCATCAATCACTCGATGCTCCCACTCCACGCTTTCCAAGCCCTTGGCCTGCAGTTTGAGTAGATTGCTCTCAAATCGAATGTTCGTGAATCCATACCAGCCAGCAGCCAACGCCACGGCGCAGGAAATCACTACGGCGCGCCATGCAGCCGCGGGGCGCAGCGCGCGGTCGACACCTTCGCGCTGTGAAAAGAATGCCGAACGTGGCGCGCTCGATTCGTTGCTCTTCACAAGACGCGCATCAAAGATCACCAGCAGTGCTGGCAGCATGACCACCATGGCGGCCAGCGTCAGGAGTAGCCCGATACCGGACACAACTCCCAACTCACGCAAGCCTTGGAACTCAGTGAACCACGCCAGAAGAAACACGCCAGCCGATGTCAGCGCTCCCGCCAAGTTGCTGGGCACTGCGGTGCGCATCATGTGAATAATGGAAGGCACCGTGGGCAGGTGTCGACGCGCCTCTAAGTAACGCGCCACCATGTGAATGCCGTAATCAAGACCAACACCAACCAGCACCAGCATGAAGACGATGCTGAGCAGATTGAGTCGACCGTAGATCAGTGCAGCGGCGGCATAGGTGAGCGCGCAACCAACCATGAATGCCAAGAGCGCCAAGAGCGGCAATTTGATCCCGCGGAATACGCCCATAAATAGGGCAGTACAAAGCACCAACCCAACAATACTGGAGACGTTCATGTCGGAGTTGGTGGTAGCCATTTCGTCTGCTTGCAGAACGGGCTTGCCAGTCAATCCAATAGAAATGTCCGGGTTTGCAGCGCGCGCCTCGGTCATGGCCGAGCGAATGGCTGCGAGTGGTTCGTCAATCACTTCAAAGCGCGAGAAATCCTTGCGCGGCATCACGCCAATGAATAACAGTCGACCACTATCGCTGGTGAGGTAGCGCGTCTCGCGCGGCGTGCCAAGAAATTCTGGTGCGTCGGGTGCGGCCGAAGCAATGGCCGCCAACTCAAGAAACGCGGCGGCGCCTTCGCGCTCGGCCTGCTCGCGCGGCATAAAGAGTCCGTCGGACACCAAGCGATCGAGACGACGTCGGGCATCGGCAAGTACCGATCCAGTTCCTGCGTCGGAGGCGAGGATCGGCAATGCGTCGCGGCCTTCCACAAGTCCGGCGAGTTCGGTGGTGGGCATGGCCCAAGTGGCCACGCGCATTTGCTCGGGCACGGTGATTCGGGAATTGACATAGTCAATGCTGGGCGCCTTGCGCAGGCGGGCATCGATCATGTCAACCGCAAGCTGCGCGGATCCGGTGTGTAGCGTGCCGTCGGGGGCGGTGGCGTCAATCACTACCCAGGCATGCTCAAGGTCGCCAAATTCCTTGATAAATCTTAGGTATTCCGCCACATAGGGGCGGTCGTTACCCATCAGGGAATCGGTGTTGGCGTCAAGACGAACCCGGTTCCAACTCCAGGCAACGGCAACGGTTGCCAGAAGCAGGCAACTCACCACCACTGCGACTGGCGCGGCAACGATCCACCGCGCCAAGCGATCAGCGGAGCGGTGTCGGAAGGAATGCTCTTCCGTCACTCCTCGCCCATCCCGCTCTCTGTTGCCGCCACTTCATATGTTCGGCGCGTGAGGGCGTTGCGACCGAGCCGGGCCAGCAGCTTTGGTGCTGGTCCGCCAAGTCCGTGCATCTCACGCAACACATCATCGAACGCAGCGACCGCCCACGCGACATCACGTTCGTCAATGACTAACGGTGGAACAAACTTCACCGTTGGTTGTCCGTGACCAGCCACTTGGCACATGATGCGGTGATCTTCAAAGAGCGGCATGACCGCCGCCTGCGCAAAGAGATCCGGCTCAATGGCATTCATCGCGGTCCATGCGGCGCGCAGGCGGAGCGACTGGGGCGCGCCAAACTCAACCGCCACCATGAGCCCTTGCTGACGAACCGCTTTGACAAACTCGTAGCGTTGCCGCAATTCATCAAGTCCATCGCGGAGCAGGGCGCCCATGCGCTTGGCGCGCGCGGCCAGTTGTTCGGTATCACACACATGTAGAACGGCAAGCCCGGCCGCCATGGCCAGTGCGCCCATATGGAACGTGCTGGAGTGGACGATGGCGCGATCGAGGCTGGAGAATGTCTTGTCCCACACACGCTGGCGCACCATCACTGCGCCCACCGGAACCAGCCCGCCTGACAGTGCTTTGGAGAGCACCACCATGTCCGGTTCGCATCCTTGGTCGTGGTCAATGGCTAGGAATTCACCGGTTCGGCAGATCCCAGTCTGCACTTCGTCGGCAACAAAGAGCGCGCCGTACTTGTGACAAAGGCGGCTGGCTTCAGCGAGGTAGCCATTCGGTGCAATGTGCACGCCTTTGCCTTGGACTGGTTCCACCAAGAATGCCGCCACGTCGCCCGCCCGCAGTGCGCCCTCCAAGTCCGCCAGGTCGCCAAAGCGCACCATGCGAGTCTCGGGCAGAAACGGTCCGAACCCTTGGCGAAAGCTCTGGCATCCGTTTAGTGAGAGCGCGCCCGTGGTGAGTCCATGGAAGCCTCGTTCAGCAAACAGAATTCCTGGGCGTCCGGTGGCAGCGCGGGCAAACTTGATAGCCGCCTCAACGCCTTCCGTACCGCTGTTTGTGAAGTACACGCGATCGAGTCCGCGACCGATGCGTCGGGTGAGTTCGCGCGCCAGCATTCCTGCGAGCGGCGGCGCGTCAAACTGCACCATGGATGGCAGGTCCATGTCTAAGCAGTCACTGAGTGCCTGCTTGACGGTGGGGTGGTTGCGGCCAACATTGCAGACCGCGTAACCGCCCAAGAAATCTAAATAACGATGTCCCTGTGCATCCCACAGGTATTGCCCTTCGGCGCGCACAAAGAATCGGTCGAAGCCGATGGTTCGCAGTACCGAAGCAAAGCGTGGATTGACATGCTCTGCGAATAGCCGATGGCCATCCGGGCGGTGCTCGTCAAGAAGTCGGCGCAGGTCGAAAGTCACGGGCGTTCCGTCATGGTAGTCACTCCACGCACTTTGTCGTGGATGACCTGTCGATTATGGATCCCGAGCCTCAGTTTCCGGAGACACTGTGCACATGCCATTTCGTAACGGAACCGTTTCTTACTCGCGATTTGGTGTCTCTGGCGATTTGCCCGATGACGCCAACGAGGGCGCCTTGGCGCTCCTCAGTAAACACGTGGTAAAGCCGCGTGGACTTTCCGACGAGGGTGTAGCCAGCGGTTGGTGCACGGGCCGGCATGTATTCGACTCGGACTTCGCGTGGAAACACTGTGGGTTCAGTGGAGCCATTCTGTGCGCCATGCGTGTGGATGTGGCCAAGGTTCCGTCAGAGATTCGTCGCGCGTACGTCTCCATGGCTGAGGACGATCGACGAACCAAAGAAGACGAAGCAGCGGGCGGAGGCCTGAGCCGCATTGCGCGGCGCGACGCTCGCGGTGACGCAGAGCGGCGTTGCAAGGAAGAGATCTCTGAGGGTAAGTACCGTCGCATCACCATGGTGCCGGTGCTGTTTGACTTGGTGCACGGCGCGGTGTTGGCGCCCGTTACCAGTGACACATCGTTCAAGGAGTTGCGCGGATTGGTTGAGAGCACCTATGGATGCAAATTGTCGCGCCGCTCTGCGGGCGGTGTTGCGGCAGACATCATGGAAGCGCGCGGCATGACTTCGGACCTTGATGACGCTGCGCCGGATGCATTTACTGCGCCGCCCGCAGAGGTGGTCACACGTGCACAAGAGAGTCAGTCGGGTCGTGCCGCCAAGCGTCCGGAAGTTCCGTGGGCACTTGCAGGCGGCGAGCCACGTGACTTCCTCGGCAATGTCTTTCTACTGTGGTTGTGGTGGAACGCCGAGGCTCGCGAAGGCGTGATCGAAACATCCAAAGTGCCCGTGGCAGTGGTCATCGACAAGGTGGTCGACGTGGAATGCCCATGGGGCGTGGGCGGCAAGGCGTCGTTGCGCGGACCGCTGCCAACGCAATCACCGGAGGCAACCAAGGCGTTGCAAGCAGGCAAGTGGCCACGGAAACTGGGTCTGCTCTTGGCGGCCCACGGTCAAGAATTTGAATGCGTATTGCAGGGCGATCGATTCGCTGTTTCCGGTCTGAAACTGCAAGGAGTCAGCGAAGCCGCCAAGACGCCGCGCTTGGAAACGGAAGAGCGGTTGGATCAGATCGGAACGTTTGACGCAGTACTGATGGGGCTCTACGAGCACTTCCTGAGTGAGCGCTTCGGCAAGGGCTGGCCATCACGCCGGCAACAGATCTCCGAGTGGATCGTCACCCGATCGGCGGCGCGCGTCGCGGTGTGACGCCGGCCGCGCGGCAGAAGTGAGCAATCAGTTGCGCGTCTTTGACGCCGCGTTGCTGTTCAACGCCACTGGAAACATCCACGCCCCATGGATGCACGGCGGTGATGGCCGCGTGCACGTTCTCTGGCGTGAGTCCGCCTGCCAGTAACACGCGCTTGGATAGTCCGGCCATGTGCGCTGCGAGCGCTGTGTGGTCAAAGGGAACTCCACCACCGCCACGTGGCCCGTCGACCACCAGCATGTCGATGGCGTTGCATGCATTCCAACGCTGCAGGGCCTCGGGCGTGTATGCGAACCCCTTCATCACCGTCAAGCCGCGCGCAGCGATGCGTTG
Organism: Phycisphaerales bacterium; assembly: GCA_044354475.1. Taxonomy (GTDB): domain Bacteria; phylum Planctomycetota; class Phycisphaerae; order Phycisphaerales; family SM1A02; genus UBA966. The sequence continues at coordinate 8,251 of JBIKZY010000013.1, forward strand.
GCAGGTCTCTTCTGATTCATTGCCGTGAAGTTGCACTCGACCGCGCCACCACGCCAATACGGAGTCGCCTTCGTCCGGATCTGCCAGAAGGGCCACGGGCTCCACATCGCTTGGCAGTGCAAGCAATATCTCCTCAGCTTCGTCGCGGTTGATGCAACGTGGTGAGCCGTTGATGAAGACGAGACCGACCATCAAAGCGCCGGCGTCGGCAGCGGCGCGTGCATCGGCGGCAGTGCGTAGCCCGCAGATCTTCACGGCGGTGCGGCTGTTCACGCGGTCAATTCCGTGCGCAGGGCATCAGCGAGTGGCCGAAGCCGTTCTGGCAGTGCACCGCCAATGGAATCCAATGCACGCTTGGCACGGGATTTATCGGGTGCCTTTCGCATATGGATCAACGCAAGCATCAGGCGTGTTTCGTCGGCTTCTGGTGCTGCGGGGGCCAGTTCAAGCGCCCGTTCATAGGCGATGCATGCCTCTATAAAGTCACCGCGTCCAAACGCTGCACTGGCATCGTCGCGCGCTCGCTTAGCGGCTCGTTCCAGTGATGCAGCGCTTGGCGGGGCAGCCGGGGTTGCAGTACCAACGGCACTCTTCGCAACGCGCTCGGCACCGTCTTTGCCAGCGGAGGCCCATGGTCCAACGGCGGCTTGACTTCCGGTGAGCGCGGCGCGCATGTCGCGGCGGCGCTTCCATTGTCGCAGCAGATAGAGGAGGTCCATGTCCGTGCGCTTGATGGCGCCCGCACCGATCAGTAGCAGCGTGACCGTCATTCCGTACACCGTCCCGGTGATGTGGGCCAGGTAGCCAACACCGCCGCGCCCGGCGCCCATCGCGCCAAACAAGTCCATCATGAAGTACAGCGCCACCAACAGCATGGCTGGTACTGGAATCACTGAGAACAAGAACAGGACCGCTACGCGCGCCCGCGGGAACAGCACGATGAACGCGCCCGTCACCGCCGACACGGCGCCGCTTGCGCCAATGACGGGTGCGCCACTTTGATAAATCTGCGCCAGCCCAGCCGCTATCCCGCCCACTAAGTAGAAGGCCAAGAACCCGCCGTGGCGCATCCGGCCCTCTACCGCGCTTCCAAAGGCCCACAAGAAGATCATGTTGCCTGCCAAGTGCCACAGGCTGCCGCCGTCATGCACAAACAGATAGGTGACCGGTTGCCACCATTCGAAGGCGGATTTACTCAGACCCCAACGAAAAACAAATGAAGCCATGCCGTCATCCGACCCTCGGATGGCCCCCAACATGACGAGGTACGCCAATGCGTTGGTCAAGATCAGGGCGATCGTGACCACCGGGGTACGGCGTGGGGCTTGGTCGGTAGCAATTGGAATCACGAGTGGGGTAGAGTATGCAATCCACCATGACCGCACTCGCCACAGGAGCCGTAACGATGACCGCCGCCCCCGTATTTGACAAGGGACTTGCCAACACGATCGCCGCAGAGACGCAGGCGTCCTTCATTGATGGCGCCAAGGGCGTCTTGGAGTATGTCGGATACGACATCGACTCCCTAGCCCGCAATTCCACGTTTGAGGAAACCGTGTTCCTCCTATGGAATCGCCGCTTGCCGAACGCCGCGGAGCTTGCCACCCTGGCCGCGGAGTTGCGCGCCGAGTACGACCTCCCGGAAGCAGTCTGGCAGATGATCCGCGAGACCCCGCGCACTGCGCATCCGATGCACATGTTGCGCACGTTGGTCTCGTCACTGGGAATGTTTGACCGCGAAGCCGACGACAATTCGCCCGAGGCAAACTGGCGCAAGTCGGTGCGACTCTTGGCGAAGACGCCAACCATCGTTGCGAACTTTGATCGTCATCGCAAGGGCAAGCCGCTGGTGCGTCCGGATGCGACGATGGACATGGCCACCAACTTCCTGAACATGTTGAATGGTGCGCGGCCAACTGTTGCCGTTGCAAAGGCGCTTGACGTCTGCCTGATTCTGCACGCCGACCACGGTCTGAACGCCAGCACCTTTGCCGCTCGCGTCACCATCAGCACGCTCAGCGATATGTACAGCGCCATCACTACGGCCATTGGCACACTGAAGGGTCCGCTGCACGGCGGCGCCAACGAAGAAGTGATGCACATGCTCAATGAAATTGGCACCATGGACAACGTGGAGCCGTACATCAAGGAGCGCCTCGCCCGCAAGGACAGGATCATGGGCTTCGGCCACCGCGTCTACAAGGCGTACGACCCGCGCGCTGGCTACTTGAAGACGTTCGCCAAGCAGATTGCAACTGACACGGGAAATCAAGGCCTCTATGAGATGTCCACCAAGATTGAGGACATCATGAAGGCTGAAGTGGCTGCCAAGGGCATCTATCCAAATGTGGATTTCTTCAGTGCCACCACGTATCACTCGATCGGCATTGACCTGGACATCTTTACCTGCATGTTTGCCATCAGCCGCATCAGCGGATGGACCGCACACTGCATGGAACAACTGGCGGCTAACCGCCTGATTCGCCCGATGGCCGAATACACCGGTCCGCACGGGTTGAGTTACGTGGTCATGTCAGCTCGGTGATAAGCCGGGCGCTGCGCGTTTAGATAGTGATGAATTCGCCATCCTTCAAGAGGCGAATGGTTGTCGATGAAACATCGAAGTCATCGGGCATGTGTACGAGGGCCATCTTGGCTCGCAGTTCCGGAGGCAGGGCGTTCAAGTACTCCACGGGAGTATGCGCCGGCGCTGGACTGGTCTCATGAACAATGAAGTCAGCGGTGGATAGCCATTCCACATGACCAGCGTCCCAGGTGGTATCGCCGCTCCAGCCAAGTGTTCGCTTGCCGTCGGAAATCCGGAAGCCGCAGGTCGGCACGGTGTGACGCCCCATGCGGTGTTGCACTGCGAGGCCTGCAATGTGCGCGGTGGCGGTCTTTGGGAGGACTCGCAATTCAAAGTAGTCAGCCAGCGTTGCGGTGCCGCCCTGATCCATCGATGGGGCTAAACGTTGCCAGAGTCGCTCGGCGACCTGCGAGGTGGTGTGCAGCCGAGCAAGTGGATGACCAGTACGGCGCCACTCGAGCCACCTCCAGAATCCAAACGCCTCCAGTCCGTTGGCATGGTCGCCGTGCAAGTGCGTCAACAGGATGTCGTTGATTGTGCCCGGTCCAATGTTCACTCCGGTCGCGGCTGATGCGCTTGCAAAGGCGCGCATCAAGGCATCGGGGGCATCAATGAGTACGTGACCCCCACTTCCAAGCACCACAGCAGAACTGCCGAAGTGTTTGGCGGAGAACGCATCGCCGGTTCCAAGGATGACCAAATCCATGAAGGCCAAGCGTACCGCCCGCCGCACGGCACTGCGACGAGTTCGGTACCGTATTCATCCATGATGGATCGTGGGAGCGACCGATGGAAGAGTGTCGGTGGCGGCGTGGCACTCGCCACCGTCGCGCTTGCCTCGCTTGCACACGCGCAGACTCCTGCAAATCTAGCGAACGCGCTTCGTCCAGCCACGGATCCGGCCGCGCAGTTACAGACCCTTCTCAACTTCCAAGACGCCGAGTATCGGCGCGAGTTTTTCGCCAATACCCCCATCGCCGAACGCATCCTGATGGACTACGGCGGTTACTTTCGCTACGGATTCAGCGAGGTTGATGATTCGTCAAGCCAAGCGCAGTACTTGAATACCTACGACGCGCGCCTGTATGGTCGCGTGGAAATTGATAGTTACGCTCGCTTCTTTGGTCGACTGCGCATTGAGTACAACGACTGGAACACCATTGGGGACTTCTCGTCCTCGGGCGAGGGTTGGCAGGTGCCGATCGGAGAGATCTATTGGGCGGAGATTGATCTGAGTAACTGGATGGCCGCACAGGATGGCGCCACGCGTGAGTGGACCGCCAAGGCACGCATTGGTCGCCAGTATGTCATGTGGGCGAACGGTCTCACGCTTGCGGACTACATGTATGCGGCCACCGCCGATGCAAGTTTCGGAGCAGTAGCGCTGAGTGGCCTGGCTGGAATCACCGCTGGGCACGACACGATTGACTGGGATACCTCACGTACCGGGTACGACACCGATACCAATCGCTTCTATTTGGGAGGGAAAGTGGATTGCAAGCTCGGTGCGCATGTTCCGTTTGCGTATGCGCTCGCGCAGTGGGACCAGAATGCGGGGCAGACGGAAATGCTGCCCGGCGGTGTGCCGGCTGACTTTCAGGTCGAGACCAAATTCAATTACGAAAGTCAGTATTGGGGCACGGGAATCAACGGTGCGCTTGGCGGTGATTTTCTTTATCGCATTGAGTTTGCGGTGGAGACGGGTACCACGCTTTCCGACCCCATCAAGCATGATTCGGACCTCCCGCCCGATGAACTGGGGCGACCACAGAAGACGGTGCCAATTCTTGCCGAGGCAGGGCTGGTTGGACTGTCGTGGCTGGCGCGTGATTCAAGCGATGCACGTGTTGACTTCCAGATGCTTGCGGGTTCTGGCTCGGTGTATCGACTTGACTCCGGGAACACCTACGGCGGTATCGAGCCCGGGAAGACGGACACGGCATTCAATTCGCTTGGCTATGTCAACACCGGGTTAGTGCTCGCTCCGGAAGCGTCCAACATGATCATTCCGTCGTTCACTCTGTCCTTCAATCCGTTTAAGGGGATCGACGGCCTCAGTGAAACACGCTTTAGCGGCACGGCATTTCTGTACACACGGTTTGATGCTGACGCGCCCATCTCGGTGCCCACTAATTTCGGTGGCTCAAACATAGTGGGCAGCGAGTATGACTTCAATATCGACGTGCGGATCTTTGGCGATCTCAATACAAGCTTTCGATATGGTGTCTTTGTACCGAATACGCCGCTATTCACTGATACCGAAAGCCAGCCCCGTCAATTCATCTATGTTGGAGCGACGTATGCGTTCTGATCGTGTCATCACCATGTGCGTTGCCAGTGTGCTACTGATGTGCTGTTGTATTGGGTGTGAACGCGCGCGCATCAAGGACAGTGCGGTGGATCAATTCCCGCGCTCGTCGCAGGAACTTGACTTCCTTGACGCGCTGGAGAAGCAGATGGTGGTAACCAACGATGACGCGCTGCACGGACTGATCGTCTTTGCAGACGGAACGGACCTCTCCAGCACCTATGAAGGCCGCGTGGCCGTTGCGCGCCAGAAGCAGTGGGTCGGGAGCGGATGGAATCCACCCGCGGATGAGAGCGCGCAGATTGGCTGGATGTCGGTGGCGGCCTGTCGCATTGTTGGGATCAAGGGTGGACTGACCATGCGCCTCATGGGGCCGATCCCGCGCTACGCCACCAAGGAACTGGTGTTCATGGATGTGATTCCGCTTCGGACCGAGAACCAGTCGCTTTCGGGTCGGGAATTCGTTGATTTCATCAACCGCCTGGCTCGGGTCCAGAAATCTGGCAAGGCCTTGGCGCTTGCGGAGTCACCCACGAGCGGGTCATCGGGCGAGGGCGTGATCCCCGCCGGAGCCCCCAATCAGCTCCTCGACCAGAGTTCTGTGGAATTTGGGCTGCCCAACTCGGCATTCACCGCCCCAAGCGCGCCTGCTCCAGAGCCCAGTGAGGTTCCTTAAGTGCGGTATTGACGGAAGATTCTGCTAGAAAGGCACTTAGATCGGTCGTATAGTCCACTTGGGCTTCCAGGAAATGTTTCCTGTGCGGTGTCGATTTACTTGCTGATTGGTTCGTGGAATTGGATGGTGATGGCTTCGGCAGGTCTGCTTGTCAGGATGGTCGCACTTGCCGAAGGCGACGCGCGTAGGGGTACTGTGGGACGTAACGAAATCAACCGAAAGATGACCGTGCCTGACTCAGCGCACAATGACCGAATCCGTTCGCCCAAGGTGTTCTCGCAGCAACTCGCGGGCGTGGGTGCGGTTCGTATCACTTCGCTCCTTCTTGCGGCGGTGAGTTCCGGTGCGGTGTGGTCGGCCGCGTTGGCTCAGGATGCAGCAGTGGCCCCCGTACCCGCTGGGACAACCGCAGTAGCTGATCCAGCCGCTACGGAAGCGCCCGCGGGCGACCCGTTGCGTGCAGTCTTCATTGATGTTGCCGGCAAGGTGCAATGGCGCGCCAATGAAACCAGTCCATGGCAGGACGCCAAAGTAAATGATGTTGTTGCGGCGGGCGTTGAAGTTCGCACCGGTCTGCGTTCGCATGCAGCGATGCGCGTTGGTCGAAACGCCACGGCGTTGATTGATGCAGGAACATTGTTCCAACTACCAACTATTGTGCAAGATGGCGACACACTGCGGACCGCTGCGGCGGTGAAACATGGTCGCGCTGATTTCAAAGTTGACAAAGTGGGTCTGTCCAATGATTTTAAAGTGGTCACTCCAAGTACCACGTTGGCCGTGCGTGGTACGGAATTTGCCGTTGCCACGGGGCCGCTCAAGCAAGTTGAGGTCGTGGGTGCGCGACGCAATGCGATAAATGCGATCGAGTTGAAGTGGACGCTCAATAACACCACGGTGCAAATGTCACGGGACGCGGCAAGTTCGTCCAGTTTGCAGAATCCAGCCCACTCAGCGGTGGTAGCTGCCAGTGCGCCTGCTACGGGAACTGGATTGCCGGTCACCACGCAGAGCGAGGCAGTTCAAACCGCCGCGAACGGTGCGGCGCCCTCGCAGCCAGGAAGTTCGGCACAGGCAACCACCGCCAACAGAACTTCCGCGCGAGCGGAAAAGGCTGCTGGTCGCTCGGGCGGCGACAACAATGTGGTGAGTCGCGTGCAGTCCCAAGTGAATGTTGCCAACACCAATGTCGCGCACGCGATTGAGTACTTGATGCAGGCGGACGGTCAACTGGAGGAGATTGATGCACAGCGCGATGCGCTGGTTGCGTTGCAAGACTTGGCTTCGCTGCGCCGCGATGAGGCGAATTCGGCGCTCGAGGCACATGAATACGCGCTGAGTACGGCAGGCGAGCAGGGCGCGATTGCTAACGATGCAATCGCCTCGTTCGATGAGCGCGCCGCGCGTGTTGGTGATTCCCTGAGGCCCGCCGCGGAGACGCACTTCCGCGTCTTTGACGATGGACGCACGCAGGCATCCGATGCGCTGGCAGCAATCCGCGTGATTCTGGGCGGCTTAGGCCCGCCACAAGGAAGTGCGCCACTCGAATTGACGTCTGGCGGCGGCGGTGGATCAAGTGACCGGCTGCTGCAGCTTATTGACGAAGCTCGGCGGGCCATCATGGCGATGGGTGACGCGCGTGATGCGGCGTCTAGTGAGCGCGCATCGATGAACTTTGATCGCGCTGACCTAGAAGCAGCGATTACATCAATGGACCAAACCACTCGACCTGGCGCGCAAGCGGCTATGGCTGAGTATCAACAGGCGGTCGCGTCGCTCAGCGCCATGGTGCAGTCGGGTGGCGGAATCGCCGATGTGGCGGCAAGCGCTCAGCAAGCAGTACTGCGACTCGATGGTCTGATTGAACAATTGCGGGCAGCATCACCCACCGCGCAGATGACGGTACTGGCGAACGAGTCACTGGCACGGCTCGTTGCGGCCACGGGGTCGTTGAACCAAACGTATGCGGCATTGGGCGCATTACAGGCGGCGCGGGCAGCAGCTGCCGACGATCTGCGCGCCGAATCAATCGGATTGGTTGAGCAGTTGTATCAGCGCCTGCTGTCAGAGCGCGTTCGGTTGGTCGGTCAGTGGGCTGCAGTTGATAGTGGAGTGACACGCCGTAGCGGTCAACTGAAGAGAACGGTCAACGAGGCCGAAACTGTCCTGGAAGGTGTGGGATACGCCTTCATGATGCGCACGCTGGCAGATACCGATGCCGCGCTTGCAGCAGTCATCGCGATTGACTCACGAACGAACGACGCAGCCAATGCCGCAATTGCGGAGGCATCCGCGTTTGATGCAGCGAGCGAGCTGTACGCGCGTGCAATTGACGAGAACGAACAGGCCGCGTCGACTGGTCAGCAAATTCGCGCCGATTTACAGACGCTCAACTCGGCCGCCGATGAAATGGACTCAGGAATTGCTGGCCTAGAGCGATCGACTTCCGCGGAGCGTTACCTTGGAAGTGACGCGGTCATTGATTCGCTGAGTGCCATGGACCAAGCCTTCCAAGGTGCCAAGGACGGCTCGTCGCTCGGCGTATCAGGTGGCGCTGCGGAGTTGGAGCAGATTCTCGGCGGTGCAGTAACGCCGCGTGACTTGGCAGGACTTACCGCGCAAGCATCCGTGGCCATTGATGCAATTCTCGCTGCGAGTGTGGATATCAATATGCGTGCCTCCGACGCCGCGGGTCGCGCGGACTTGGCAACGCAATCGGCCATGGCGGCACAGCAACTCGCGGATGTCACTCAAGAACTCAGCGTTCGCTTTGGAATTTCAGTGGAACGTGTTGGCAGCTTCGCTCGGGCATCGGCACTGAGCGCGGCCAACGCTACTGATGCGAATTCGCGTGCCGTGGCTGCACAGCAATTGGTGGCGTCACTGGTATTAGTTGCCCAGCAGAACCGCGTGGAAGCCATTGCCGGCAATATCAATTCACTGCTGGCATCGAACTCCAGCATTGGTGCACAGGCGCAGGCCGACTTGGTTTCCGGTCAAACCCGATACACCACGGCGAATGAAGCGGGTGCGCTGGCGTTCGGGCGCTTTACCGCTGGCGCTGCAGCAGAGGCGGGATCGGCGCAGATGGGCGCGCAGTCGGTGATGGTTTCCTTGAACGAAATGGCGACGGTTAGTACGCAGATGGTGGCAGCCTTTGATGGCGCCGAAGGAGCGGCAGGAAATGCTGAACAGGCGTTTATTGGCGCCACGGATTCGCGCATCTTGGCCGAAACGCACGAGGCCGCAGCGGGCGCGGGATTGCTGCGCACCGGTGCGGCGGCGCAGAGTGGAGATTCGGCGGGCGCGGTGATACAGAGTGCTGCGACCACGGAATCAGCGAACGCGGCTCGGGTAGCAGCGACGAGTGCAGTTGGATCAGCGGCAACAGCCAAGCGTGCGTCTATCAGCGCGATCAGATTCCAAGCAGACGCTGTGCGGCTTCAACCAAACGTTGACACATTTGGCACTAACCGTCAGCAGTTTGAGGCTGCGGCGGCATCGCGTCGACAGGCTGTGGAGACGGCCGATGGCACCACCGCCGCGCTGGCCACTCAGGCCCAGTTCTTTGATGATGTTGCCCAGGCACTCTCTTCGCGGGCGAAGACCGACACGGCGGCAAATGCTGCAATCGCTAGCTCGGACGCGCGTTCGCAGGCGCTTGCCATCGCCGCGCAATTGAATAGTTCGGTGCAGCAGGCTCGGCAGATGGAGCAGACCGCGTCAACCAATGCGGGTCGTCTGTTTGGACGCAGTATGGGCAACTATGTTGGTCGTGCTCAAGCGGCTGCCGCTGGGGCCGAGGCGCAGGCAATCATGGCCAATGCAGCCTCTGCGCGTGCTGCCGGAAGCGCCGCAAGTGCGCAGCAAATCGTCAGCAACGGTAAGTGACTGATCGCTACACTCGCGCCAGTGAAGGCTCCTACCCGAATCGTGTTGTTTGCTGGCCTTGCAGCCACCCTCGCGGTGATCGCGGTTGGTATGGCTGGTCTGCTGGACGGATTTGAGTGGTGGAGCCAAGATCAGCGATTTTTACGGGCACGACGCATACCGGAGCCGCTCAGTAAATCGGTAGTGCTGGTAGCGATTGATGACCGCGCTCTGGACACCATCGGTCGATGGCCGTGGCCTCGCGATGTGCTGGCACTGGCGTTTGATGAGATTGCCATCGCTGGCGCGCGCACGGTCGCGAGTGACATCCTGTTCACCGACGTTCAGTCGGGAGCCGCGGATACTGCGTTGGCTGCTGGTATTGGCCGCAACCCCACCGTGTTGGCCGTCAATATGGACGAAGGTCGATTAGAGGTAGCACTCTGGCGGTCCGAGGAGGGGAAGCAGGCGTTGAATTCGTTAGTGGCGGCGATCGCCGAAGACATCACTGCCGAGCCGAAGGCCATTGCTGATCAGGCTGGACTCGAAGGTGTCCGCCGCGATCGTTTCGTGGATCGCTCCACCTACTTCAAAAAACTTGCAGCGTGGAAGGAACTGTTGCGCCTTCGCAACGCCGGTACTCCGCCCGCTGATGCGCAGGCGTATCGATTGCTACTCACCAAGCAGGACGTAACCCTCGACCGCTTCGCTGAACGTAACTCAGTCAATGAGGCGTTTGATCGCGATCAGTCATTCGCGATACTTGCGCGATTTATGTCAGCAAGTAAGCGCGAAGACTCGGCGACGGACGCGCTCTCGATTGTCGGTTCCCCGATGGACGCGCCCCCGATAGCGCAGTTCGCAGAGCGCGCCGCAGGTGTTGGCTTTGTTAATTGTGATCCTGACAACGATGGTCAGACCCGGCGCGTTCGACCATTTTGGCGCACGCCGTACGGATCATTGCCGCAGTTTGGTTTGGCGGCAGGGTTGCTGCAAATGGGTATCGCGCCGGCTTCAATTCGTGAGGAGCCCGAAGCATTGGTATTTACTGATGGGCGTCGATTACCACTTGAGAATGGCCACATCTATGTTGATTGGCCCACTGAAATGTTTGAGGCGATCGGTGGTACTGTTGAGTCAGCCGATGAGCGCGACGAGACTGGGGTGATTAACATCGGCGCATTGATTGATCTTGCCAATCAGCGCAAGTTGCTGGCTGAGCAGGAGCAGCGCTATCGAGATCTTGGCGCAGACATTGCTGCCCTGCAGGCGATTCCGGCCGAGGCGATGACACTGGTACCGGTGGACGCAGCGGTGCGCGCTGCTGTGAAAGAGCAGGGCGAGTTCATTGCCGGTGATCTTTCGGTACGCGGCACCGGCGACATCAAGGACGCCACTGACGATGAGCGAAAGCAGGTTGGCACGTACCGTGAATGGTGGAGACTTGATCAAGAGATCCCGGCATCGCGCAAGCTCATTGCTGATGCTGCGAGGAGGGCCCGCTATGGCCCCGATGGCGGCACCGGCCGCGATGGCCTTGAGGGCCGCTTGGTGTTTGTTGGGTTCACTGCCACAGGGGTCATGGCCGACATGATCAATACCGTCAATGGTCCACGTACACCTGGCGTGTACTTTCATGCCGCAGTGGCGGACATGGTGATTTCGAGTCAATCCGTGTATCTGTGGCCGCCATGGAGCGGGTCGCTCATCGGCGCAGTGTTCGGTCTGATCTGTGCGGTGATTGCGTGGAAGTCGGGCGCGGGTATCAGTACGGCGGTGGCATTTTCTATCGCTGGCGCATGGATACTTCTCTCTGGATTCTGGGCCTTTGAATTTTATGACCTGATGATTCCAGTGGCGGTGCCGGTGCTTGCGGCCATTGCGTCTCAGGCTGCAAGTGTTTCCACGGCTGCGGTCGTTAACCAGCGTGAAAAGGCGCGTATCACTCGCCAGTTTCGTGCGCGAGTCAGTCCGCAGCTTGTTGAACGTTTGGCTGCCAATCCGGATGCCTTGTCCATGCGCGGGGAGCAGCGGACGGCCACCATTTTGTTCGGCGACCTTGCCGGATTTACCACTATCAGCGAAACGTTAGGTTCGGAAGCCGTGGTTGCCACGCTCAATCTGTACATGTCCGCGATGGCCCATGAACTGACCGAACGCCGCGCGTACGTCAACAAGTTCTTGGGTGACGGGTTGTTGGCTTTTTGGAGCGCGTTTGAATCGGAGCCGGAGCAGGGGCAGCTGGCAGCGGAGGCGTGTCGAGCATGCCAGCGTGTGGTGAAGGCCATTGGCGAGCGACCGGATCGACAGTCGCTTCCAAAGGTTTCACTGCGCCTTGGCGTTGCCACCGGTCCGGTGACCATTGGTGACTGCGGAGCTCCGCCCGACCTCAACGATTACACGGTGATTGGTGACAGTGCCAACCTCGCTGCGCGATTGGAGAGTGCCAACAAGCAGTTCGGTACAGCAATCCTGTTCTGCGGAAATACGCGTGCCCTGATTCGTGATTCCGGCGGCCTGGCCATTGTGTCGCTCGGCCGCGTCGTGGTGGTGGGGCAGAGTATTCCGATCGACCTGTTCACCATGCTGGTGGAGGATCCGCAAGTGGGTTGGATTGAGAGCGTGGATCGCGCAGTGCAAGCTTTCGCACGCGGGGATTTCCCCGCGTGCGCAGCAGCATGGGACGCGCATGAGCAAGCGTTCGGGGTGAGCAAATTAACTGTTCCATTCCGTGATGCGCTTACCGACCCCGCGGATAAGCGCGACGGAGTGTTGCGGCTGCGTGCGAAGTAAAGTTTGCACGGACACGCGCATTGGCACTGGCGCGGGCGCCCCAAACATGAGCGCGAGCAAAGGTCTTACAGCCGCTTGATGATCAGGCCCGTCTGGTCGTCTTCCAGAGGCGCGTTCTGCGTGAACGCGTGTACTTCGCGCTTGATAGCGTCCAGGATTTCACGAGCGGTACTACTTCTTGCGCCGCGCACGATCGCGCGGATGCGATCTTCGTCAAACAAGACGCGCGCCGGATCAGCGGCCTCATAGAAGCCGTCAGTAATGGCTACCAGGATGTCTCCGGTGGCTAAGGTGTAACGCTGTGAATCATCATCGGCGTAGGGCAGGGCTACAACGCCAAGCGGCGGCATGTCTGCTCCCTGAGTGACGAACGTGTCGGTCGCGCGGCTATAGATCAGAATGGGGCCCTGACCGGCAGAAATAGTGTGGACTGCACCGGTTCGGCAATCAAGGCGCGCAAGCCAAGCGGTCACGAAACGTCCATCGGGAAGATCTTCGCACAACTGCGCATTGATCTCCTCCGCAAGTTTGACAATTGGATGCCGCAGGCGAAGACCCAAGCGCAACATGCCGCGCATTTGTACGCTTGAGAGCGCGCTGGCAACGCCGTGACCAGTGGCATCGGCAATAGTAAATACATACTCGTCAGGCTGATCTCCAGGCGAGGCAATACTTCCGTTGAGCAGACCAATCACGTCGTAAGCATCGCCCCCGCATGTCTCTGCGGGGCAACTCTCACCAGCAATATCCCAGCCAGGAATCTGCGGAATGTCCTTGGGGAAGGTTCCTGCTTGGATGTCCTTGGCAACGTCCATTTCTCGCTCCAAGCGCTCGCGTTCCACGCGATCTTCGATCAATCGACCGCGCTTCATGGCCACCGCGGCATTGGCCGCGAGGCCCGAGGCGAGTGACTCATCGGCGGCAGTAAACGTTCCGCTATGCCGATTCAGCACCTGCGCAACACCAACCAGCGCGCCCTCATGATCAAGGAGCGGTATCGCCAAGATGGTGCGCGTGCGATATCCGGTCTTTATATCGATAGCGCGATTGAAGCGGGGATCTTCATAGGCGTCGGCAATGTTGATGATCTGCTTCGAAGTTGCGGCAGCGCCGGCAATGCCTGCGGTCATGGGGATGCGGATGACGTTTGGAGTACCGCCCACTTCGCCAATGCCGTGCGCCACCTGCGTGAAGAGTTCCATCGCCTTGGGATCAAACTCAAACACGGTAGCGCGCTCAGCCTGAAGTAAGTCGCGCAGCGCATCGATCACCACCGAAAGGATCGATTGCAGATCTCCAGAGGCAGCCAGTTTGCGCGAGACCGCTAAGAGCTGCTCGGTTCGGCTGGATTCGCTCGCCGGAGTACTCACTTGGCAGTATCGCCGCCCTTTGCCTGCGGATAGATCAGGAGCCGATCATGTGCGAGCAGTACCAAGTCGTTCAGGCCATCGCCGGTGACGTCGGCAATCTCGCCCATGCTTGGCTCAAACTCTTGTCGATCACCGCCGCTGAACATGCGGGTTTCAAAGACTTTGAATGCAAGCGCGTGTAGCAGGCGCTCGGCCTGACTGAAGGTAAGGACATCGGCCATTTGCTCGCCGCCGTCCAGAACTACCACGTCGGTGTAGCCATCGCCGTTGAGATCGCCGACCACCAACTCGTGCGGAGTCTGGCGCGGATCATCGCTGGTCCATGTGCCAACGCTTTCCAGGACGATGCGCTCGCCACCAAGACGAACGAGCGCAAAGCTGTCATCGCCCACGGCAATCAGACCATCATTGCCGTCGCCGGCAAATTTGCCAGCCACCAGTTGGGAGAATTTGAAGCCGGGGATTTCAATGACCTCCGCTTGCTCCCACTTGGAATCCTTGCCTGCACTAAAGATGATGGCGCGCGCACCGTCGCGGTCGCCGGCCACCAGTCGGTCACCGAGTGAGGTGAGCGTCACCAGCTTGGCATCTGGATTCTTGGCGTTCATCTGCGTGACCACTTGCCAGCCGGGGCTTGCGCCGTTGGCGGGCTTGGGCTCATAGCGCAGGGCGCGGACGTAGTTGCGATCGGCAACAAGCAGTTCGCCCTTGCCGTTTCCGTCAACATCGGCCACCAGTGTGTTGTCGCCGGTAGCGGCTTGAACGAGACCGAATTGACCCATGTCCTTCGATTCCAGCACCTTGAAAGGTGCAGGAACAGCGTCCGCTGCTTTGTCCTTGTCCGAAGGCTTGCTGGCTGATTTATCAGCTGACTTGTCGGCTGATTTGTCAGCCGACAAGTCAGCGGCCTTCGCGGCGTCGCCAGCTGCACTTGCCTCTGCAGACACCTTCCCGGCCGCCTGTGCTTGCAACATGATCATCGGCTTCTCCGGCGTGAAGACCAACAGGTCCGTCAGACCGTCTTGATCAGCGTCCACGGACGAGACCGCGTTGGGTGATCGACTCTGCGCTCCCAGGTTGATGGTCACGCGCTTTGCGGCATCAACCGGAACATCGACGGGCACCAGCTCCACTACGAAATTCTTGCCATCCTTCGCTACCACCGCCAAGTTGCGCTCGCCGCCGAGATCAACGAGGTTGATAGAGACTGGTGTGCGTCCGGCGCCCAACTGCACTGCAAGGGGGAATCCGATTGAACCATCAGGTCCGGTTTCGCTGCGGCCGACAACGCCTTCCTTTTCCGAAAGACTGAAGACAATCGCTCCGTCCTTGGTTGGTGCAACAGCGATGGCATCAAGATCAGCAAACGATGGGCTTGCCACCGGTGCGCTGAGTCCCTTCAGTTTCTCTTGTCGATAGGTCATCACCGCATTCGCCAACGTGTTGGTGGCCACCACATCGGTCATACCATCGGCGTTGACGTCGGCAAACAGGGTGCGACGCTTGCGGTTCTGGGGATCTTCAAAGCTCCAAGTCACCAAGCTGGAGTCGCGAGATCCAGCCCCTTCAATGCGACCGCGTCCCACGCGATTGAATGTCACTCGCTTGGTGGGTCGCTCCACAGCGCCAATCAGGGCTGCTTTGGCATTGGGGAGGCGCACGGCGCAGACTTCGCGCACTGCGGGCATCTCAAAGCGCACTTGCGGGCCAACAAACAACTTGTCGCCCTGGCGTTCGGTGAACCATGCGCGCACTGGAGCGGGATCTTCAGGAACGACGCCAATGATGTCAGTGGTTCCGTTACCGTCAAAGTCTTCCAGAATCACCGCCACCACGCGCGTTCCGCCGGAACTGAGTTCAGTTGGGGCGCCGGTGGTGTCCTTGTCCAATGGCCAGATGGAAATCTTGCCATCAACAATACTGACCAGTTCCTTGGCGCTTCCGCCCACAAGATTGGCAACTGCCAGCCCGTTGGGATTTGAACCAAGATTGCGAATGGTCTGCTTGCGTGCAACCTTGAACTGACCCGGCTCGGTCTGACGCACGAACACCACCCCCGGAGGACTGTTGCCGGCGTAGATCATGTCCATGAGTCCGTCGCTGTCCCAGTCACAGGCGACCACGGCTTCCACTGCACGATCAACGGTCACACTCTCGCGCTTGTAACGCCAGTGTTCCGGGAACTCATTGACGCCGCGCACGGCAGGGGCGTCATCGGTTTCCTTGGCACCCTTTTTCTGGAAGTTCACGTCAATGCGGTTCTTGAAATTGTCAATGACCACAACGTCTTCCAGTCCGTCGCCATTCATGTCAGCGATCACGAAGGGGCCAGCCTTCGGATCGACTTTCAGAACTTCAAGCGCAGCAAATCCAAAGTGGCGGGCGATGTCGTCGGCGGCCAATGCAACGGCGCTGATGGTCAGGAAAGCGAGACTGGCGCTGGCGAACCGGACGGAGGAGCGGTGAGGGCGGATATTCATGATGGTTACTCGGCCTGAGGTGACGCGCGTGCGGCTGCCGCGCGAGGCGCATATGGTAAGGTTTCCCGGAGAGGTCATCGAACCATGCAAATCAATTTCCGATCAATAGTTCCCGTGTTTGCTGTCGCTGTCGCAACCATCGCATCCGGGGATGTGGTCAAACTGCGGAGCGGGGCATCCATCGATGGCAAGATCTTGAAGCAGACCGATCGCGCGGTCTGGGTCGATATGGGCGCCGATGTGGTGCAGGTGGACATGGAGCAAGTTGACTCGGTGACGCGTGACGATTCTGGCGCCGCACTGAAGCCCGATGTGTCACAACTCTTCTTCATCGCGAAGGATTTGCCAACGCTGCCGCCCAAGGAACTTGCCAAGGGATTGGGCGCGTCAGTGATCAAGGTGAGTACCCCGGGCGGTCTTGGCTCCGGAGTCATCATCAGTCCGGACGGATTTGCCATCACCAACGCACACGTCATTCAAGGTGAGCGATCACTGCGTGCCACCATTTGGGTGCGTCAAGCAGACGGCAGCTTGAAGCGCACGGATATCGATGATGTTGAGATTGAGGCGGTCAGCAACTCGCTTGACCTGGCGCTCATCAAACTGAAGAGCCCAGACGGTAAGCCGTTTCCTGTGGCTCCAGTGGAGGCTGACGATGCCCTTGATGCAGGGCAGCGGGTGTTTGCGATCGGCAACCCGCTTGGTCTGGAGCGAACCCTCACAGAAGGCGTGGTCAGCGTGCCCGCCATGCAGCTGGACGGGCGCACATACATTCAGACTGATACGCCTATCAATCCCGGTAATTCCGGTGGTCCGCTGTTCAATATGCGCGGTGAAGTAGTGGGCATTACCAACATGAAGATCACGCTTGGGGAGAATGTTGGGTTTGCTATCCCGGCGCGATACGTGAAGGACTTTGTGCGTCACCGTGAGGCATTTGCGTTCGACAAGAACAATCCAAATTCTGGGCACTTCTATCACCCAGCCCCGCCGCGTCCGCAGCCAGGTCCGCCGAGCGAACTGGAGGACGGTTCATCGAAGCCAGCGGCGAGTCCCGCGCGCGCCGTCCCGGGTTCTGATTCGCCAAACAAGTAATTGCATCACTTGAACACCATGAATATCAACATCAACATCATTGCCGCCAGTGCGGTTGCCTTCGTTGTGTCGCTTGTGTCGCCGCAGGCATTCGCCGCCGATGGCCCCATGCCGATCCGCGCGATTGCGCCGGATACGACCTACGTGATCGTGTCTGCAGACCAGTTGACACAGACAGTTGAGCGTTGGCGTAACACGCCGATTCAGGCATTCCTGAAGACGGCGCCAATGGCAAAAGTGCTCGGCACCGATGGTGGTGCGCAGAATGCCATGGAAGACCGCCTCAAAGAGTTGGGCATTCCGGAAGGCACGATCGATTGGCCAACCACGGGCGGAATGACGCTCTTCACTGTGCATGATGAGGAGCTTGACGTCGAGCAGTCACACGCACTGGTTTACGGAGATTGGGGTGCGAAGGCGGATGGCATGGCCAAGCTGTTCGATGCCGTCATTGCCGAGTCCGTGAAAAAGGATGGCGTGACGGTTGAGAAGGAAGACATTGCTGGCCGCGAGGTACAAGTACTCAATTTGCAGAAATCGGACGCAAAGCGAAACGGCCGCGGTGGCGCGATGGGTGTTGAAATGGATCTGTCATTCGCTAAGAATGCAGAGAAGGTCTACTACTGTCGCGATGGCTCGCGGTTCTTGGCATCCACCGACGCTGGTGGAATGGAAGACGCGCTGCTCGCCCTTGATGGCAAGCGCAAAGCGAAGTTGCCGGAGCAGAGCGATTTCCGAGGCGCGATGGATCAGTTGGGCGAGACGGATATTTCCGTAGTCATTCTGACTGGACCGTTGCAGAAGTCCATTGCCGGTGAGGGCGCAGGCATGCTCGCCATGGTGCAGCCAGTATTGCAGCCACTCGTTGGCGATGTGCAGGCGTGGACCATTGGCATTGGAATCGATACGCCGCGTGGACAAATTGAAGTCACTTCGGGCATTTATGTTCCGGGCGATAGGGTTGGTGTGTGGGCACTGTTTGGGCCAAGCGCGCCGATCGAAGCGCCGCCACCGATGATCGGACCGGACGCTGTGTCGTTTGGTCGCGTCAATGTTCAATTGAAGAACCTGATGAACCTGATCAACTCGGTGGTCGCCAACCTTCCTGAGGAACAAGCCCAGGAGATCGACGGATTCCTAGTGAACTTTGGACCGGTGATGTCCAAGGGCTTTGAAGCACTTGGACCAAGTATCTGGACCTATGAGACCATTCGTCAGCCAGTCACGCCGGAGAGCCGCGTGACCGGAACCATTGTCACCTGCACCAACCCGAAGGCGGTGGTGCCGATGATTACTCAGTTTGGTGGCACCATGGGTCTTGAGCCCCGCGACTTTGATGGCAACACCATCTTCTCAGCGGATTTCTTGCCGATGTCGATCGGCGTTGCCAATGGATTCATGGCAACTGGTGACAGCAAGTTGGTTGAGCAGGCCATGCGTTCGATGGGCCAAAGGGATTTGCCGAGCGTCGCTGACAACCAGGCATACAAGGCCGCCGCTCTTGCGGTTGGTGGAGAAGCGGTGATTTCGTGGGGTTACATCGACCTGCCAGCGCGTTGGGGATTTGAGCGCGAGCTACTCGAACAGTTTGGCGAAGATGATTCCAAACTCGACAACGCAGTGAGCAAAGCAGACGATTCCTCAGTGGCCAAGCGACTTGGCTTCAAGGTTCCCGGGAATTCCAACGACGTGTTGAAGACGATGGACGCCGCCATGGTGGCGAAGTACTTCGGATCCTTTGTGTGGAGCATGAAGTCGGACAGCAAGGGATTTGTCACTCGCGCTGCAGTGATGCAACCAGCGAAGTGATCGCTCGTTACTGAACACCCAGATCGGAGTGCGGAACGCCCGTGCTGCAGTGCAGCGTGGCGCTGGGCAGTGCCGCAGCAATCGCCTGCGAATCAGCCAGTGGCGACACCTCGTCAAGGCTGTCGGCGTGCAGCGTGAGTCGCGTGGTCCCCAGTAGAGCGGCTGCTTTCTGCGTGGCGCGCTCCGGACCGTTGACGCGTGTACACATCCAGAGAATCGCATCGCTGAATGGCCGCGCTGGCAGGGAGCGCAGCTTGAGGCGCGCGTTCAAGGGCGTTGCGACGCGGTCATAGGCGCCCCAGGCAATCACCTCTGCAATGGGGGCACCGGCTGCGGCGCGCTGTGCGGCGGCGTGAATGGCCACCACGGCACCCATGGAGTGTCCAACCAGCGTGATGCGAATACCAGGGTATTCCGCCTCAATGGCCGCCATCAGGATGCACACATCGCCAGCCTCGCGGCGGGCAAGGGCGCAGCGCCCGGGGGCATCGCCATGCCCGCGTAGATCGGGCGTCACGATCAGCGCAGCTTCCTGAGCGTATTGACCGATGCGGCGCAGCGAATCCCAGCGCGAGCGGCCGTGTCCGTGCAACACGATGACCGCACGTCCCGATTGTGGCGCGCGACCGCGAATCCACCACGCCGGCATCACGCCGTCACTCAACACCGTGTTGCGCTCTTCGCTCTGCAGGCTCAGATCTTCGGGGCTTGCCGGTAGGCCTTGCCCAAGTGCCCATCCCATGCTGCGCCGCGCTGGCCGAACAGCATCGTTCCACAGTCCGCGGAGATAGGCGCCGCTCACCAGTAGCGCCGCGGCGCCAAGGAGCGTTGCGAAACCAAGTGTCGTGCTGAGCGTGGAACCGATCGTCATGCCCAGCGTGGAGCCGATGGTTGTGCCCAGCGTCAATCCCAGCGTGCTCACGCGTGGCGTGCTCCGGCTGCAGCGGCTTCAGCAAGCGCGCGCGTCATGGCTGCTCGGCGAACGTTGCGATCGCCGTCCTCAGTCACCGACGGAAGATTGACTTCCACGTTGTGCGCTGCAGCGCGTGCCGCCACACAAGCCAGGTCGATGGCAATGGCAAGATCGCTGGCAAGGTTGGCGTTGGTGCATGCGGCCAAGGCGCTGCAAGTGGTAGCAATCTCTGCAGCGGTATCCAAGATCGTCTGCGGCGCGTCGATCGCTGCGGCCACGGCGGCGTCCCATGCTTCCAGTCGGGTTGGTGCATCCTTCGGCAACTTCCAGAGCGCATTGAGTGCGCCGTATGCCTCAGCATCACGGTCGGCAAGCTCAAGCGCATGGTGGCGCAGTTGGGTAAGGCGCCGTAATGCTGAGGCGTTGCTCTCCTCGCTTGTTGCAAATTTCGGCTTGCCGATGGTGAATTCAAGCACCATGGCACCAAGTGCTGCCGCGTGCGCCGCGGTCACTGCAGCCACTGCACCGCCGCCAGGCGCTGGCGTCTTCGCGGCAAGCATGTCTGAAAATTCCTCAACCGTCAGTGTTCGAAATGCCATGTGCTGTTCCTGTTCCGGCGGTTGAGTGTGGCGGTTCTACGCGCGAATCTCTGCAGCCAACTGCGATTGCAATGCAGCGTCAAGTGCTTGCATGGCAGCCTCAGCGTCCTCACGCTTCAACGTTCGGTCATGGGCACGGAAGGTCAGTCGCATGGTGACGCTCTTTCGTCCCGCGCCAGTTTGCTTACCGCGGTACGTGCCTACAAAACCCAGCGACTCAAAGCAGGGAAGCGCCAACCCGTGCACCAACGCTTCAATACTTGACCAGGTGGCGGTCTCGGGCAGGATGGCGCTCAGATCACGTTCGATGCTGGGGAACGAAGGCAATGCTTGCGCACGAACCTCCGGAGGGAAGTTGGCGTAGAGCGGTCGCAGCAGAAGTTCGGCGGCCGTGAATGTTCCTTCAAGGCCGAACAACGCAGTGACTGCGGGAGTCAGAATGCCCCAAGTCGCCACAGCGGTTCCATCCACGGTGAGTACGGCTTCGTTTGCGTACCACGCCGCGCGGGTGGATTCAGCCATTGCCGAAACCTGCAATACGGCGTGATTTCCAGCCAAGAGCCGCACGGTTCGTTCACAGGCGCCGCGCATCCAGCGCATGGCACCGTCGGCGTCGCTTGGTGAATCAGAGAGAAGCGTTACTAGCGAACGTTCGTTGTGGCTGCCATCGGCGTTCAATGAGAATGCGCCAGCAAACTCAAAGACTCGCAGTTGGGCAATGCCCGCATCGGCATTGCGTCGGCGCACTTCAAGCAGGCTGGGAATGACTGAGGGACGCAGCACGGGCGTGCCGCCAGCGCGTTCATCGCTGACGCGCAGCGGCATGCAACCGGGGCGGAAGAACGGTGCGGCGTGGCGCTCGGAGATCAACGAGTGCGTGATGCTTTCCATGCATCCGAGGCCAACCAGCAAGCCCTTCGCAGCACGCGGCGCAGCGACTTGCGGCTCGACTGGCGCAACCCGCACCGCCAGCGTTTCCTTCAGTGGAATGCGGTCCAGTCCGTGAATGCGACAGATTTCTTCAATGACATCAATTTCACGTTCAACGTCAAGCCGACGAGCGGGCACCGAGCAGTCCACTGAATCGCCACGAACGACTGGCGAGAATCCCAAGGTCGCTAGGGCGCGGACGATTTCCTCAAGCGGAATGTCCGTTCCCAGGATGGCGCGGACGCGTGTTGGTCGAACCGAAACGCGACGTGCAGCGGGCAGCGGCGCGCCGGCTTCCACTACACCGTCACAGAGCGTTCCACCCGCAGTTTCCAGGATCAAGGCCACCAGCCGTTCCGCAGCCGCATCAATATCCGCCGGGTGAACGCCGCGTTCGAACCGGTAGGAAGAATCGCTGGCAATTTTCAGCGAACGGCTTGCGGCACGCACGGCGGCTGGGTCAAAGGTAGCAGCCTCGACCAGAACATTGATGGTGGTGGCAGTGACAGCAGTCAGTGCGCCGCCTTTGACGCCGGCGATGGCAACCGCGCGGTCAGCATCCGCAATCAGCAATTCGCCGCCGGCAAGGGTGACCTCTTGCGCGCCGTCGCCAATTGGTAAGAAGCGTTCGCCCTTGTGGGCGCGCCGCACTTGCACCTGCGCGCCATGCAGCAAGTCAAGATCAAAGACATGGGTGGGTTGGCCGAATTCAAACAGCACAAAATTGGTGCAGTCCACCAGGTTGTTGCGCGGAATCTGTCCGATGGCACGCAGGCGTCGTTGCAACCACTCGGGGCTGGGGCCAACCTTGACGTCGCGAATGACGCGGCCGGTGTAGCGCGGACATGCAGCGGGCTCGTGATTACTTATCGCGATGTACTTGGAGACAGCGCTGCCAGTTGCCTTGGCGATCCCTTCCGGTGCTTTCAGTACGCGACCGCTCATGGCGCAGATTTCCCGCGCCAGACCAATATGGCTGAGACAGTCGCCACGGTTTGACGTGGTCTCAATCTCCTGCCAGCGTTCGCCGTTGTCGGCGTCGTCGCCGCCATCAAAGTTCAGCCCCGCGGCGGTGAGCAGGTCCGCCTGCTCCTCGGCGGTAGCGGGGCGGTCGAGGTAGTCGTTGATCCAAGTGACGCTTGTTCGCATGGTGAAGGGTCGAAGGGTAGCATTCCGCGCACCGTGACGGCCGCCGTGCGCATCCAAATGACTGTCTGCGCGCTTCTTGCCGCTGCGGGCTTGATTGCGGGCTGTAGCGGCGTGGTTGGGACCGCTGATGGACCGGCGGCACCTCCGTCCGATCAAGTGGCCGAGTTGGAGCCAGCATCCGGCACTAAATCGGGCACCGACGCCGCACAAGAAGAGTTTGTTGAGTCCACCCGGGGCGCACCCGCTGAGTCTCCAGCCCTTGCTGACGGGACCTATCCGCCGGATTTCACCTTGGATGTCACGGTCTTGGTTGGTCTTGGAGCTCCCGAACTCCTCAAAGTGGAGGAACGGCAGGCCAAATACGTGGTGCTGCCGGATGGGGCGCTCCATGCTGACGCGAGTCCATTTATTGACATATCAACACGCCCCGGTCGAACCCGGTGGCTCTACGAAGACCAAGTGCAATTTCTTTGGGGCTTGTGCGCGCAGTACGGATTTACGGACGAACGCAGCGCGAATGGTCCGCCCAATCCGGACATGTTGCGAGTGCCCCGTGGCGAACGTCTGGCAGTCATGACGCTCCGCGCTGGCGGGCAGACATGGACGTTTGTTCGTCGTGCGACTGACGCGCAGCCGTTTGACCCTGCGGCAGTCCGCATCATTCGCACCCTTGCCATTCTGAGTTGGCTGCCCGACTACCGAGCTGAAGATATTGCTCCGGAGCGATATGACTTCGGCCCTGATCCGTACGCCGTTTACCGAGCCATTCGTGCTCAGCAACCTGCAACCATTCGAAAATGAAATACGTAGCACGCATCGCACTTTGCGCCACGCTTGTGGTGGTTTCCGTGGCACTTACCGCGTGCGGGTCGACGCCGATCGTGCCGCCGCATGATGAGGATTCGAGCACCGACGGATTGAGTTTGCGGCTTTGGTACGCGCGCGTTGATACGCGCCAATACGACTACTTTCAATTGCGCGCCGACGGATCACTTTCGTACGGCGGCGGACTGACGGCGTTCAATCGCCAGTCGGAATGGACCGGGCGGATCACTGCGGAAGAGGGCTTTCGATTGCGTAAGCTTGTGGATGCAGCCAAGTGGATGACGGCAGCAGACCCAGCATTGCATACGGCAGAGACCCCGGTTGCCGAGGTGGTGCTGATCAGCGGTAAATCGGAACGCGCGTTCACTATCCAAGGCCCGAACGAGTACGTGCTGCAAGTGGTGGAAGTACTTTCCAAGGCAGCAGCACGTCGTTTCGATCGCTTCATGCAGCGGCTGCCGGATGCGGGAACGCAAACGCGATGACACGTCTGCAGTCGGAGTATGAACACAAGTTGATACAGGTTGACATGGGCTGAGGACCTAGTATCTCCGCAATGGCGATGACCTCCTCAAATACTGACCCGATCGTCGGCATCGATCTTGGCACCACCAATTCATTGGTGGCGTACTGCGATGACGCGGGGCCGCGCATC
>JBIKZY010000099.1:0-8080 GCA_044354475.1 Phycisphaerales bacterium
GACGAACGGTGCGCAGATCGATCACTTCGCAGGAAATGCCCAACTTCTGCATTTCTTCGGCTGCTTCCATGCAGAAATGCACGGGGCGACCCCAACTTGCCAGTGTGCAGTCGGTGCCAGAACGGATGACCTTTGCCTGACCGAATGGAATGAGGTACTCCTCTTCCGGCACTTCTCCCTTGTTGCCGAGCATGCGCTCGCTCTCCAAAAAGAACACCGGGTCGCTGCCGCGGATGGCAGTCTTGAGCAGACCCTTCGCGTCGTACGGATTGGAAGGGATGGCGATCTTGATGCCAGGGACGTTGGAGAACAGACCTTCAACACACCAACTATGGGTGCTGCCGAGCTGACCGCCCGCGCCGTCATTACCGCGGAACACCACCGGGCAACCGAACTGGCCGCCGGACATGTACAGCATCTTCGGCGCGTTGTTCAAGATTGGGTCAGCAGCCACCAGGCTGAATGACCAACTCATGAACTCCACCACTGGCTTGAGGCCCATCATGGCAGCACCGATGGCAAGACCAGCGAAGCCACTCTCAGAAATAGGCGTGTCAATCACGCGGCGCGCCCCGAATTCCTCAAGCATGCCACGGCTGATCTTGTAAGCGCCGTTATATTCGGCAACTTCTTCACCCAACAGGAAGACGCGCTTGTCACGGCGCATTTCCTCGCTCATTGCTTCGCGGAGGGCATCACGGTATTCAATTTCACGCACTGCACTCATGACAACTCCTCCTTGGTATCAATCGTGCGCATGGATGGCTGATTTGCCGTTCCACCGTTCATCGCGGGCTGACTGCTGCCGGTGTACGGACCCCATGGCTCTACAAAGACGTCGTGATACAACTCCGCCATCGGCGGAACTGGGCTCTCATCGCTCCAGGTGATGGCGTCGCGCACGGTGTCGCGAATGGCCTTCTGCATGACCTTCAAGCTGTCATCTGTCAGCAGCCCAGCGGTCTTGAGACGCGATTCAAGACGACCAATTGGGTCGTGCGTCTCAAAGACCTCTTCCTCTTCCTTGGTGCGGTACTTGCGCGGATCGCTCATGGAGTGACCCTTGTAGCGGTAGGTACGCATGTCAACGAATGCCGGACGGCTGGTAGCGCGGCACTTGTCCGCGATGTTCTTCATGTCGGCGTACACGCCAACAACATCCATTCCGTCAACAACGTAACCATCAATTCCATAACCCGCGGCTTTGGTAATCAACGAATGCGCCATGGTGGTGCCGCGCGCAATGGCGGTACCCATGGAGTAACCATTGTTCTCAACCACGTAGATGACGGGGATGTCAAACAATCCAGCCAAATTCATCGCCTCGTGGAAAGCGCCCTGATTCAGTGCGCCATCGCCAAGGAAGCACAAGGAAACCCGCGAATTCGGCTTGCCGTCAATCACCTCGTCCATGTACTTGCAGCCGAAGGCGAGCCCGGCGCCAAGCGGCGTCTGCGCACCAACGATGCCGTGACCACCATAGAGATTGTTGTCGCGGTCAAACATGTGCATCGAGCCGCCCTTGCCCTTGGCACAGCCACCAATGCGGCCGAACATCTCCGCCATGCAATGCTTGGGATCCATGCCGCGCGCCAAGGCATGACCATGATCACGGTAGGCAGTGACGATCGGATCCTTGTGCTGGACGGCAGCCGTGCAACCAACCGCCACGGCCTCTTGACCGATGTAGACGTGGCAGAATCCGCCGATCTTCTTCTCCTGATACGCCTGCATGCAGCGCAGTTCAAATTCGCGGATCAGAAGCATCTGCTTGAACCAGTCCAGCATTTGCTCGGAAGACACATGGGCGGCGGCGGCTGGAACCTGCAGGTGTTCGGCATCGCCGTACACCTTGGTATGAACAACCGAGTGCGGTGCTGCCGATGCGGAAGTACCGCCAGCAGTTGGATGAGAGAGACTTGTCATAGTTGGAGTCAGTACAAACTGGAAACAGGCGCCGTGCGACGAACGTCAACGCGGCTGCGGCGTAAACAGACCCATAAGTATAGAAGGCACGCGCGTTTCCGGCAATGCCGAAACCGCGCGTGTGCTTTCCTCAAATGTTGTCAAGAATCCAAGCCGAATTCAACCGATCACGAACGGGCCTTCCCGGCCGCCTCCGGTGCCGCCGGGCGCTGCGCGGGTGCAGTGGCCGGACCGACGGACGCGGCTTTTTCGGCCTGCCCGAGCGCCCGACCCTGCAGCAACAGAACCGCCATCTCCACCTGCGGGTCAATGCCCTTCATGACCAAGTCTGCCGGGTCGCGCGGCTCCTTCGCCTTCTTGTCGACCACCTGGCCGTTGGCAGGAGGCTCATCGCCGGGCGCCTTTGACGATCCGGGAACCTCCACCATGCCGTCAGCAGCCTCTTCCGGAACATCGTCGGCAGAAGCGCGAATCTTGTTGATCTCATCAATCTGAGCAGGCGACAACTTCACCACATAGTCCGGCATGACTCCCCAGTCATCCGAGCCGGGCTGCTTATGAACAAGCCGACCCTTGGTCTCGCCTGGCTTGGCTGGCAACAGGTAGTGCTGAACCGTGTACTTCACGTTTGCCTTGGCCTCTGCGCCACGGCCATCAATGTCATGCACTTCTTGCACACTGCCCTTGCCGAAACTGCGTTCGCCAATCACTACTGCCACGTCATGTGCCTCCAACGCACCGGAGACAATCTCGCTGGCACTGGCACTGCCCTCATTGATGAGAACCACTGTAGGAACATCAGCAAGCGGGGCGCGCTGTCGCTGCGCTGTGAATGCATACAGCTCCTGCCCGTTGCGATCCTCGACACTGACAATTCGACCGGTACGCAAGAACGCATTGACAAACGAAACCGCGCTCTGCAGAAGTCCGCCCGGATTACCGCGCAGGTCCAAGATCAAACCGTTGATGTCACGCTGCGTGGACATCTCGCGCATTGATTTCAGGAAGTCTGTGAAGGTGTCCTCATTGAATCCAGTCAAGCGGATGTAGCCAATTCCGTCTTCCGGATCGACGTACCAGTCCCACTGCGGCTCAAAACGCTCGTTGTAACCGGTCTTCTTCCAGCCTTGCACTGAATACATCTTGATGCGTTCGCGAGTCAACGGATACTCAATCGGCTTCGCCTCGCCCTCGCGGGTGATGCCCAGAGTGACTGGAGTACCTGCAGGTCCGGTGATGGTGTCAACCGCCTTGTCAAGCGGCCAATCCGCGGTGTTCATGCCATTCACGGATGTGATCTTGTCCTGCGGCTTGATGCCCGCGCGCTTGGACGGACTGCCATCAAGTGGATTGATGATCACGATTTCACGCTTCTCATTGTGACGAATGAGAATGCCCACGCCCACAAAGTTCCCCTTGATCGCCTGACTGAAGCGACGCATGCGGTCCGGCCAGACGATCTCGGTGTAGGGATCCTCAAAGTCGTGCGTCATGGTTGCCATGGTGCCATTTCCAAACTCACGGACAATCACTTCCACTGGCAATTTCACAGTCGCGTCGTTGGCTGCTCGCAATGCCGCGAACACCTTGTTGAAGGTCTTGGCATCGACTTCTTCAGCGCGCATCGCTGCAACTGACGTCAACTGGTCGGTCACTGCTTGACCAAACGCACCGGCAAGCGTTGCATCACCAAGCGATGGGAATTTCTCCTTGAGCGCTGGCGTGGTGGACAACTGATGCACCATGGAAAGCCCGCCTTCAATCAGCGGCTTCCAACCGACATTCTCAAGGTGCTTAGCTGCAATCTGCGTGAGCGCCTCGGCGAGGATTCGCTCATTGATACCTTCTATTGTCTGCTTCCAGTCATCATCGCCCTTCTCATTGAAGGGCGCGAAGGGCTCCTTGCGGTCCTTCTCATCGAGGCGCTCGTATTGCTTCTTGCGCAGGTCGTACCAGGCGTGCGGGGCATACTCGAGCACCAGCATGACGCGCCGACTGACATCGGTTTCAAGTGCGTCGTCGTACTTCTGAAACTCTTCCTTCTGCGTTGAACCTTCATAAAGCGAACGAACGCGATTGAGAAGCTCTTCGGCGTAGAGCCAATCACCGTCGGTGCGCGCTTGGGCGATCTTGGTATCAGCAAGTGCGATCGCCGCCTTGACACCGGGCGATGCCAGGTCAACCTTCCAGTCATCCGAAAGGAACTTCATGTACGCGGCGCCGATGAGCGCCTTGGTGGCGTTGCCAGCAGCAACCGCATCGGACATCTCCTTGGCTTTTTCAATACGCTGTTCGGCCACCTTTTTCGAAGTCGCGGCAACATGCTCATCGCGACGGGTCACGGACTCGCGCAGGCGCTTAGCGGCATCACTGGTGGCGTCGGCAGGGACGTTTTCCAAGAGCAGATCAACCTGTTGGCGATTCCCGGTCCGAGCGGCGTTCCACAGTTGCTCACTCCACGGCTCGGCGGATGTTGCCGGCGCGGCGGGTGCAGCAGGCGCGGCGGGCGGAACCGCGGCTGGCACCACGGGACGGGCGGGGGCTTGCGCGCCCTGCATCAGGCTTGCGAACGAGGACGCACCCATGCAACATGCCGCAACTGCCGCAATGGCGGAACTGCGGCGTGATGGGCTAGCAATTGGACGGGGCATGAATAGGTCTCCGATGAACATGAGGTCTGCGTCTTATACTTCGCCACAGTACGCACTGTTCACATTGAAAATCCCTCTCGATTTCCTGAGAACTTCTAATTTCTAGTCCCCCTGATCCCGCCCGTCGCTTGAAGCGCCCTGCCAATGCTGGCGTGGCGAGCGATTTGCCCTGCCAAGGGTGTGGCTACAACCTGCGCGGAACCGACCAAGGGTCCAACTGCCCAGAATGCGGACTTCCCGTTCGGGACACGCTCGAAGGAGTGGCTGTTGAGGAAAGTCGGCGCGAAGCGGCGGCCGAATCGCTGCGCTCGTACTCCAAAGCATTCCTATTTGGCGCGCCGCTCGGCCTCTTTATGGTTTCGTGCGTGGGCCCGCCACTGGCCCTCATGGCACTGGTCGGCAGCGTGCAACGTCTGATCGCCTTGCGAAATGCGGCGAAGTCGCTCCCTTCCAAGGTGGTGAGTGCCGGGGCGCAAGACTTCAAGCGTGCCCAAACTCTGCTGTTTGTTGAATTGGGGAGCGGCGTGATCGCACTGATCTTCCTGAATTTCGGACTTGCGTCCGCGGTCGGCCCAACGATTGATGGCGTCATTCGCCTTGCCGTAGGGGGACTGTGGTTCGGCGCGATGGCGCTCGGACTGATCACCGGGTCAATACTGATTGATGGCGTCATTGGACGCCTCGCACTGGAGGTCGCGCGCCCGAAGTACCTGATGCCGATGATCTTCACCGCGGTGGGGGTAGTGATGTTCGCGGAAATTGTTAGCGCCGCCAACGCGCCAACAGCGATCGTGATCTTGCTACGACTGATTGGGGCCGCAGCATGGGGCGCGGCCAGTGGGTTGCTTGCTTATCAAGGATCGTCTGCAGGCGATGAACTGGCGGCGCCACCATTGAAGCGAAAGTTGGCAGCACCGAGCGATAGCCCAAGCGAGGTCGCCGAAGTTGAGCCAGACCCTCGCCGTGCGGCAGCGCAGCGGGCCGCGCAACAAGCAGCGCAACGAGCCGCGCAACGGGCGACTGATGATGATTCGCCTATTCCGCTTGATTAGCGGGGCTGCATGACGAGCGATTCGTAGACGAGCCGTGCTGCATGACGCGCGGTGCTGCGTCCTCACTTACCGCCGAATGCACGTTCTGCAAGATCGATCGCGCGCCCAAGACCCGCGCACTTGGCGATCGTCTCCTCAAATTCCGCGGCTGGCACTGAGTCCAGAACCACGCCGGCACCGGCTTGCAAATGCACATCCCACGGCGCGCCCTTGGTATGCCCGGCAGTCGGAATCACCATGGTGCGCAACGCCAGAGCGATGTCCATGTCACCGTCCCATCCAACGGCACCGATCCCGCCCGAATACGGTCCACGACGCACCGGCTCCAATTCATCAATGATCTGAATGGCGCGAACCTTCGGCGCACCGCTCACCGTTCCCACTGGCAGCGTGGCACGCAGCGCGTCCCAACAATCGAGCCCGGGACTCAGTTCACCAGTCACCGTTGAACTGATGTGCATCACATGGCTGTAGCGCTCTACTTCCATGCAACGATCAACACTCACGGTGCCCTGCCGACAGACGCGGCCGACATCATTGCGCCCAAGATCAACCAGCATGACATGCTCGGCGCGTTCCTTTTCGTCCGCGAGCAATTCAACTTCCAGCGCACGATCCTCTGCCTCGGTACCACCCCGGCGTCGAGTGCCCGCAAGCGGTCGATTGACAACGGTTCGTCCACGAACGCGGCAGAGAATTTCCGGGCTCGAAGCCACCAAGATGCACCCTTCCGCCTGCAAGTAGATCTGATACGGACTGGGGTTCACGACCCGCAGCGCGCGATAAATATCAAACGGATCGGCAGGTGTGCTGCGATCTTGGCGTCGGCTGAGCACCACCTGAAATGCATCGCCGGCACGAATGTAATCCTGCGCGCGCAACACCGCGTTCTCAAACTCCGCACGCGACATCGAAGCGCGTTCACCGGGTACCGGTCGTGCAGCAATATCAAGGTCGACAGCGCCAGGAGCCAACGGCGGCGCGCCCGCGAGTAACCGCGCGCAGAATGCATCGAGCGCGGTACGGCCGTGTTTCAGTGCACTTGCCTCATCAGCGTGCTCATCCGCCGGAACGGAAATCACCGCGTGCACCACCTTGGCGACATGATCAAAGACGGCTACTTCTCTGTACATCCCGAAATGCATATCCGGAAGTTGTCGATCATCACGCGGCGCGGCGGCAAACGGAAGCTTGCCGGGTTCAAGCCAGCGAACCGCATCAAACGCACAGAAGCCCACCCAGCCACCGTGGAATGCGTCGGGCATGGCATCAATCGGATGCGGCGTGAACCGCGCCCCAAGAAGACGCACCGTTTCAAGCGGATTGACTGCAGTGCTCTGTTCTTCCGTCCCGCGACGGCGGTCCCGCACGGTCACTGCGTTGGCGCGTGCCAGCACTTCAAGCATCGGCTGCGCACCCAACATGGACCAGCGACCGACCGATGAACCATTCTCCACGCTCTCAAAGAGGAAACTCGGCGCAGCGCGATCGTCAGCCGACACCAGCCGGCGATATGCCAATACCGGCGTGAGCTGATCGCTCATCAAGCGCCGCGAAATCAGGAACATGGGAACGGATGCAGTCATTGCGCGGTGGAGCCTAGTCGCGCGCCGGTGAATCGACGCGCGGCGCATGCGGCAATCGCAATGGCATCGGCAACGTCCGGTGGTTCCGGAAGCGTGCGCAGCGAGAACTGCTGCATGACAGCGCGCTGCATCTGTTCTTTACTTGCTTGCCCACGTCCGGTGAGTGCCTTCTTAATCTCAGCGGGCGCGAACTCGTCAATCGGCAGATCGCGCAGAGCGGCGGCAAGCAGCACCACCCCGCGGCCGTGCCCCATCACCACCGCCGTACTGACGTGCGCGCTATGAACAAAGACCTCTTCAACCGCCATGCGCGCCGGGCCAAGTTCATCGATCAGCGCACCAAGTTCTTCATGCAATGCTCGAAGCCGCGCGGAAATGGAGTCCTTGGCATTGAGGCGCACCACCCCTGCTTCCACCAGCGCTGGCTCGGCGGCGCCCGGTCGAAGTTCCACGCACGCGTAGCCGGTAATGCGTAATCCAGGATCGATGCCGAGGAATCTCATGGCGCGCGCCTTGCGGGGATGGCTGGCGCGGCGGGTGCTGCCCCCATTGCGGGCGTCGCCTCCGCTGCAGGCGCTCCATCACCCGTGCGCCGAATCAGCAGTTCAACGCGCGTTCCGGGCTCGGGCATTCGTTCCGAATTCGCCTGCCACGCGGGCGCGTCAAGTTCCGCCTGATCCGAGAGAACGGATGTGCACGCGATCGTCTCGTCGCCAAAGGTCACGATGCCCACGACGCTGCCGGTTCGATCTGCCACGTAGTGCTCGCCGGGTCCCATGCTCTTGGTATTTGATCGTACGCGTGAACCAGCGAACACCCATGGTTGCACGGGGAACGCGTGTCCATGAACTGGGTCATGAATCCA
>JBIKZY010000100.1:0-8021 GCA_044354475.1 Phycisphaerales bacterium
CGCGCGAGTGCCTGACGAAGCGCAGCCTCCGCCTCAACGAGACGGCCGTCTTCATAGTGGCGCCGGGCCTCTTCGGCCAGTTCGTCGCCATCCCGCCACTCGCCTTGAGAGTCTCCCATGGCCATAGGGAAATCGTAGCACCGTCTCCGTTGATGTCTCTATTGGAAGTCCAAAGGGCGGGAAGTCTGGCGCTTTGGCGCAGAGATCCCGGACTCTGGCGGTGCCAGAACCCACCTGTAGGTCGCTGATGCGTCCGGGAACGCGCTCAGTACACCTCAAGCATGCAGCGCCGGGTGGCATGAACGCGTCGCTTTACCTGCTCGGCAGTCCAGTCCGCGGGCGGAATGCCCGCCAGGTCGGCGTGGATGTCCAAGTAACCGCTGTCCAGCCCGCGCTGCGCGAGCGTCTGGAACACCCCCACCTGCATGCCCGCGAGGCCGCAGATGTAGGCAAGGGTTCGTTCGCTGCGCAGCAACTGGTCGAATTGGGGCAGGGTGCGATCCATGTAGTGGTGGATGTACTCACCCTTGCCGCCGTCGAGGCGGACTTCTCGGCTAATCACCGTGTGGTAAGTGAAATTGGGGTGTTGCTTGGCCACTTGGCGGAAGAAGTCGTCGTAAATCAGGTCGCTGGTGTACGGCGTTCCCATCACCAGGTGCACGGTGGAGGTGCATGGCCGCCACGCGGCGTGCAGCGGGCTTCCCTCCGGCGGGCCAACGAACAGCTCATGAATGAACCCGCGGAAAGGAGCGATGCCGGTGCCGGTGGCGAGCAACAAGTAGTCGTGGGCGTTGCGGTCGGTGGGCAGGATGAATCGCTTGCCTGCCGGGCCGGCCACTGGAATGGCGTCGCCCTCACGCAGGTCGCAAACGTAGTTGGAGCACATCCCGGTGAAGAGGCGATGATCGGTGGGGTCGTCCTTGGCAGTCTGCGGCTCGCGTTCGGAAAGCAAGCGCTTGCAGGTGGTTGAGAGGACCTTGCCGAATCCGTCCTCTCCGTAACTGGGGCTGGCGATGGAGTACAGGCGGACTTTGTGGGGCTTGCCGTTGCCATCGGTTCCGGGTGGAACCACGCCGAACGACTGACCAGCGAGCCACGACCCTTCAAGCGGTGTGCCGGAGACGTCCACGCAGACGTGTCGAACGAACGACGCGGACTTTGACTTGGTGCAGAGTTTCGAATGCACCACCTTCCCGTCCACTGGACTGGTAGGGAGAACGATGTGCATCCGTGCCTCGGGCAGGATGGGCTCTCCGGGCAGGCGGGGGGTTTCAGTTCCGGCGTTGGCGGCAGACACGGTGCTCATAAGTTGGATATCTTATTGGCTCGTCGATCATTGAGGGTCGACCACGCGGAACGCCGATTGGTCTTAGAGAAGCGAGTCACGGATTGACTCGCACCGATCGGTGTTATTTAGGGGCATTTCCCATGGATTACTTCCGCATTCAAGGCGGCCGCAGATTAAACGGTCGCATCTCCGTCGAAGGCGCCAAAAACGCGGCTCTGCCGCTGATGGCTGCATCGCTCCTCACCACGGGACGGGTCAAATTGACCAACGTCGGCCCGTTGGCTGACATCAAGAACCTGGGGTCGCTCCTGGAGCGATTGGGTGTAGCCATTCACTTCGGTGATGACGACACCATCACGCTGCACACCAGCGACGAGTCGTGTGTTGAGACTCCCTATGAAATCGTCAAGACGATGCGCGCCTCCATCTGCGTCCTTGGGCCGATGCTGGCACGACGCGGACGTGCGGTGATCAGTATGCCGGGCGGATGTGCGTTCGGAACGCGACCAATCGATTTGCATCTGAAGGGCCTTGCCAAGCTCGGCGCGAAGATTGAGATGGACGGCGGCAACATCATTGCTACCTGTGACCGTCTCAAGGGTGCCACCATCTTCCTGGGCGGTCCCAATGGGCCGACCGTCTTGGGCACCGCCAACGTGATGAGTGCGGCAACACTTGCTGAAGGTCGCACGGTCATTGAAAGTGCAGCATGTGAGCCAGAGATTGTGGACTTGGCCAACATGCTCAACCGCATGGGTGCCAAGATTCGTGGTGCTGGTTCGCCCCGCATCATTATTGATGGTGTTGAGGCGCTTGGTGGTTGTGAACATCGCGTGATGCCCGACCGCATTGTGGCTGGTACTTACGCCATTGCTGCAGCGATGACCAACGGTGATGTCACCATTGATGACTTCCCGTATGACAGTCTGCTTGCTGCGGTGAACCACCTTGAGGAGGTGGGCGTGCACGTGACGAAGGTGAATCCGAATGATGAGGATGCTCGTTGCAGTGTGCGCATTTCATCCAACCGCGTGTTGCGTCCGACCATCATCACCACGCAGCCGCACCCTGGATTCCCGACTGATTTGCAGGCGCAGTTCATGGCCTTGCTTTCCATCGCTGACGGCAACTCGATCATCACTGAGAAGATCTATACCGAGCGATTCTTGCATGTTGCTGAACTCTCACGTATGGGTGCACAGGTGTATCGCCAGGGATCGACTGCGGTGATCTCTGGCGTGCGTCACCTGCACGGCGCGCCAGTGATGGCCAGTGACTTGCGCGCGAGCGCGTGCTTGGTCTTGGCGGCACTTGCCGCTGAGGGCGAGACCACGATCAGCCGCGTCTACCACCTCGATCGTGGATACTCGGGGATGGAGCGCGTGCTGGCTTCGTTGGGCGCGGATATTGAGCGTTGCAAGGAGACGAAGGCCGAGCCGGCAGAGGATGCGGTACCGGCGATGCTTCCATCAATCCGTGGTGCAGGTCTGACATCGCGTGCTGCGCAGGAGCCGTTGGCGAAGGCTGAAGGCAACTAAGTGAAGGCTGAAGGTAACTGAGTGAAGGCTGAAGGCAACTGAGTGAAGCCTGAAGGTAACTGAGTAACTTCCGAACACTGCCCTTTTCTCGCGGGACGTCCCTTCAAGGGGGCGTCCCGCGTTGTTTAGGGGGCGTCCCACGTTGTTCAAGTTGCGCCGCACGCTATTCAGTGGGCGTCCCGCGTTACTTGCTGGGCGTCTTGTTGCTCGGCGGTCCGATGATCAGATTCTCCATCCGCTTGGTCTCTGCTTCAAAGATTGCAGTGGCAGAGTCGAGCCGTGTGCGAAGGAGCTCAGCCAAGCCGGGAACCGTGTTGAGTAGTTCGCCATCGCGGCGGAGCGCGTCTTCAATGCCCTTCATGGCGAACTGATGTTCCACTGCGGCAAGGGTGTACTGGCGGACGATCTCGCGATTCGCGATATCGACCCGTTCAGATCCGACGTCTTCGGCGCCGCCACCAAGGAGCAGCCATGGTTGCCACATGACTTCTCGCCCCGCGGCATCAAGTTCCTGTGAAGCGATTGAGAAATCAGCAGCACCTCGACCGAATGAATGATCCGCCGAGGCCATGCCGCTACGCAGTGAACCCGTCTGCTCCCCGAGCTCCTTGATGGATTTCACGGCGCGGTCGAGCGTTTCTGCAAAGTTCGTCAGCCGATGGCTATCAATTCGTGGAAGGGTTTCGGCTTCGACTCGGGCAGTGCGAACCAGCGACAAGACTTGTTCCTGGTCATTGCCCCCGGGAGTGGTGGCCGGACCGTTTGATTGCGTGGATCCGAGTTTCGCGAATGCGGCGGTTGCTTGATCGCGCGCGGTGGCGTAGTCAGCCTTCCAACGCTTGAAATCGGGGGTGGCTCGTTCCGAGAGCGCAGCGATTTCGGTTTGGGACTTCTTCACGCGCATCGGAACGTCTTCAGTGATCGCCTGCAGGCGATTGCTGAGGGAGTCCTCGGTGGGATGCTCCGGGCTCCATACAGCGAGCAATTCACGGACGGACTGAGACATTGGGGCACCGAAGAATCCCCGGTACCGCGGCGGTGCCGTCCCAGTGATTTCCGATCCGGCAGCGAGCAATGGTTGTGAATTGGCACCGGACTGCCCATTCCGGTTCTTCTGCTGGCCTCCGAGGCCGCGAAGTTCAAGTATCGCTTCGCCGTTGATGCCTGCCTCTGATGCCTCGCAACGCACGTTGGAGGTAACCGGAATGCCGGCCTCCACCAAAAGCACGATTTCATAGCCAATCAGCGTTTCATTGGCGAAACGGGGAGTAATTGACTCAATGCTTCCCTTCGGCATTCCGCCGATCCAAACCGGGGTGCCCGTGCTCAGCCCGTAGACCCCTTGATCGGCGCTAAATCGAACCACATAGCGCACCTGCGTGGAATGTGACCACGCGAGCCAACCGTAAATCGCCGCAGTGAAAAGTCCCACGCAGGTCAGCGTCAGGATGCCGGCTCGGATGTTGTTTCGTTCCGCTTGCACTGTGATGGTGTCATCCGACCCGCTGCTAAGTAAGGGCCGATGTGAGCGCGTGAATCACTGCTGGTTGGCTGGGACCGGCACTGGAGTGGCCACAGGCGCTGCCTTGGGGGTGGCGTTCTGCGTAGCAACATCCTTGGGTGGTAGGACCATCGGAGGCTGCACAGTGGCGTCGTCGGATGGCATCTCTTGGCCTTTGAAGTCCGCTTGCAGGACGTCAAAGAGGCGCTTCTGAGCAATCTCGTAGCGCTCAACAGACTGCAGCACCTGGGTGCGCAGGGTATCGCGGAACTTTGGATCGGAACTGAATCGCTCCGGCGTGTCATCAAGCGTGGCGCGCAGGGTTTCACCGGTGACGCGGAGGTCCGAGCTGGCGATCGCAAAGGCTCGTGCGGATTCATACAGATTCTCGCGCGCCAGTTCGTCACCGCTGGGGCGATACAGCAACTTCCACGGACTGCGGCGCACTTCCATGGTGGCAAGTTTGACTTGCGTGGCGGATTGGCGAAGGTCCCACATCATTGCGCGCAGGTCTGGAATGCGAGCGGTGAGTTCAATATCCAAGTTCTCCATCGCGCTTGCAAACCGCTCAGTACCAGCCTGCGCATCCGTCAAGAGTGCATCGATCTGCTTGATGTTGACTTCGCGGAAGTGCTCCATCGCAAGACGTGCTTCCTTCACAGTGACCACGGCATCATCCATCGATGTGTCAAGTTTCTTCATCGATAGCGATGCATCCTTCAGGCTTGAAGTGATATCGCCGCGCCATCCTTCGTAGTCCTTGCGCAACTCGGCAACCGCAGTAGCGGCATCATCGAGCATGGGGACGACCGACTTTGGATATTGCACGCGTGCAAAGTCATCAAGGCTGGCAGTGAACGCCACCATGTTGGTGAACATCTCTGTGGTGCGTCCGGCGTTTTGTGGGCCGACAATGGTGGCAAGCAAGCCGCCGCTGGTCTTGGCATCAATCGTTTCGCCGGGCTCAAGCTTGCCCTTCGCCTTTGATCCCAGGTTGGAGAAATTGAGCCATGAGTAATTGCCGAGCAGGGGCTGTGAGCGGACGACTTGCGCATCTTTGAAGAGCGTGATGTCAGCGTTCATCTGAATGTGCACCAGAATTTCTTCGGCTTCAAATCGCTGCTCGATGCGGACCACGCGGCCGACTTTCAGGCCGCTGACGCGGACCTCGGCGCCAGCATCAAGCCCAGCGACCCCTTCATCCATGGTGAAGCGGACTTGGTAGTCCGACTTGCGCGTGAAGAGCGCAGAC
Organism: Phycisphaerales bacterium; assembly: GCA_044354475.1. Taxonomy (GTDB): domain Bacteria; phylum Planctomycetota; class Phycisphaerae; order Phycisphaerales; family SM1A02; genus UBA966. The sequence goes on from JBIKZY010000100.1 coordinate 5,580, forward strand.
TTGGAAAGGATGAGAATGACCACCAATCCCACTAAAGCGGAGGTGATGAGAAATGCGCCTGCGCGCACGCTATTTGAGTATCCGGTTCCTTCAGCCATGCTACGGAATAGGGTACATGATGCATGGCCGGATGGTGCGGTGACAGTCAGGCTTTACACGCTGCGAAAGGCGCCCAGCGGCGTGCCGATCCACGGACGAGATGCCTCCGTGTTTAGCCCTTCAGCATGTCTTCATTGGCAGGGAATCGATTGAGCGCGCCCAGCAATTGCTCCATCTGCACGTGCGGCGGGGCGTTGAGAAGCCTGCGTCGGAGGGCTGTAATGGTCTTTAGCTCGCGTTCGGGCATGAGCAGGTGTTCCTTGCGCGTACCGCTCTGCGCGAGGTTGATGGCCGGGAAGATCCGCCGTTCGGCAATGGTTCGATCGAGGATCAGTTCCATGTTGCCAGTGCCCTTGAATTCCTCAAAGATCACCTGATCTGCGCGGCTTCCGGTATCCACCAGGCAGGTGGCGATGATGGTCAGGCTTCCGCCTTCTTCACACTTGCGAGCGGCGCCGAAGAGTTGCTTGGGCACTTCAAGCGCGCGACTATCCACGCCGCCTGACATGGTGCGACCAGAACTACCGTAGCGGCGCGAATTGTTGAACGCGCGTCCCAGCCGCGTGAGGCTGTCCAGAAGCACCACGACATCGCGGCCGGCCTCCACCATGCGCTTGGCGCGCTCGATGGCAAACTGCCCGAGCGCCAAGTGGCGATCAAGGTCTTCGTCATTGCTTGAGGCAAGGACATGCGCCGGAACATTGCGACGGAAATCCGTCACTTCTTCGGGGCGCTCATCAATGAGCAGGGCAATAAGCTCAATTTCCGGGTGATTATGTTTGATTCCAAAGGCGATGTTCTGCAAGAGAATGGTCTTGCCAGCCTTCGGTGGAGCAACGATCAAGCCGCGGGTTCCGAATCCGATCGGGCAGAACATGTCGATGAGCCGGCATGCTGGTGGACAGCCACGATGCTCAAGTGAGATGCGCGGCTGCGGATCGAGCGCAGTGAGTTCGCTGAAATTCTTGCGCTTGCGATAGTCCTCGGGGGTCATGCCCTCAATGGCCACCAACTTGCTGGCCACCATGTGCGTGCGGTGCGTGCGTCGTGATTGCCGCTCCTCGACCTCAACGGTAATCGCTGCACCGGGCGCGACGCCGTTGCGCTGCATGAAGTCCGGGAGGACCACAGGGTCATCCTCGCGTTCAACGAGTCCGTCTGAAAACTGCCTGATTCGACCCTCGGATGAGCCTTTCATGGCCTCCAGGATCCCGCTTACAACTGTCATCAATTATTCCTCGCTCCGGGCCGGCGATGCATGTGCATCCCAACGGGTTGTGTGGGGGGGACCACGAAGGGCCTTGCCACCGTTCCGGGTTGTGCTTGGTTGTCGCTCTTAGAAAGGGCGACGGGTACATGGTAACTCAGTAAACGACCTAATTCGTAGAAATCATAGAAATTCCTAGCAGAACTTTCCGATTGCGCAGGTTAACGGCGGATTGAGGCCAGTTCCACAGCGATGGCGGCGCCCACGCGCGCGTTCGACTCAAGGACGGCAACATTGACACCGACGGTTCGCCCTGCGGTGGCTCGTTGCACGCGGTCGAGAAGGAATGGCGTGACTGCAGCACCGCGAATACCTGCGCGGGCTGCTTCAATCAGCGCGGCGGCGATGGTGGTTTCGACTTCATCAGCTGGGATCGCCCACTGCGCGGGTGGGGGATTCGCAATGAGTGCACCGACGTGCGGCGCAAACTGCCAGTGCGCGGTGCAGATAGCAGCGACTTCCGCAGCATCACGTGCGTGCGCTGACACTCCTAGCGAATCGTTTCCTTGCGAAATGAAGCGCGGGAACACTCGAGTGCCCAGGCCGATCACGGGGACGCCGAGGGAATCAAGTGCTTCCACTGTTGCAGGAAGATCAAGAATGCTCTTTGCTCCGGCGCTGACAACGGCGGTTGGAGTTCGCGCCAGTGCAGCAAGATCGGCACTGATGTCAGGTCGATCGGTCCAGCCGCGGTGCACGCCGCCGATGCCACCGGTAGCGAACACGCGAATGTTGGCACTGGCGCAGGCCGCAAGCGTGGCAGCAACAGTGGTTCCGCCACTCGCGCGCTGCGCACTTGCGGCGCCGAGATCGCGGGTACTGAGTTTGCGCACATCCAGATCGTGACCAAGGCGCTCCAGTTGTGCGCGACTCAGTCCAACATGAAGCGTTCCGTCAAGCATGCCAACGGTGGCGGGAACAGCTCCGCCGTTGCGCACGGTGGTATCAAGCAGGACGCTCAGTGCGAGATTTGCAGGAATTTCAGCGATCCACTCGGACAGATCGCATGGCGAAGCCATCGGCGTGCGCGGCAAACCGTGCGTCAACACAGCGGTTTCAAGCGCCACGATCGGCAG
>JBIKZY010000101.1:0-7997 GCA_044354475.1 Phycisphaerales bacterium
ATGATTTCGTCCTGCGGCGCGCGCACGATGGGCGGCGTGTCTGCACTTGCCGATGCTGCTAGAAGCAGGGCGGCAAGGGCGGCGGTGGCATGTTGGCGGAAAGTCACGAGGCATAGCCTAGGACACGCCAACCGAAACACCAACTGATTGTTCGTGGTTAACGGCTAGACTGCAACGTGTGGAGCAATATTTCAACGCGGCCGCGTGCCGAGCCCGACCCGAGGTCTACGCACGATGTGGCTAATTCGCCTTTCCGTCCGAAACCCGTATGTGGTGGCGGCGTTCGCGATGGTGCTTGCCATCCTTGGAGTTCTCTCGCTGACGCAGATTCCGGTGGACATCTTGCCGGTGTTCAAGTCTCCCGCGGTGCAGGTACTCACGTACTACCCGGGCATGCCGGCTTCGTCGATTGAGAAGACCATCACCAATCGCATTGAGCGATGGGTGAATCAGGCGCCGGGCGCACGGCTTGTTGAGTCGCGATCGGTTCCTGGAGTCAGTGTTGTCAAGGTGTATTTCCGCGATGACATTGATCCGAATGAGGCGCTGACACTGACTAACTCGTTGGCGTTGGGTGCGCTGCCAAATCTTCCGCCCAACACGCTGCCGCCAGTGGCACTGCCGTTTGATGCAACGGGAACCATGCCGGTTGGCATTCTGACGGTGACCAACCTTTCCATGGACGATGCGCGCCAGAAGGACATTGCGCGCATCAATGTGCGAAACATGCTCGGCGCTGTTCCGGGCTGCATTGCGCCGGTGGTAGTTGGTGGACGTGATCGCAGCGTGATGATCTACCTTGATCCCGCCAAGATGGAAGCGCGCAATTACGCACCGATGGATGTTGTTGCAGCGTTGCGGCGCGGAAATTTGATGGTGACTCCGGGCACCGCGTACTTTGGATCTGAGCAGGTTCTGCTTGACAGTAATGCCATGGTGGAGCGCGTGGAAGATTTGAACGATCTTCCCATTACCCTTGGCGCGCAGGCTACCGTGCTGCTGCGCGATATTGGGCGCGCCGAGGATGCGTCAGCCATTCAGACGTCGCGCGTTCGCATTGATGACCGTAATGAAGTGTTTGTGCCGGTGTACCGCCAGCGTGGTTCAAGCAGTTTGAGTGTGGTGGATGGAGTACGCGCCAATATTCCAGGAATGGAAGAGCGGCTTCCCAAGGGCACCAAACTGGACTTGGTGATGGATCAAACCGTGGCGGTGCGTTCGGCTTTGGGCTCGCTGGTATTTGAGGGGATTGTGGGCGCGGTGTTGGTTTCCATCATGATTCTGTTGTTTTTGGGTGACTGGCGCATGACGCTGATTGCCACCATGTCTATTCCGCTTGCTGTCATGGGCGCCATCATTGGGCTGTATGCCACCGGCAATACCATCAACGCCATGACGCTTGGTGGATTAGCGTTGGCGATCGGGCCGCTGGTTGATGAGGCCATCGTGGAGTTGGAGAACAACCACCGCAATTATCACATGGGTAAATCGCGGATTCGCGCAGCGATCGATGGTTGCTCGCAAGTCATGGTGCCGGTGATGGTGGCTGCGTGCACCACCTTCATTGTGCTGGCGCCGCTTGCGTTGTTGCCAGGTATCGGCGGATTTCTGTTCCGCCCGCTGACACTGGCGGTTGGCTTTGCCATGCTGACCTCGTTCATTCTCTCGCGCACCTTTGTGCCAATGATGTGCGCGAAGTTTCTGCCTGATGACCATCGGCGCGCGCGTGATGAGGTGAATGCACATGAGCGCGCCACGCGGCCGCCGGGTGCAGTTGCGAAATTGTCGGCGCGGTTTCAGCGTCGCATTGATGGGTTAGCCGCTGGATATTTGGCAGCTCTGCGATGGTGCCTTGGTAACCGCGCCAAGGTGGTGATGGCGGTGTGCCTGCTCTTTGTTGGCTCGCTGGCAGTGGTTCCGTTCATTGGTCGCGAGTTCTTTCCGCAAGTGGACGCTGGGCAAATTGTCTTGCGCCTCCGTGCACCTTCAAATCTTCGTTTGGATGCCACCGAGGAGCGCGTCAAGGAAGTGGAGCGATTCCTGAAGGAGACCGTTCCTGCCGCTGAGCGAGAGATGATTGTTTCAGAGATCGGCCTGAATCCTGACTGGTCCGCGGCATACACCACCAATTCCGGGCAGCAAGATGCGGTGATTCGTCTGCAGTTGGGGAAGAATCGCAGCAAGAGTTCGCAGGAGTGGGCAGGGGACATTCGCCGAGCGTTCCTAGCAACGCCGGCATTTGCGGACCTCCGCATTGACCTTGATACGGGCGGCATGATTTCCACGGCTCTGAACTATGGCGCGTCTTCGCCGATTGATATTGAGATTGAGGGTGGCAGCAATGTCGACGCATTCGCGACGGCGCGTAAGGTGCGTGACCTGGTAGCGCCTGTGCAGGGAACGGTCGATGTACGGATTCAACAACGTGACGATGCGCCGTACTTGGTGCTTGATGTTGATCGGGTGAAGTCGGCAGAGTTGGGTCTATCCGCTGAAGATGTGGTGCTGCAAGTAGTGGTGGCACTCAATTCAAGTGTGTCGGTCAATCGAAATTTCTGGATCGACTCACAATCTGGCAATCAGTACTTTGTGGGTGTGCAGTTCCCTGAGGACGTTGACCGAACCATGGACGATGTGCTTTCGCTGCCCGTGAAGGGCGCACTGCAACCAACGCCCATCAACCTTGGCAGTGTGGTGACACCGCGGCGTACATCCGGTGCCGTGGAGATCAATCACGCCGGGTTGCGGCGCGTTGCCAACGTCTTGGTAAATATCGAAGGGCGCGATCTTGCCTCAGTAGCAAGCGATATTGAGGCGCGAGTTTCCAAGCTTGAACTACCGGAAGGAATGCGCATTTCTTACAAGGGCGAATTCCAACGTATGAACGACTCGTTTAAGCAGTTGGCGTTGGGGCTCGCGCTTGCAGCGGTCTTGGTGTATTTGCTGCAAGTAACGCTGTTCCGCTCATGGATTGGTCCGGGTGTGATCATGTTGACCGTGCCCCTTGGATTCATCGGCGTGGCTTGGATGTTGTATCTGACCGGTACCACGCTCAACGTGCAGTCACTCATGGGAACCATCTTCCTTGTGGGCGTGGCGGTGAACAACGGTGTGTTGCTTGTTGACTTTGCCAATCAACGGCAGCTTGAAGGCGTTGCCGCTCACCAGGCAATCAGTGAAGCGGCAGCGACGCGCTTTCGCCCAATTGTGATGACATTTCTAGCAACCGTTCTGGCGCTGACGCCCATGGCGATCGGCATCGGGCGTGGTCATGAAGCGAACATTCCGCTAGCGCGTGCAGTGGTTGGCGGCATGCTGAGTTCCACGTTCCTGACATTGTTTCTGGTGCCAGTGATGTACACGCTGTTGGTGCGCCGCGTTATGCCCATGATTGATATTGAAGAAGAAATGAAAGCGCCGCTTGCAGGCGGTGGAGTTACCCAATGAAGAATCATCTTGAACAGCAGTGGTTGACATACGCACCGGCTCGGTTGATTGGTACGGTGGTGCTCTCCGCGGCTGCGGTGCTCAGTGCCACAACCAGCGCGGGTACGCAACAAGTTGGCGCGAAGGCGACCACTGATTCCCGCGTTGCGGTGTCAGCCGCGGACGCCATGCCGATTCGGGTGAAGTCGGTTCGCCCCAAGACCGGTCCAGATCTTGCTGTCGGCGTGGAGCAGCCTGCAAACATTGCGCCGTATTACCGCGCCGATCTCTTTGCGAAAGTGGCTGGCACTGTCACGTTTCTTGAGAAGGACATGGGTCATACCGTGGCCAAGGGTGAGAAAGTGGTTGTCATTGAGCCAGTGCAAGGCACTCCGGCAGACGTTGCACTTGGCGAGTTGCGGGCACCCTTTGCTGGCGTGATTGCGGCGCGCGCGGTGGATGTCGGGACGTTTGTTCCCAGTGCGATGATCGTTCCAGGTGCCATGCCGATCGTCACCATTGTTCGTACGGACATTGTCACGGTCGCCATGCGTGTGCCGGATACGGTGGCGCAACTTGTCGGCAAGGACACCGAAGTAGAACTGCGTATGGATTCTGTATCCGGCGCTCCAATTCGGTGCACAATCACTCGGATTTCGCCTGCATTGAGTCCATCAGATCGGACACTGCGCGTTGAGATTGATATCTACAACGGAACGCCTGCAGAATTCCGCGCGTTCGTTGCGCAGTCGGAACAGTCCCAGCATGCCGATCTGAAGGGCCGTGAACTGCCGCAACTCCCCAAGGGTCTTGCCGAAGGGAGTGCAGCGCACCTGATCCCTGGCAGCTACGGTCGTATGCAATTGGTAGTGAAGCGATTTGCAGAAACCCCGTTGATTCCAAGCGCCGCCATCGTGCGTCAGGGTGGTGTGCCTTATCTGTACCGGGTTGAAGCGGGTGTTGCGCGCCGCGCGCGCATTGCGGTTGATATTGATGACGGAACGCTTGCCCGCGTGGTGTGGATGGAATCCGCGGATGGGAAAGACATTCGTCGCGAACTACGCACCGATGAGGAAATCGTGGTTAGCAATCAAGGCGAGTTGGATGACGGCCAGCGCGTGTCGGCCACCCTGCAGTAAGCGGCGCCAATAGCAGATCACAGTGCTGGGAATCGGTCCCAGGTACCAAGTCGACTTTCAATGGCACTTGCCACTCTGAGGGCGGTGCCTTCATCAAAGTTGCGAGCCATCACGGTGACTGAGCGCGGAGTTTGGGGATTCTCAAAACCACACCGTGCCACAACGCATGGCTGGCCGCATGCATTGGTGAGCAGCAGCAAGTCGCCAGCGAATGGTGGCGCAACGACGGCATCAAACTGCATAAACCATGTGTGCATTGTTTCCATGGCGCGTCGGCGCAGGCGTGATGCTTGCAGCAGTTCAATGGCTGGAATGAACCACGCTTGGCGGAACGAATTTGGCCACGCCTCATCAGCCTGCCATGCGAGCGCGTCATCGGTATTTCCGCGGGTCAGTTCTTCAAAGGCCGCTGCGCCCTCGGCGACAACCGGCAGCATGAGGGCGCCGGAATCCACTTGCGGCGGTTTCACTTCAACAAGGACCGCGCCTGCTTCGCGGAGTGCATCAAGAACGGGTTGATAGCCAGCCGCTGCATCGCCTGCAAACCACTCAGAAACATAGGCCACACGCAGGCCGCGCGCATCTTGGCGCATCGACCAGTGATATGGTTGCGCGACGCTGGACGCATCGTGCGGATCGAATCCATTGATTGCGCCAAGCACGATCCCACAGTCAGATACATGTCTCGCAATGGTGCCGATTTTGTCCATCGACCACGTCAGTGCCATGCATCCCGTGCGTGGCACACGGCCAAAGGTTGGTCGCAATCCACTGACGCCACACCTGGTGCACGGACTCACAATGGAGCCGAGTGTTTCCGTACCGATGGCAAACGGAACGATTCCGGCAGCCACGCTTGACGCGCTGCCTGCGCTGGATCCGCTTGAGCCTTGCTCCGGATTCCAGGGGTTGCGGCAGGTGCCTCCGAACCAAATGTCTCCGTAAGCAAGTGCACCAACAGCAGTCTTTGCGGTGAGCACAGCCCCGGCGCGGTCGAGTGCGTCGATGACCCATGCATTACTGGTGGGAACGCGCTCTTTCCAAGGCTCGGCGCCCCAGGTGGTACGTGTGCCAGCGGTATCAAGCAGATCCTTCGCTGCATACGGGATGCCGTGGAGTGGTCCACGAACCTTGCCAGCGCGGATTTCCGCGTCCATGGCACGAGCGCGCGCGAGCGCTTGTTCCCGCACCACGGTAATGGCGCAGAAGAGTGTTGGATTGAGGCGATCAAATCGATCAAGCGCCAATGTCGTCAAGCGTTCACTGCTGACAAGTTGCGCGCGCAACATGGCGGCAAGCATCGGGATCGATTCATAGTTCAGCTCTTCGTCAGTTGGCGTGCGCGCTGCCAACTTGTATTGCGGTGTTTCAAATGGATCACCTTCAGTTGTGACTGCTGCCGACGGCATTCCCGGAAGCTCAGCTCGGAATACTTCTGCGGGCGCGAGTTGATTAGGCAGATACCCCAGTGCTGCGCGATCGTGGAACTGCGTGCGCAGGGAATTCACGGTGCGCACGATCTGCGTGCGTTCCTTCTCAGTGAAGGTGATGCCAGCAAGTTTTTCCGCTTCCGCGAGTGTGTTGGCGGTGATTTCAGAAGACAGCGGCGGCAGTGCTGCAACTGGTAGCGCGGGGACGGGCGGCGTCGTATCCGTCGGTGTTGATGGTGCCGAAGCCCCCGCAGCAAACGGAGAGGCCAGCGATGCACCACATGCCGCCAAGGCCGTTGCGTGCACAAGAAATGCGCGTCGTTCTGTGCTGTTCACGGCGGGAGGCTACCTGCCGAGGACGCTCGAGTCAGTACCGAAGTGATTTACTTCAGCGCGCCCCGGCGCCGGAGTTCGGCTTCGGCTTCGCGGTACTCAAGTTGCTGCTGGGCATCGGTCTTGGCCGGATTGCGGTACAGCCACATGGTGTTCGTCAGTTCAAGATTTGGGTACCACGGCTTCTCCATCCAATAGATGGACGGACCAACGGGCGCGTTTGACTCGCTGTTTCCTGGAGCCATCATCGGCGCTGGTCGTGCGTCCGAAGCGGCAAGTGCGCCGGCTCGGGCGGCGCGTTCTGCATCGGCTTCGGCGCGGGCTTGGGCGGCCTGTCGCTGGAGTTCGTCGCGCTCGGCCTTCAGTTGCTCCGTAGTCTCGCGTGTTGACGAAAGTTCTGCCAGGGTCTTGCGATGTGACTCCGCAGCCTTGGTGCCCTCGGCAGCCTGTCGCTGAAGGTCAGCATTCTCCTTTGAAAGCCGCTCATGCTTGGAGCGATGCGTCTCAATCTCGGCGCGGCTACTTGCGGACTGCTCAACTAACTTAGAGGCGTTGGCATCGGCGGCTGCAGCTGATGCCTGCGCGCTTGACTCTGCTGCCTTGAGCTTGGTCTCTGCGTCGGTGGCCTTGCCCGCATAGTGAATGGTGGAAGCCAACAGCGCGACTAGGAGAACGACAAGGACGACGATGCCAGTGGTGCGTAGGTTCATGGGTGTTTCCTGAGGAAGATGGCATTGTCGAGCAATGCGGCGGCTGTGTCAAACCTGCGCAGGCGTGTGGAAAGCGCAGTCCCGGTGTGTGATCGGTTCATACAGACGGATTTCGCGCTATGTTGGGGCCAATATGGGACGCACGCCACATCGCTACGCACTGCTCCTGCCGCTCCTCTTACTGGCGGCTTGTAGTTCCGATGGATTCAAGATGGTTGCACAGTCACACTCGGTGGCGTATCGATTGGATCCGGATCCAAAGGGTCTGCTGCTTTCGGTACCGCCTATATGCGCAGTTCTTCCTGCGGAGGCGCCATCGGCGCCGGGCTATTCGGCGTTGACGGGCATGGCGCTTCATGCAGCGCTGTTGTCAAGCAAACACGGTGAGACCGTACTTGATGCCGGCGTGACTGCTTCGCGGATCAATAAAGCGGGCCTCGCCAACGACTGGCATTTGCTGGCAGTTTCGTATCGCGATGGTGGAGTGATGGACTTCGACCGCTTGTCCAAAATTGGAAAGGCCATTGGGGTACGGCACATTCTGGTGCCAACGTTGGCAGGTTCCGTGAGCAACTTTGGTCCGCGACTCGACTTTCTTGGTCTGACGCTCGGCCGAACATTTTGGACGACGGTCGATGTATCGCTGCAGCTGTGGGACACGTCCACTGGTGATCTGGTCTGGCAGTCAACCGCCAGTTGCACCGCGGCAGCGGAAGTAGTGATTGCCACGCGTGTATCGATGAAAACAGCCATGCAATCCGGCTTTGTACTGATGGTTGATGACTTGGTGCAAGGGCGCTCCGAGTCAGTGATGGCGGCGGACGTGCCGGATACCAAGATGAGCGGTGAAGTAGTGAAGTGATTCCTATACTTGCGCACATGAACGCAGAGATCACATTTCGCACAGCGACCAATGATGATGTCCCTGCGCTCGTTGCGCTGATTGAAAGCGCGTACCG
>JBIKZY010000102.1:0-7985 GCA_044354475.1 Phycisphaerales bacterium
TCTTTACCTTGGGGCTCGTACCAGCCGAGCTCCTCGATCACCATGCCGTCGCGCGGGGCGCGCTTATCCATGGCGGAGAGGCGGAAGAACGGATGATGGGCGCGGCCCATCTTCTTGAGACGAAGGACGACCATTGTCGTGACCTTTCGGGAAGCGTCCGCGTCGGTCGTGTGCGCAGCACTGTGCTGCGTACGCGCCGGGTGCATCGTTGGGCAGGCCGTCTCGGCCCGATGTGCGATGCGCCTTCGGCAGGCGGTTTGCGAGAATCGAGGAGGGTAGCGGAAATCCCGGGCAAACTCAATTGCCGGGTGGCATGGTCTCGGTAGCGGAGTTATCCGGCTCTTCCGCGTCTTCAGGCAAGCCCTCGGACGCCGATCCAGCGTCCAGGCCGATCAGTTGATCCTTTACCAAGATCACGTAGGTCGAAGCGGCCGTTTGCGCAGTGCGCTGCAGCGGAACATCGATGACCCCGAAGAAGAAGAACAGCACCACCAACATTCCGTACATGCGCACGGCAGGCGTGTTGTAGAAGCGATCGAGCGTGGGATGCGCGCCGGCGAGGATTGCACTGCCATCAAGGGGCGGAATCGGAAGGAGATTGAACGCGCCGAGAACCAAGTTGATGAACCCGCCCCAGAAGAGGAATTGCGTGACATTGGCCGCGGTGTGTTCGGCAACAGTGATTCGACCGCTGGCAACCGCCCATGCCCAAGTACCGGCAGCAGTGAGCGTGATGAATGCAAGCAGCAGATTCATGGCTGGTCCGGCCGCTGCAACTAATACGCGGCCGCGACGTTCGTGGCGGAATCGACTCGGATTGATCGGCATCAGTCCCCACGCAATGCCGGCAATCGCAAAGAAGATGAGTGACATGCCGCCCATGTGCACGATGGGGTTCATGGTCATGTGACCCATCTCGCGCGGCGTATTGTCACCATTGGCGATCGCTGCCCAGCCGTGTGCAAGTTCATGCAGCACGATGGAGAAGATCACCCAGAACGCCCAGCTAAAGAGCAAGACGATGCCGCCGCTTTCATATGCAGAGTGGACCCACCAATTCATGGGCGACAGGGTACACGCGTGGGGTTGGTGCGCATGTTTCAGATATTGCGCGACGAATGGCGCCTCTCGCGGAGGCGGTTGCGCCGTCCGCAGACTTGATCGCTACGGCGCGATACTTCCGTACACCGGCGTGCCCGCCGCGATGGTTGCCATGATTCGCGGCAACGTGTCTGCCCACGGACACGTGAATGGATCGTCAGTAAATACGCAGAAATCGGCGTGGCAGCCCGGAGCAATGCGGCCAAGTGCGGGCGCGCGGAGTGCATCGGCCGCACCGGATGTATAGGCGCGCAGGGACTCTTCCACCGTGAGATTCTGGTTGGTGCGGCATGGCGTGCCGTTGAGGTCAAGGCCAGTGACGGCAGCGCGGATTCCAAGACGTGGATCGCAACTGACGATCGGCCAGTCGCTGCCGAAGGCGAGGCGCGCACCGGCCGTGAGCAGATCGCGGAATCGGAAGAAGGTGTGCATTCGATCATCGCCAAGGCGTGCCGGTGCGACGCGGGCATCATCCGCTTTGTGAAGCGGCTGCATGCTGGCAATGCGACCATGCATACGTGCGAGTTCCGCGTCGTCCATGGTTTGGCAATGTTCGAAGCGTGCGATGCGTGCGTGATCTTCTGGAGCGATGGCGTCAAGCGCTACACGCAACGCTTCATCACCGATAGCGTGGACGCTTGGCGAGAATCCATGGGCGATGACGGTGCGCGCCCACGTCCGTAGCCGATCGGGATGCTCCGCTGCAAATTCAACAAGCATGCCACGATTGGTGGCATCGTCTGCATACGGCGCAATCATGCGCGCGGTGCGGCTGCCCAGCGTGCCATCGATAAAACTCTTCCAGCCCACGATGGAAAGGAGTTCGTCGTTTGCGAAGGCGCGGCCCCACGCGAAATCAACAGGCCACTCGCGATCGAGAATGGTTGCAATGACGCGCACCGTGCATGCAGCGCGTGCGTGGGTCCGTAGATATTCGTGTGCATCTCGTAGATCGGACTCGTATTCCATGCTGCCAACGGCGGTGATTCCGAAGGAGTTGCAGTGTTGGAACGTGGCGAGCAGTGCGGCGCGTCGGTCTTCAACAGTCGGAATCGGAACGCGTGGATTGACCAGGCGCCACGCGGCTTGTTCAAGAAGCAGACCGGTGGCAGCACCCGTGGAATCGCGGACGATTTCACCACCGGCGGGACATGGCTCGGCGCCGATGAGCGCGAGCACGGCATCGTTGACAACGCATGCATGTTGATCCATGCGGTAGGCGATGCACGGCGTGTTGCCGGCGCCGCGCAGCCATGCGCGCGTTGGTCGTTCGCCGCCCCAGTGTGATTCGTTCCAGCCGAAGGCGCGGAGCCAGCGACCGGGGGCGAGCGTGCGGGCAGCGTGTTCGATGCGCGACTCAAACTCCGCGCGTGAATGCACGGTGCTGAGATCAAGTTGGTTGAGTGTTTGCCCGCCCAGCGAAAGATGAATATGCGCGTCGATGAGTCCGGGCGTGACCACGGCGGTCGCGGGCAGGGTGATGGTGGGGAGATCGGGGCGTGGCGGCGCGTCGACGGCAGTGATGCGGCCATCGGCGATGTCCACACTGGCAGCCCATGGATTCATGGGATCTGCGGTCCAAAAGCGTGCACCGGTGAGGCGAACACGAGCGGGCAGCGTGGGGCTTGCGTGGAACATGAGGCGCGCGCCTATCCTATAAAGCATGAAGCAAAGTTGCAGCAATAGTTCGTGCGGATGCGGGTCAAGTATGCCGGTCACTACCTTCGCGAAAGTGGTTGGCAGCGCGTTGGTGGTGGTGGCAGTGGCCGCGGTGGTATTCGCAGTGATGTCTGGGTGTGAGAAGGCGCCCGCTTCGAAGGGTCCGACGCCAGTGACGGTGAAGTCAGGAAGCGGCGCGGCGAGCGCGGTGGTTGCACCGACGTCTGCACTTGGGCCGGCAAACGCAACGGCTGCACCGGGACAAGTTGCGGCAGCGGCTCCTGCGGCAGCGGCTCCTGCGACAGGGGCAGGGGCAGCAGCAGCGGCGGCGACGCAAGCGGGTGGATATGCAGTGAGTGGTCCCGATGGCGATCAAACCAAGATCGAAGTTGGCGGCCTAACCATGCCGAAGCCGGTGACATGGGTGTGGACAGCACCATCAATGCAGTTCCGCGCGTTGCAATATGCGGTACCGGCACTCGGCGTGAACGCGCCCGCGGCGGAGTTGGTGTTCAGCGTGTTCCTCGCCGGTGATGGTGGTCCGGTGGATGCCAACCTTGATCGTTGGGCGAATCAGTTCCGTGCGGGTACTGCAGCGGCGGAGCCGAAGCGTTCACAGTCCACAGTGAATGGCATGCAAGTTTCGCGCGTGGAAAGTATGGGCGATTACATGGGCATGGGTGCAGCGGCACCGCGTCCGGGCTACATGCAACTCGGTGCGATCGTGCAGGCTCCGGGGCGTACGGTGTTCATGAAAGTGGTGGGGCCGCAAGCCACGGTGGAATCAAACCGTGCTGCGTTCGAAGCAATGATTGCTGGGATCCACTAAGTTCGTTGCGAGACCTGTTTCGAGATCCGGTTCGAGATCTGTTGCAAGACTTGTTTCGAGACCCGTTCTGAGACCTGTTCTGAGACCTGTTCCAAGACCTGTTCCACGCTCCATCTCTTGCTCCGTCTCTCGCAGCAGTTCGGAAAGATTGGACACGGAACCGATCCTAGAATCGCTGATTTTGGGGTGATCCTAGAAAGTACAAAGCGCATAAATCTGCAGTAAATACGCCACTTTCGGCGTACCTGCCGGGCTTCTCCTAGAATTATGGAAATGCATGACTATCCCACTTCTTGCCGGTACTACGCGGCGGCGATGCAGACCTCGTTACCGGCCTTGAAGAAGCGCGAAGACGTGCCGGCTCGGGTGGACCAACTTGTGAAGATGGCGGAGGGGACGCTCGCCGGGTACGCGCCGTTTCATGATGTTCGGCTCTTCGTGTTCCCGGAGTTTGCGCATTGCGCGCCGATGTACACCACTGTGAAAGAGTTGCTGGAACACACTGCGCTTCGGCCCGATGATGTGATCGCTCCGTACCTTCGCTTCTGCAAACAGAACGGCGTGTATGTGCAGACCGGCAGTTTCATTGAGCAAGATCCCAAGTATCCAGGAGCAGTGTTCAATGCGACGCTGCTCATTGGGCCGGATGGAGTGCTGAGCAAGTATCGCAAAGTGAACCCCTGGATTCCGTGGGAGGTGCATGCGAGCCCGCATGACATTCCTGGATATTCGGAGCCGCTCTTCCCGGTGGTGGACACGGAGATCGGCAAACTCGGCTGCGCGATTTGCTACGACTGGCTGTTCCCCGAGGCAATTCGGCAATTAACTGCGAACGGCGCCGAGGTGTTGATTCGCGTGAGTGCGTACATGGATCCATGGGGCGCGCAGGCGCCGATGGATTGGTGGACGCTCTTCAACCGCGCACGCGCAGTGGAGAACACCGCGTATGTGGTGGCAGCCAATCAAGCTGCGAATGTGCCGGACTATCCGCCGTTCAGTTGGCCGGGTGGCAGCATGGTGGTTGATTTCGACGGTCGCATTCTGGCACAGGCAGAGCCGGGACCGTTCACGAAGGTGGTGGTGGCGCCGATCGATATCGGTGCACTGCGCGCTGAGCGAATGCGTCGACGCGGTCATGACATGATGGGTCATCTGCGCACTGAGGCGTATACGTACTTGCAGAAGCCGGGCTTCCCGCGTGCGGGCAGTGGCGATATCAGTATCGAGTCGATCGACGCGCGTATTGCGAAGGAGAAGGCGAAGAAGGGGTGATGTGGGTGAGCACGGGATCTCGATGAGTGCGTTCGCGGTTCGATTGAATTCGATCAACGACTTCAGTGTTCAACAAGCTGTGTTTATCCAAACAGTCAAGCAACACAAACGCCCCGGCCAGATGACCGGGGCGTTTGTGTTGTTATGCAATGTGCGATCAGCCCTTGCTGATTTCGTTCCAGTTGACGATGTCCCAGAAGGCCTTCAAGTATTCGGCGCGGCGGTTCTGGTAGTTCAGGTAGTACGCGTGCTCCCAGACATCGATGCCGAAGAGTGGCGTGCCGGTGACATCGGCAATGCCTTCCATCAGCGGGTTGTCTTGGTTCGGGGTGCTGCTGATCACCAATGAGCCGTCCGCCTTACGAACCAACCACGCCCAGCCGCTGCCGAAGCGCTTCATGCCCGCGTCAGCAAACTGCGTCTTGAAGTTGTCCATGCTGCCGAAACTCTTGTCGATCTCCGCGGCGAGCGCTGCACTCGGCGCGCCGCCCTGACCCTTCGGGGCCATCCACTTCCAGTACATCGAGTGGTTCCAATGACCGCCGCCGTTGTTGCGGACGGCAGCCTTCACGGCGTCCGGTGCATCCTTGACCTTGCGGCAGATTTCGTCAATCGACATCGCTGCCCACGGCGTTCCATCAATGGCCTTGTTGAGATTGTCAACATAGGCCTGATGATGCTTGGTGCGATGGATGTTCATCGTCTTGGCATCAATGGTTGGTTCGAGGGCGTTCTCAGCGTACGGAAGTTCTGGCAATGTGAATGGCATCTTCTTCTCCTTGGATGCGTTGGGGGTTGACTGAAAGACGGTGGCAGCGCTGGCGGATCCCGCAGTAACGGCTGCCGCGGCAATTCCGATCGACGCAGCAATGAAATTGCGGCGGTCAGAATTGTTTGGCGCGGAGCCGGTGGGCTGATCAGCGGTTGCCATGGGAGGTGAAGGATAGCCACGCTGCTACGCTTTGGGGATGAAATCGGTCGCGCGTGCCATGGATGCCAACGCCAATCGTGCGCGCGAGGCGCTGCGCGTGCTCGAAGACGCCGCACGGTTTGTGCTGGACGACGCCATTCTCTGCACACAATTCAAAGAAATCCGCCACGGTTTGCAGGGCGCGCTAGCAGCGCTGCCCACCGGCTGGCTTGAGGCGAATCGTGACGCCGCGCACGATGTTGGCACGACCATCGCCGGCGCGCATGAATCTGCGCGTGCAAGTCACCACCATGTGACGGCCGCCGCTGGCAAACGTCTCGGCGAAGCGCTTCGGTCTCTTGAAGAATGCATGAAGACGATTGACCCGGTCGCAGCGGGCACGCTGGAGCAATTGCGCTACCGCGGATACGACGCCGAACGCGATCTACTGATGCGCATGGGAAGCGCCGCGCGTCGGCAGTGGCGGGTATGCGTCTTGCTCACCGAATCGCTGTGTGCTCATCCGTGGCAGCAGGTACTCGCCGCAGCGATTGCCGGCGGTGCTGATTGCATTCAAGTGCGCGAGAAGGACATGCCGGGACATGAACTTGCGGAACGCGTGCGCATGGTGATTGCGGCCGCGCGCCCTGCGGGGGTGAGTGTGGTGGTCAATGATCGTGCGGACATTGCGCTCGCGTGCGGCGCGGATGGCGTTCATGTTGGTCAAGGCGATATGTCCATCGCTGATGTTCGCCGCATGGCGGGAACATCGCTTCTGGTTGGCGTCAGTACGCATTCCATGCTGGAAGCACGCGCTGCGCGTGATGCCGGCGCTGACGTGTGCGGCGTGGGCGCCATGTTTGCCACCAGCGTGAAGCCGGCGATCACCCCGAGCGGGACGAACTATTTGCGCACGTACCTCGCCGAGTGCGCGCGTGTTCCACATTTGGCGATCGGCGGCATTACGACTGCAAATATCGGGGAATTACAAGCAGCCGGTTGCGAAGGCGTGGCGGTCAGTTCGGTGGTGTGCGGCGCACAAGATCCGGCAGGTGTCGTGCGGTCACTGCGCGACGTGCTCGTTGGAGCGGATGCGTCATGATCGATGCTGGCACAGAGGGCGGCGCAGGTACCGGTATTCCCGCTCATTCCAGAGCAGCCGCAGCAGCACAGCCCCAAGTCACTGATCTGCGATTCACGCTGCTGGGCACGGGCACCAGTTCCGGCATCCCGGTGATCGCCTGCGATTGTGCCACATGCAGCAGCACTGATCCGCGCGACCGCCGATCGCGTGTCGGCGCGATGCTTGAGTTCACAGATCCCACCGGTGCGCCGCGAGTCATTCTGATCGACTGTCCACCGGATCATCGTGAGCACGCACTGCGGCACCGCATCCGACGTGTTGATGCGATACTGTTTACGCACTCGCATGTTGATCATGTCTTTGGACTTGATGACGCGCGTCTCTACAACGTCACCATGAAAGCGCCGATCAACCTGTACGCGGAGCGCACGGTGATTGACGAACTGACGCGTATTTATGATCACATCTTTCGCCCGCACCGCAATGTCAACAAGAGCTTTGTTGCCGATGTGGTAACGGCGGTGGTGGAGCCTGGTCGCGCTGTGCATCTCTTTGGAATCGATGCCACGCCAGTGCGCCTCTTGCATGGCGCGTTGCCGATTCTTGGCTGGCGTTTTGATGCAGCAGCAGGGACTCCGAGTGTCGTGCCGGCAGCTGGCACGCATGCGACGCTGCCGATCGCCTACTGCACCGATGTCAATGCCATTCCGCCGGAATCATGGTCGGTGCTCGCGGGGCTTGATCTGTTGGTGCTGGACATGCTCCGGGAGCGCAAGCATCCCACGCACTTCAGCCTGAGTGAGTCACTTGACGTTGCCGCGCAACTGGCCGCGCGGCGTACGGTGTTCACCCACATGACCCACGACGTCCGTCACGCCGAACTGTCCGCCCGGCTTCCCGCCGGGGTGGAACTTGGGTTTGACGGCATGCAGTGCTAGGCAAACCCGCCGAAACTCCGTCAATTCTTGGCTTCGGCAGCTAGCGCTCCTGATCCGCTATCATCCTTCCCCTTATGGCACAGCTACGCGAAATCAAGAAGCGCATGGGCGCCGTGAAGACGATTCAGCGCATCACCAAGACGATGCAGATGATCGCTACCGCTAAGTTCACGGCGGCGCTCACGCGTGCCA
>JBIKZY010000103.1:0-7960 GCA_044354475.1 Phycisphaerales bacterium
GTGGTCACCCAGTCATGTTGTTCGTGTTCAAAGGAGCGTTGGAATTCTGCAACTTCAGACCATGAGTGCAGCGAGTAGCTGACATACGCCCCAGCTTCAACGCTGATGATTTCTGCGGAGCCCTTGCACAACATGGTGAATGCGCGTCGCGCATCGACAACGCGAACAGCGTTGTACAACTTGTTGATTACCAAGACGCGAGCATCAAGAACACTGGCACCAGCGGCGATCATCCGTGCCTCCTTGCGCGCCGGATCCTCCAGCGGGCACTGAAGTGTAGCGCGCCGGGCGCAGAAGTTCCAAGGATTTATGCGTGCGCGCCCGCGGCGTGTCAGGCGCTGCGGCCAAGCCACTCCAGCGAGCCGTTCAGCGCGGCGCCTTGCACAATGATGGGAGTGGATTCCGGAACGTGCAGCGCAAGGAGTTCACGTATGTAAGCGCGTGGGAGGCGTCCGGAACCAAGGGGACACGGGGTCATCTGTTCAGGATCGGTTTCGTTGACGGTGGCATCACGGAGGATCACCACATCGGCGCGCGGACCGAAGGACGCAAAAAGCGACTGCATGTGGTCTTCAATATCCGCGAGCATGGATGGCTCAAGAAATGCGGCTGGGTCGAAGGCCAGCCCAAAGGGGCGATCGGTGTCCGGCGAGTGGCGGACGATGTTGGGATCTTGCCCGGGAATCACATGATCGCACCACCAGGTCAGCGCGCTGCGCGCATCGCTTAAGACGTGGCGCGCATGCGGGATAAGCACAAGGCGCTTGTGGTGGCGTTGCAGTTGCGGCGCCAGTTCCGTGCACAGGGCATTGAGTGCGGTGGGGCCGCGCATCCAGTTGACGGGGTCGGAGGCGAACAGGGAATCGCCCAGTGTGCCGCTCCACGCAAAGACCCACGGGCCGGGGAGTTCGGCGTCGAAGAGCCAGGAGCCATCGAGTGGATTGCCGCCGACGAACGCGCCGCGCGGGGAGCCTGGCGCGTTGAGTGGCATGGCGATCCAATCGCACGCAGGAGCGCTGGCGCCGAGGAGTGCGGCGAGTGCGCGGGCTTCGTGCATGGCGAGGATGGGATGTGCGGTGTGCATGGCGGGAGGGGGATCGTAGGGGGTAGCGGTGGCGGAGAGAGGCGGGGCGCGGAGAAGAGAGGATGAGGGAGGGAGAGGAGCGCGCGGTGGGGACAGGTTTGATCGCTAGGATTGGGCTCATGCGCACTTGCACACTCAGCTCGGTCATCGTTCTTGCGTCGCTCGCTTCTCTGGTTGGATGCGCGAGTCCGCAGCCACCCGCTACCGCCGCACGCGTTGCCGGTATTGCGCCGCGCGGGGAGCAGTGTGGTCCGGATTGCTATCGAATCTTCAATGGCAAGGATCTCTCCGGATGGGTGAGCGTGAATTGCTTCAGTGATACGTTTGTTGCGCGCGACGGCATGTTGTTCTGCACTGGAAATCCAACGGGATTCATTCGCACTGATCGCATGTATGAAAATTACGTACTGGACTTTGACTGGAAGCATGAAGCAAAGGAGGGCAATGCTGGCCTCTTTGTGTGGAGCGATCCGGTGCCAAGTTCCGCGCAGAATATGTTCCCGCGCGCGATTGAAGTGCAGATCATGTTGACGCCGGATGTGAAAGACAAAGAGGGTCGGTTGCTTTACACCGGGCAGGGTGATGTGTTCAGCATTTGGGGTTCCAAGATGACGCCGTTGCGGCCGCACCCGGCGGGATGGGAGCGGACGCTTCCGAGTGAACGCGTGACCAAGGGCGCGGGCGAGTGGAATCATTACAAGGTGACTTGCAATCAGGGCAACATCACGGTTGAAATCAATGGACATGAGGTGAGCGGCGCGAAGGATGTTTCACCGCGCACGGGCTATATCTGTCTTGAGAGTGAAGGCAGCCCCATTTGGTTTAAGGATCTCTGCGTCAAGGAACTGCCTGACGCGGTTCCAGCGCTTGCCGCAAAAGATGTAGTGATGGAAGGCACTGGTATGCGTCGACTCTTTGACGGCAAGACGCTCGCTGGATGGCGCGAGGAGTCTGGCGAGGAAGGGCACTGGACGTTTGATGACGGCGCGGCCAAGTTTGATGGCAGGGGTGACTCTTTGTGGACGGCCGAGGAGTTTGCCGACTTTGAGTTGGTTGCCGATTGGCGCTGGACCAAGGCGCATCAGGGGAAGGTGAAGCGGCCGATGATCGGTGTTGATGGCACCGAGGAGCGCGATGCGGCAGGGAATGTGAAAGAGGTGGAGGTTGAGGAGCGCGACAGTGGCATCTACTTGCGTGGTAACAGCAAGAGCCAAGTGAATATCTGGGGATGGCCGTGCGGCTCGGGCGAGGTGTTTGGTTACCGCACGGATCCATCGATGCCGGCGGCGGTGCGCGCGGCATGCACGCCGAAGGTGCGCGCTGACAAGCCGATTGGCGAGTGGAATCGCATGGTGATCCGCATGGTTGGCGATCGACTCACGGTGGACCTGAATGGTCAGCGTGTGATCGACAACGCACAGTTGCCCGGCGTTCCTGCCAAGGGTGCGATTGCGTTACAGAGTCACGGCTGCCCGATCGAGTTCGAGAACGTCTTCATACGCCCGTTGAAATAAAATAGTCCCGGTCCTCCCGGACCATTTTATTGCGTTAGCCGATGTACGAAGGGCACTCTCGGCTCGCCCTAACTGCCCCGCTACTGACACGGACCCCAGTTGCTCAACAGCAGGCCAAGGTCGGCGCCCGATACGATTCCGTCTCGATCGATGTCAACCTTCGGTAGCGTTGACGCGCTGGTGCCCCAAAAGCCCAGCATTATGCCGAGGTCCTGTCCTCCCGTTACGCCATCGGCGTTGAAGTCAGCAGGGCATTGACACGTATCCGGCGTTCCATCGCGGTTCAAATCTGCGGCACCCAGTGCGATTTCGACTGCGTCGATCTGGCCATCGGTGTCGCAATCACTGATAATGTTCACTGCAGCAGCGCAGCCTGTGTATGCGCCGCCTACGGAGTCGAGTGGTGCGCCAAGGATGAGGTCGCTGCTAGACACTGCGACATCAGTACCTGCAAAGGTTCCGCCTGCAGACGGTGATGCTGCGCGAAGTAATGGTGTCACCACCGAACCGTTGTCAATGAATACATAGGCGACGCCTGCACGAGCACCACCGGTGACGACCGCGCTCGGTGCACCGACCGCGATCCGCGATCCCGAGATAGCGACGGCGAACCCAAAGTCGGCGTCCTGCACCGATGTTTCAGGGAAGAGCTTCTGTGCGTAGTTCCAAGTCGTACCTGTACTCCGGAACACGTACGCACTTCCGCTGTCGACCGTGCTTGCATCGTCGCGATAGGCACCAATGACCATCGTGCTACTCTCGAGTGCAACACTCGTTCCAAAGAGAGCGCCTGCTGCGCCGTCGGGTGCTCGCAAGGTCTGGGAGAGGCCCCATGTGTTGCCGCTCAGGCGATAGACCACTACGGCCCCTGCTTCCGAACCATTGACGGCATCGCCGGGCGCTCCGACACAAAGCGTATTACCACGTAGCGCGATGCTCGCTCCATACTCCAATCCTGCTGATGGGGCCAGCGAATCGATCGAGGAATGGTGCGTCCATGTCGTGCCAATGCGTACGAATAGGTCGATGGCACCGTGTCCAGCCCGGCCGGGCGCGCCGATAGCGACCCAGTCACCATCAACGGCGGCCACCTCGCCGAATCGGTCGCCCGGCGAAGTGTTCGGCGAGGTCAACGATGCTGAAGCGCCGAAAGCACTGCCCACATACGGGTAGACGGTAACTCTCCCGGAGGCGTTACTAGTGAATGCAGTGACCACGGCGTGCTGCGATGAAAGTGCTATGGCTCGGCCGAACTGCGCATTCGCCACTGGTACAGATTCGGTCAGTGATGCTGCCTGCGACCAGCCTGAAGAATTGCGCTGAAACACACAGACTTTGCCGGCGTTTCCAGCGCCGGGATCAGCGCCTCTTGATGAGACGAGTGCCACGGTTCCCGATGCTGCCACCGAGTATCCGGCGGCGTCATTGGGTTGCGCAAGCGAGTCTGCAAGACGCTGTACGGGCTGGTATCGCGGCACCTGAGCCATCGCTAGCCGCGCATCTATGACGGCTAATGTGATCGCAAAGATGTAGGTGCGCGGTTTCAACATATCACCAGTGTGCGGTTCATTGGCACTCGCCGTAGCCACCTAATACGAGCGCTAGGTCTTGCGCATTGACGATGTCGTCGCCATTGAGATCAGCCGGCGATGCACCGACATCGCCCCATGCGATGATCACGGCGACGATGTCGTCAACGTTCACTCGTCCGTCGCGGTTCACATCGCCCACGCACTCGCATTCGTCGGGAATGCCGGTATTGTCAAGATCCTGACTGGTACCAGCGAAGATGTCGCAGCGGTCAGGAACGCCATTGCTGTTGCAGTCCGCGAGGAAGTCAGCGAACTCGCAGGAATCCGGGACGGCGTTATCGTTGCAATCGGAGATTCCTCCGAAAGCAACATCAAATGCGTCTTGGATACCGTTTTGATTGCAGTCGACCAGTACCGGCGCAGGTGCGACCTGCGCATAGGCGTTCCAGTCGCTGCTATCGGCGTTCCGTCCAACGAGGTTAACGCGGAACACCGGCACCACTCCGGTGCGGGTCGTTAGCTGAGCGAGCAGGATGCGCTTTGTTGGTCCTGCATAGGCCTGTGGGGAGCCGGGGGTCAAGAAAGCGATGCAGTCATCGTCTGTGAACCCGTTCGCGGTGACGAAACCACCCCAATTGAAGCCGATTACCTGCAGTACGTTGGCGTCCATGCAGGCGCGCCCGATCGTCAGCCAACTGTCGTAGGCGAAGGATGCGGACGGCACCTCCGGCGTGCACAGCAGGTCGTTGGTGGTGTTTGCCCCGCCGATCGCCTGGAAGAAACCGCCGCCAGAAATGCTGATTGTCAGTGGGTTGGCAGGATTCCCGTAGACCCCGAGCAGATCTGCCCCACTATCACTGAATTCGGCATAGACGCGCATGCACACTGCTGTTGACGGGATGTATGGGTCGGCCGCAGTGCCGGCAATTGGTACGAATTCGCTGCGCAGACCAAGGTAATCCAGCCTCTGGCAGGAGTCCGGTACGCCGTCCTTGTTGCGGTCGGTCAGTGTGCCAGCGAGAAGGTCACAGGCATCAGGGACGCCGTTACCGTTGCAATCGGGCGCGCCCGCAGCAATTTCGCAGGGGTTCGGGATGCCGTCCCCATCGCAGTCAGCTTGGCACGAGTCCGGTACGCCGTTCGAGTCGCAGTCGGCTGCCTTGCTCGATGCGATGTCGCACGCGTCCGGTCGACCGTTGCCGTTGCAGTCGGCCGCAGTGCCGGTAGCGATGTCGCAGGAATCCGGGCGACCGTTGCCGTTGCAGTCGGGGGTAGTTCCCGCCGCGATGTCGCAGGAATCCGGGCTGCCGTTGTTGTCACAGTCAACCGCGGCACCCGCAGCGATGTCGCAGGAGTCCGGCACTTGGTTCCCGTTGCAGTCGGGTACGGTGCCGCTAGCGATCTCGCCGTTGTCGTAGATGCCGTTGTTGTTGCAGTCGGTGCTGCACTGCGCGGCGAACTGGTTGGTGTTGTAGGGCGGGGCATCAAACCAAGTGCCGTTCACCCAGTTGGTGCTGGTGCCGGAGTTACCGCAGAAGAAGTTGCCACGGAGGCTGGGGTAGCGGTTGGTATCGCCATTGGTGCGGATGGCGCTGCCGGATGGGCTGGTATTTAGGTCGAACGCGGTGTTCCGGACGGTGATTGGGGCGTACCAAGTGTAGATGCCGCCGCCTTGACCGTTCGGCGCCGTGCAGCCAGTGAATCGGCAGGAATCGAGTACCAACTGGGAGTTGTCCCGAATGTGGAGGCCGCCGCCGTTGGTGGACGAGCAGTTGGCGAATTGCACTCGGACGAATATCGGGGACGAGTCATTGGTGTTGGGAGCGCTGACCCACACGCCGCCACCATCGGTGGGAGTGAAGCAGTTCTTGATCGTCGTGTCGGTGACGATCGGTGCGGCGCCCGCTTGTAGGTAGATTGCTCCGCCCTGGGAGCGCGCCTGGGCACCGTCAATCGTCGAGTTGCGGATCGTGCCGAGGCAGCCGGGCTCGTAGAAGAGCGCGCCGCCGAAACTATTGTTGTTTTCGGAGTTCGCCCGTGGGTTGGTGAAGGTGCAGGTGTCGATCGTGGGGTCGGCCCCAGCGGCGAAGTACATCGCGCCGCCTTTGACTTCGTTACTAGTAAAGCCCTCGGCGATGGAACCGACGAAACTGCATCGGAGGTAGGTCGATGCAGATACGGCTTCATACACAGTACCGCCGAACGCGAAGCCAACCCCGTAGCTTCTGGCCGCGTGCACAAGGTTTGCCGCGAACGTGCAGTCTGTGAGGCTCGATGCGGCGCTTTCGATGTAGACGGCGCCTCCGCGCGCAAAAATGTTACTACCAGGATAAATCCCGCTGTCCACCCGAACGGCATTGTTGGAGAACGTGCAGTTTGTAGCGGTAAATCGGCCGTTCAAAGCGTAGATGGCCGCCCCGCGTAGATCTACCGTGCCGCCAACGCACTCATTCGACTGGAAATAGCAGCCCGTAAATGTCGTCAACCCCGTCTGCAGATACGCCGCTGCACCGCTCTGATTCGTCGCCCGGTTCCCGGTAATCACGCAGGATTCAAACCTTGGCTCCGGATTCGTTCCGCCCACAATAAGTCCGCCGCCCGGCGCGGCACTCACCTGGCAGTTCTGGATGGTGCAATTGCGGAATATCGGGCTCGCGGTGGTGACGCGGACGCCGCATGCGCCGCTCGCATTTAGGAAAGTAAAGCCATCGACAATCGTCGCCGCGGTCTCGTTGGTGACGCACGAGACGATCGTCTGCCCAGCGGATGAAGGCAGCACGTAGGTATTCAGTGCACCGGTTCGGCTGTGCAGATTGACGGCTTTGCCGTTCAGATTGATGGATTCTGCATACGCGCCGGGCTCAACGATAATCTCGTCCCCGTTCACGGACGCATTGATCGCCGCCTGGATCGTGGCGTATGTTTGCCCCGTACCAACTCGCAGGGTCGCTGCCGTGGCAAGGCTCGGAATTGCGAGGGCGATCATTGCGACGGCAAGGCGACTGATGCGAGAATCGCAAGTAACAAAGTCTGAACGGGTCATGCTGATGTCTCCGGAGATGTTCCTGATTGTTGCAAGGGCGCTTGAGAGATCCTAGAAATCACAGCGCGCAAGATTGAAGCATAGACCACACCGAGTGGAATCTACAAATCCCGTCGTCGTCATCCGGATTCATTTCGCCGCGGCGGGCGATCGGATTTCTCAGGAGAAGTAAAAATGAATAACAGCAGTGCGCAGTTGAAACAAAATAGTCCCGGTCCTCCCGGAC
This sequence comes from Phycisphaerales bacterium, assembly GCA_044354475.1. GTDB lineage: Bacteria > Planctomycetota > Phycisphaerae > Phycisphaerales > SM1A02 > UBA966. The sequence continues at coordinate 7,400 of JBIKZY010000103.1, forward strand.
CATTTTGTTGCGTTAGCCGACGTACTCGCAGCGGCTGGTGCAGGTTTCGTGCACTACCACTTGCGCCAGCGTTGGGAGCTGCGGCTTCAAGCGATCCCAGATCCACTTGGCGATCATTTCGCTGGTTGGGTTTTCGAGGCCCTTGATTTCATTGAGGCAGTAGTGATCGAGTTGTGATTCGATCGGGCTGGTCACTGCCTTGATGTCGCCGTAATCAACTAGGTAGCCCTTGGCTGGGTCGAGCTCGCCTGCCACCACAATGTCCACCTTGAAACTGTGGCCGTGCATGCGTCGGCACTTGTGCCCCTCCGGGAAGGTGGGGAGCCAGTGGGCGGCCTCGAAGGTGAAACTCTTGATCAGGCGGACGTGCATGAGGGTTTCGAGTGTATGGGTAAATGAAAGGCCCGCGGCGTGGGCCGCGGGCCAATGTATGTCTGAAACTGCGAGTCAGGAACGAATTTACTCGCCGGCAGCGGCTGCGCCGGTGGTGTGCTTCAGGCCGCGGCGCTGGTCGCGGAGACGACGTGCCTTGCCGAAGCGCTCGCGCAGGAAGTAGAGCTT
>JBIKZY010000104.1:0-7905 GCA_044354475.1 Phycisphaerales bacterium
AGTTGACCTTGAGGTGCGCTGACATGTGCTTTGCTCCCGTGTGCTGTTTTTGCGAAAATTCAGTGTAGCCGGATCCGGGCGAGCGCCGCGACCGCGTACGCTTTGGGCATGCTTCAGCGGTTCTTTGCCGCCCTTCGCGCCCACTACGGAATGACCGTGTTTGTTCTGTACCTGTGCGCGTTTGGGATTGCTTTCGTGGGCACGTTCACGCTCCCGCTCATTTCGATTTTTATGGTCTTGCTGTCGATCTTCCTGCTCGTTCCGGCGGTTTTGCTTGGCGACGCCATTGGTGCGTTGTCGCGGAGAACCACGCGGCCGTACCTGCGCCGCGGCGTGTGCCCGCAGTGTCGTGAGCAGCAGGGACCGGCGTGGGAGCCTCCCGTGTATCGATGCGCGTTCTGCCAGGCGGCGTTCGATCCGACCGGTGATCCGCATGAGCCGGATGATGTGGCGGCCCGCCCGCAAGGGCAGGCGAATCTGGCAGCGAACGACGCCGGATGAAATGAGTGGCTTTGGTCCGTACCATGCCGCGCGTGCAGACCGTCCTCTTTGTATGTACTGGAAACACGTGTCGGTCCCCCATGGCCGAAGCGATCGCGCGCATGGTCCTTGAGTCAGGCAAAGTGCCGGGGCGTGGGCGCGAGGTGTTCGTTGCGTCTGCTGGACTGGCTGCCTGGGACGGAAGCCCCGTGAGTAGCGAGACGCTGGAGTCATTGAAGAAGTTGGGGATTTCGTTTGATGGTCATTCCAAGCGATTGACTCCGGAGATGATTCGCAAGGCATCGGTGGTGTTGACTATGACGCGAGCCCACATGGTGAGTGCGCGGTCGCTGGTGGGTGGCGAACCGGACCAAGACAAGGTGCAGATGCTTGATCCCGCGGGCGATCTTGATGACCCGATCGGCATGGGGCAGGCTGCGTACGACGCGTTGGCGGGGCGGCTCTCGCGCGTGTTGCCGGGACGGCTCAAGGAATTGCTTTAGGGAATTGCTTTAGGGAATTGCTTTAGGTAATTGCTTCATAGGGGAATTGCTCGAGGGACTCGCTCTTTGGGGGAATTGCTCCATAGGCGAATTTCTCGAGGGAGCCCTGCGCTATGTGATACCGGTGCCGGCGGGCTTCGCGCGGGGCGGCATGCTTGGAGTACAGTTTGGGTTCCATGCGAGTTGCCGTTGGCTCCGATCATCGTGGTTTCCAAACCGTTTCTGCCTTGGTTCAACACCTCAAGGCTGATGGGCATGATGTGGAACTATTGGGCGATTGCTCCGGCAGCATGTGTGACTACCCGGATGTTGCTTACCTGGTGTCGCGCGCCGTTGCTGATGGCCAGGCGGATCGTGGCATTTTGATGTGCGGTACCGGTATCGGCATGTGCATAGCCGCGAACAAGGTGAAGGGCGTATTGGCTGCGCTGGCGCAGGATGAGTTGAGTGCGCAGTTGAGTCGTACTCACAACAATGCCAATGTCTTATGCCTGAGCGCGGACCTCACGGGTACCACGCTTGCCAAGCGCATCGTTGACACCTTCATGAAGACGAACTTCGAAGGCGGCCGTCACGAGCGCCGCATCCGCAAGATCATCGAGATCGAAGAAGGCCGCGCCCCCAGCAAATAAATAGGTCCGGGAGGAACGGGACCATTTTGGTTGCTTGATCGTCGAGATCCAAGAAGCCCGCCCGCCACCAGATAAAATGGTCCGGGAGGAACGGGACTATTTTGATTGTTGTTCGACGAGGTCGGTGAGGAGGCGGACGCCCCAGCCGGTGGGGCCGGCGGCGCACACGTCATTTGCGCTGTCGATATTGCCAACGCCTGCGATGTCAATGTGCGCCCATGGCGTCTTCTCGTCTACGAAGTAACTCAGGAACGCTGCTCCCTGGATTGGGTGCGCGCTGCGCTGCGGATTGGAGTTGATCAGATCTGCATGTTGGCCACGCATGAAGTCCTTGTGCTCCTTCCATAGCGGGAGTTTCCAGAGCTTCTCGCCGCTCTCGGCGCTGGCAGCTTCCACCGCCTTCGATAGGCCTTCGTCGTTGCAGAACCACCCCGCACAGAAGTGCCCAAGCGCAACCACTACGCCGCCCGTCAGCGTGGCAACATCAATGATTGCGGTGGCTTCCAAGTCCTCCTCCGCGTAGGTGAGCGCGTCGGCAAGCACCAGGCGCCCTTCGGCATCCGTGTTGGTGATTTCAACGGTGACGCCGTTGTACATGGTGATGATGTCATCCGGGCGCATGCTGTCGCCAGAGACCATGTTCTCAGCTACGGCAAGCAGGGCGTGCACTTCAATCGGCAACTTCAGTTCCGCGATGGCCTTCATGGCGCCAAGCACCGCACAGCCGCCCAGCTTGTCGTACTTCATGCCCTTCATGCCGTTGTTCACCTTCAGGCTGTAGCCGCCGGTGTCATAGGTGAGGGTCTTGCCAACCAAGACCAATCGCTTGCCCTTCGCCGCGCGCGAACGCTTGCGCGGGATGTGCGAAATGTGAATCAGGCAGCCCTTGGAGACGCTGCTGTGACTCACCGTTGCCAAGCCGCCCATGCCCATCTTCTTGGCCTGCGCATGATCAATGACCTTGCACTTGAGGCCGGTGTCACTTGCCAATTTCTTGGCTTGCGCGGCAACCCAGGCGGGGTTGCAGATATTGGGAGGCGTTGCGCCGATCGTGCGGGCGTAATTCACTGCGCCGCCGAGGAGGAGCCCGCGGCGAATGCCATCAGCGAAGTCCGCATCGGGGGATTCAACCACCAACGCACCGCCGCGCTCCGCTTTGCGCGATGCAGCGCCGTCAAAGTGATCAACGCGCCAGTTGGCCATGGCAAGACCTTCGGCGAACGCGCGTCCGAGCGCTTCCACATCGGTGCGGTTCTTGGGGAACCCCGCAGAGAGATCCACACTGATGGCCTTGTCCTTGCGCCGGTCGAGCGCGCGGACGAGCTTGGCCGCCGCAACGCGCACGGTGGCGGCGGTGAGGAGGGCAGGGTCGCCAAGACCGAGAAGCACATGCTTGGCACCGGCCGCGAGTACTTCACCGCTATCTGCCGCGAAGCCCGGGGTATCGAGCGCGTCTGCAACCGCCTGCACCTTGGCGTGCGCTGCTGGAACGGTCTTGCCGTCCGAGGTGACTCCGACGACAGTGACGGGCGAACGGGACGATCCGAGCGTGATGGAGCTAAACATGGGGTGTCGAGTGTAGATCGGTAAGAACAAAAAAGAGCAAGACCCCGCCGAATGGCGGGGCCTTGCTTTGTTTCGTATCGAGCGATGCCGAACTTAGACCGGATCGACGTCGATGTTGGCGAGCATTGCAGTGTTCTTTTCCTGCAGCGAGTTCTTGGTGGCAGTGAGACCGCCAGCGACGCCTGCTGCGATGGTGACTGAGATGATTCCGTACTCGATGGCGGCGTTGCCGCGCTCGTTGTTGATGAAGTTAATGATCTTGGTTGCGATTGTCATGATTCAATTCCTTGTAAGTGGGGACATAATTTGCCATTGCCTTTAAGAATGGCGTGACGGGGAAGTTTAGCATTCCAGCCGCTGCTTGCAAGTCACGTGGTGCGCCTTCGCACTAAATCGCGTCAATAGTCCTGAGAATTGTCCAATAACCTATTGATACCTGTCTTCCGCATGGCGATCGTCCTCTCACGCCCCCATCCGTCATTGATTTGCCGCCTGGAACTTCGGGCGAGCTAATTGAACTACTTTGAGGTTGGACGCCACTTCTGTGGGTGGCACTACTCGGCTCCACAGTTGCGTGGCGCCCGCCTCGTCTCCAGCGAGTGCCTTCACCAATGCAAGGTTGGAGACGAAGTCGGCATCGGCGGGGTCGGCCGCGTAGGCGGCCTCAAAGTCGCGGGTCGCGGCAGGGACGTCGGCAGCGAGCAGGTGACACATTCCGCGGTCGTTCATCAGGATCGACTGATTGGGAAATCGAACAAGCCCGCGGTCGAGCCACTTGATGGCCTCCGCGATGCGCCCCTCAATCAGGAGAATCTCAGCGCCTTCGGTATAGGTGCCAAGGTGATCAGGAAACTCAGCCGCCATTCGATTGAGAAGAAATCCAGCCTGCTCGGTTCGTCCTTTGGTTGCCAAGACACGAGCGGTCATCTGCAGGGTGTCCGCATTGGCTGGCTGCATGGGACCACCCTCGAACCAATCCTTGCTTTTCTCTTCCGTTGACTGGCAGCCAGCAGACATCATTACAGAGGTCACTGCCGCGATGGCAAGAAACTTCATCGGTTCTTTGTGCATGTTTATGGTGTTCCTTGAAGTGTGCTACTGCCGCCCTGCGGCTTCAACATCTCGCCAGTCGGACTCGGTAGGGGCTTGCTGCGAGTGTTCTTGCGAATCACAAGCGCCTCAGTGGTTGCCTCCCCCGATCCGCCTGCAGGGCGATCAACAAGCACGATGCGTTCGAGTTGAATTCCCGCCGCAACGAGCCGCGCGCGTACCTCCGCGATCCGGGCTGCATAGAGTTCTGCGGTTGCGGCACCCTGCCTGACCGAGATGTTTCCGCCGTCAGCGCGTACGGCCTCGGTGAGAATTGTGACATTCTTGCGACCGAGCGGAGAGAGTGCCGCGGAATCAATCAGGAAGTCACTCTCAAAGAGCGTTCGCTGGCGCACAACGCCAAGCCGTGCCTGTTCATCAAACGGCTCCTTCACAAATTGTTGATCGGCGGCGTACTGCACGTCGTCATTGATGACGCGCCGATCGGGCGCGGTCTTGGGCGGTGTGCTACAAGCAACAGGTAATAGCAGCATGCTGCCGAGTAATAGGGCGAACGGGAAATCCGCGGGGCAAATTTTAGATGACATTGGTGGAGCTCCCATGTGCAAGATGACCTCAGTTCGGGTTGGCTCCCTCAATGGTCTCAAGAACCATGGTGAGTAGTGGAGCGGCTATGAGTAGTAGCGTTGCCGGTAGGAGCAACATGCTTATCGGGAGAAGCATCAACACAGCTGCCCGATGTGCTCTCTCTTCGAGTGATTCGATTTCTTCGTTGCGTAGCGAATCAGACAAAACCTGAAGCGTCTTCGTCAATTCAGTACCAAATCGCTCAGTCTGTTGCAGGAGGGATCCCAGTACTCGAAACTCAGAGACTCCAGTCCGTTCCGATGCAGCGTTCAACGAGAATGCCCAAGTTGTACCCAAGTTGATTTCCAGGGCAACCCTGCGCATTTCCCGAGCCAGCGGGTCGCCGGTGCCAGCTAGATTGGCGGTCACCACATCCCACGCCGCGGGTAGACCCATGCCGCCTTGGATTGAGATTTGTAGCAAGTCAAGCATGACCGGAAAGTCGGTAGTAATTTCAATGCGCCGCTGCGTCTGCTTCCATTGCAGCCAAGACCGCGGAATCCACCAGCCCGCCATGGATCCAATCATTACAGCAGGCAGCCAAACCGTGAGCGTTGGCTGAGTGCTCGCCACAACCCAGACGGCAGCGAGCGCGCCTACGCTCATTGCCATTGCGTGAAGAACAACAAATGTGGCTTGGGCATTATTTTCTGTGATGCCAGCACTTGCCAATTGCCGGCGGTATGAAGGCAACACAATTCTATTGAGCAGAAATAGTTGCGCCCTGGTCACGCCACTGTCGACAACAGTGTCTGGCATCGCTTCTGAATCGACGATGGTTGTCTGGGTACTACTCATGTCGTGCTGGCGGGACGGATGACTTCAATGCGACTCATCCGATGTACAGAGACAAGGCCGACAACTAGCATCATGGTTGAAACGGCAAGTAGAATGTTCCCAGACGGGCGATTCAAGATGAAGTCCGAGTAGCCATCGATGCTCATTGACATCAGCGGCAGTGCAAATACCGGTCCAAGGGCGATGAGGTTGGCTGTAGTTCTTCCGTACGCAACGATGGTCTGGGTGCGACGGCGAACGCGCGAACGTTCAATCAGCGACCTCGCAAGCCGATCTGTCGTGCCGGCAATGTTTCCACCAGCGTCAAACTGGACGAGTAGCGCCAGCCCAAACGCCCGCAGTGCAGGGAGTGGAGAGTTCAGTAGCACCCGACGAATAATGCTTGGCAACTCTTCGCCAAGGTTCTCTCGCTGCACGATTTCTTGAAACGCTCGACCCGCATCGCCTTCGCCTTCAGCGGCAAGAATTTGCAGCACTCCAGTGATCGGAATGCCCGCACCTAAGGCTCGACCTGCCGTGTTGATGGCATGGAGCGCGCAACGCTCTTGCTCCATGGCAATTCGATGACGCGTACGTGCTTGTAAGAGAGCTCGTGCTCCATACCAAAGCGCAACAAATGCCAACGCTGGTCCGCTTCGACCGCCAATCATCCATATCAGTGCGGCGACTAGCACCAACAGGAATGGTCGAATACGCGGCTGCTGTATCAATGCCACGAGGTTGAATGGAGTCGAATTTGTTGGTATCGCGGGCGTTGCGGCAAACACGAGAGGCCTCTGGTCCGCAAGTTCCAATGCCAAGATCCCGGGATTTCTGGTCGGATCGAGGTCATCAACACCGCGAGCGTCATTTTGCTCTTGCAACTGCTTGCCGCGGCGATCCGTGCGTACGACTACGAAATACCACGCAGTTCCAACAATGGCGGCAGTAAGCATCGGTGCCCAGAATGTCGGGGCAAGAACATTCACGACGATCGCTCCCCGCGAAGTGGTCCGGCGGTGAACATCGTTGGATCAACGGTGATTCCTCGCGAAGCAAGTCGGACAAGAAAGTCGGGCGTCAATCCGGTCGCCTCGAACATACCCTCGACTGCATCGTCGTGCACTCGAATCACTCGAAAGTTGTGCAACATCCGGACGTTCACGCCATCATCACTTGCAGTGCCGACTTCGCACACTTCGCTGACAACTCGACGGCCATCCGGCAATCGTGTGACGTGCACCACTAGATTTATGGCAGATGCAACGTAGTCACGTAATACGCGCAGTGGCATGTCCATACCCCCCATGGCAAGCATGGACTCGAGTCGGTGGAGCGCATCACGCGCGCTATTGGCATGCAGGGTGGTCATGGAGCCTTCGTGGCCAGTGTTCATTGCCTGCATCATGTCAAACGCTTCTGCGCCTCGGCACTCGCCAACGATAATCCGATCGGGGCGCATACGGAGCGCATTGCGAAGCAAGTCACTAGCGGCCACCGCTCCAACACTTTCGATATTTGCAGCGCGCGTTTCAAGCCGAACGACATGCGCGCCTTCAAGCCGCAACTCTGCTGCGTCTTCAATAGTGACGACGCGTTCGCGTGGGCCGAGTGATGCTGATGCAGCATTGAGAAGCGTGGTTTTGCCAACGCCGGCGCCGCCCGAGATAATAATGTTCAATCGTCCGGCAACTGCGGCGCGTAGTAGTTCAGCGGTCGCTTTGTGCAGAGTGCCGCACTCGATCAGCCAATCTAATCCGAGTGCCCGCGCCGGAAATCGCCGAATACTGAGCTGCGCGCCATCGACTGCCAGTGGTGGGATGATGGCGTTGACGCGTGAGCCGTCTGGTAGGCGAGCATCAACCATCGGAGATCGTTCGTCGATCCGTCTTCCTGCGTTGCGAACGATCCGCTGAATGACGTGCATCAAGTGCGCGTTGTCACGAAACTTTGTTTCCGTCTCGTGTAGTTTTCCTTTGCGCTCAATGAACACACGATTTGGTCCCACCACAAGAATGTCGGTAACTTCCTCATCGGCAAAGAGTGGTTCAAGTGGTCCAAGTCCAAAGATGTCATCCATTACCCCCTGCACTAATTGTGCGCGAAGCTCGTCAGAAACCGGGTGGCCCAACTGGTAAACCAGGTCTTGAATGCGAGCGCTGCATTGCGCAACAAGTTGTTCGCGAGTGAGTTTGCTTGCAGCGTTGAAGTCGAGTGTTGCCAGCAGGCGTTCGTGCAGTTCCCGCCTTGGTGAGGCGGAGGGAGTATTC
>JBIKZY010000014.1:0-31040 GCA_044354475.1 Phycisphaerales bacterium
TCGATGGCACCGGCGCTGGCGTCGCCTTCATCGATGGCTCGGTTTGGTACACGTGCATTCCTTCGCTGTGGCGCTTTCAAGACACCAAGGGCACAGGCGTTGCCGACGTGCGCGAGAAGATGTTCACGGGCTTCGGCATTCGTACCGCCCTGCGCGGTCACGACATGCACGGTCTCGTGCAAGGACCCGATGGTCGCGTCTATTGGTCGATCGGAGACCGCGGCTACCGCATTCGCAGCAAAGAAGGCAAGGAGCTTTCGCGCGTCTTTACGGGCGCCGTATTCCGCTGCGAACCGGATGGCTCGCAGCTGGAAGTGTTCGCGCATTCGCTTCGAAATCCACAGGAATTAGCCTTCAATCAATGGGGTGATCTCTTTACTGGCGACAACAATTCTGATGGAGGTGATCGTGCGCGCATCGTCTACATCATGGAAGGCGGCGAGACTGGCTGGGACATGAACTACCAGACGCTTGAGGGCGCAAATCAACGCGGACCGTGGAGCCAAGAGCACACGTGGTGGAAGTGGGACGCTGCCGATCCAGTGCGCCCAGCATGGACGCTGCCGCCGATTGAACATCTCTCTGACGGCCCCGCCGGTCTTGCGTTTTATCCAGGGCTTGGTCTTCCGGATCGATATCGCAATCACTTCTTTCTGTGCGATTTCTTGGGCGGTGATGAGTACAGCCAAATCCTCTCCTTTGCAGTCGAGCCGCAAGGGGCTGGGTACACAGTCACTGACTCGCATGAGTTTGTGAAAGAGGTCTTGCCAACCGATGTTGATTTCGGATGGGATGGCAAGATGTACATCAGCGACTGGTCGAACGGCTGGTACAGCGATCACACGGGTCAGATGTTCACGGTGTGGGATTCCACTCGTATTGAAGACGTGAATATTCGTACTGCGCAAAATCTAGTGCGCGAGGGATTTGGTAAGCAAGCCGATTCGCTTCTGCTGCAATGCTTGGCGCATCCGGATATTCGCATTCGCCAGCGCGCGCACTTGGAGTTAGCGCGTCGTGGTGCCAAGGCCACCGACTCATTGACGAATGTCGCCGCGGACGCTGGCCAGGGCTTCGAGCCGCGGTTCCATGCGCTCTGGGCGCTCGGGGTGCAGGCGCGCCATGGTGCCGATGCTGGGCAACGCATGGCGACAGCAGATGCAGCGGTTGTTGCGCGGATTGCTGATGAAAATATCGAGATTCGTAGGCTTGCGGCGCGATTGGCTGGCGATGCGCGGATCGTCAGTGCGGGCGAAGCGCTGGTTGCACTCCTCACTGATGAAGACTTGCGCGTGCGCGCTCAGGCTGCCATTGCACTTGGCAAGATCAAACACATTTCTGCAATGCAGAACATCGCTGCAATGGCATGGGAGAATGAGAATCAAGATCCATTCTTGCGCCATGCGGCGGTCATGGGTCTGGTGGGCATGGAGCAGCCAGACAAGATTCATGAACTTGCGGCAGACCCGTTCCCACAAACGCGGCTCACCGCTGTGCTTGCCATGCGCATGACGCGCGACCCGCAACTGGCGCGGTTGTTGCATGATCAAGATCTGCGCGTTTCTACGGAAGCCGCACGCGCCATCAATGATCTGCCGATTCTAGAAGCAGAGCCAGCGCTTGCGGCACTTGCTGCAAAGTTTGCGCCGGATGACCGCGCGCTTGCCACTGCTGCCGATGCGGCGAAGAGCGCGCCAACATGGGAGCGTCAGATGTGGAAAGACCGCAAGGGCTTCACTGCTACGCAACTTGCCAGTGATCCGATCTGGTCTACCAAGGCAGACAAGTCTGAATTCCTCGATGAATGCAGCGGATTTGCCAAGGCCGGTAATGACTATGTGCAGCGCGTGCGTGGCAAATTTAAGGTGCCTGCCACCGGGGGCTACATCTTTAGTGTCGCAAGCGATGATGACAGCGTGTTGCTCATTTCTGCAAAGGGCGACCCCGCTGCTGCGAAGCAAGTTGCCAAGGTAGATAACTACGTCAACCCAGGCGATTGGGAATCACAACCAGGGCAATTTGCCACCGTGCACTTGGATGCCGGTGATGAGGCGTACATTGAAGCTCGCGCATTCCAAGGCGGAGGCGGCAATCATTTGGCTGTTGGCGTTGTGCATCCAGACGGCAAGAAGGAGCAGCCGATTGGTTCGTTCATGGGTGACACCAGTTCCATGCCGCTGTTGCGTCGCGTGATCAATGAGAATGTGCGCGAGGGCGCGCCGGCCAATGCGGCGGCTATTGCCGCAATCGCCGCAAATCCAGCCATCGCACCGGCTGCGCGGGTTGAAGCTATGGATGCGCTAGCGGACTTCCTCGCGCCGAGCCCGCGCGACCGCGTCAATGGGCACTGGCGTCCAGTGGATGCGAGTGTGCGCTCAAAGGATGCATATGTTGCGGTGCTCAAGCAGCGCATTCCAAGTTTGGCCACCAACGGCCCGAGTGCGGTTCGAACGATCGCGCGCGAACTGGCTGCGAAGTACGGCGTGCCGATGGATAGCGGCGCTGCGCTTGCGGCTGTACTCGACCGCACCAAGCCCGTGCAAGAACGAGTGGCCTGCTTGATGCAGCTAGCGCAAGACCGCGATGCCAAGCTTGGTCAGGCGTTGGATGCTGCGTTGATTTCTGACGAGCCACGGTTGCGTGCGCAGGCGCGCACCATTGTTGTTCGTAATGATCCAGCGCGTGGTCAGGAGATGTTGGATGCGGCAATCTCTGGCGGTACGACGCTCGAGAAACAAGCTGCTATTGCGGCTATTGGCGCTACTGAAGGAGCGGCGGCTGACGCGGCGCTTGCTCGATTGGTGGCTTCAATGACAGCCGGCACATTGCCTCCGGCACTTGCCATTGACGTGATTGATGCGGTGGCTTCGCGGCAGCAACTCAAGGACCAGGCCGCCGCATGGGCGACAAATCTGACCACCAATGACAAGCTGGGTACGTGGCTGTTAACGCTTGAAGGTGGTGATGTCGAGCGCGGCCGACAAGTGGTGAATTTCAACAGTGCTGCGGCGTGTCTCCGTTGCCACATGGTGGAAGGCACCGGCGGTCACGCAGCCCCGAGCCTAGCGGGTGTTGCTAATCGGTATGACCGCAAGGGGCTGCTCAACAGCTTGGTCGATCCAAACGCGCAGGTGGCGCAGGGGTTCGGACCGATCAGCGCCATGCCGGCCATGGGAACTGTGCTCACCCCGCGCGAGGTGCGGGATGTGGTGGAGTATTTGGGAACTTTGAAGTAGGAAACGCTGATTCCGATATGCTTTCACTATGAAAGTCTGCGTCACCGGAGCTACCGGATTTATCGGATACCAACTCTGCCAGCGACTCATGCGCGATGGTCATGAGGTGGTTGGATTCGATCTCGTCAAGCCGGATGCTGAGCAGAAACTCCCGGCCTTCATTCAGGGAGACATCCGTGACCCGGACGCGGTTCGCCGCGCGCTGCTGGGGGTGCAGGCGATCTTTAGCCTCGCGGCGGCGCACCATGACTTTGGAATTGACGAACCAACCTACTTTGCAGTGAATCGAGATGGTTCACGGGTGATCTGTGACGAAGCGGATCGGCAAGGGATAACGCGCATCTGCTGGTACTCCAGCTGCGCGGTGTACGGTGACTGCCCGGCACCACGAAACGAAGAGTCGACCCCACAGCCGAACGGACACTATGGAGCATCGAAGTTGGCTGGCGAGGGCGTGTTTCGAGAATGGGTTGCGCGTGGAGGCGGTCGGTCGGCGCTAATAATTCGCCCCACGATCACCTTTGGTCCAGGCAACGTTGCGAACATGTATTCACTCATCCGCCAGGTAGCTAGCGGGCGATTCGTCATTGCCGGAGCGGCAAAGAATCTCAAGAGCCTAAGTTATGTGGAGAATCTTCTTGATGCCACCATGCACTTGTGGAATCGAGGATTTGAAGGCTTGCAAACCTACAACTTTGTGGAGAAGCCAGACCTCAGCAGTCGCGAGATCGCGGAGGCCGTCGGCGTAGCCCTGGGTAAAGCGCGCCCGGGTCCAACATTACCCATGCCCATCGTCCTTGCTTTGACGATGCCATTTGACGTCATCACTGCGATCACCGGTAAGGACCTCGGTATCAGCACCATGCGTGTTCGCAAGTTGTTTGCGCAAGAGACGAAGTTTGAATCAAACAAACTTGCCGCGACTGGATTTAAGAGCGCTGTATCTGTTCGAGAAGGGATTTCTCGGATGGTCAAATGGTGGAAGCAAGCTGGGTCGAAAGCTGTTCCTAAGTGGCGCCAGCCCCCTGCGGCTGTGCCGCGGTTCCACCCCTAAGCACTAACTCATTTTCGTCGGCGGGGATTACGCGCGACCGTAATGCGGAATATTCCAGACGACCGACGCAATGGTCACCATCGGTAATACGCAAATGACTGCGAGTAACTGAAAGGCTGGCTTGATTGAGTTCATGGTCGTAGGGGGTCTTGGCTTTGTGTCCGGGGATGCAGAAACTGTCCAACACCTATGTAGACGAGATCCAGGGCTAGTCCGTATCAGCGAATATGTTGGAATTGGAACAATCCGTTTCCCCCCTGAGAAACCACGTTGCGGATGTGATTATTGGCTACCCTGGGTTGGTACCGAGAGCAAATCCTCAATGGCACACCATGACCGCGAGCGCAGCAATCGTTCCCATCGATCAGCGCACTTATGCAGATTCATGTAGTGGCGCCACCCATGGGACCTCCGAGCGCATCGCACCCGCGGTTGACCGGGGTCGATCTCCCAAGGATGGATGTAGAAGACGTACGGCTGGCCGCTCTTGGCTATTCGATCAACACCCGCCTGAAACACCCCATACGGGAACAACCGAAACCAACCACCGCCGCCCCATGGGATGTCACGGCCAACAACCTTTAACGAACTGACACATACCTCCCGTATGCCAGGAGCTACCTCGTATACAACCTGGCCGTTCCCTCCCTTTGTCAGCCGACCATATCGGTCATGCGCGACTACCGGGAAACTGGAGCTGTCGTAGGTGTAGCCCTCTTCGGCCAGAATGTCGATGGCCCAGTCGGTGATTGAGAAATTTGGTGCGCGATAGCCAACGACTGGTCGCCCAACGATGTCCTCAAGTAGGTGCTTTGCACGCCTGATGTCTTCACGAAATCGATCCGGACCGATGTCATAAATAAGTTCGTGACCGTACCCATGACTTGCAACCTCATGCCCCGCTGCGGCGATTTCGCGCACGAGACCGGGATGACGCTCTGCAACCCAACCGAGGACGAAGCACGTTGACCGTGCACCAGTACGGTGCATGATTTCAAGCATGCGACGAGTGTTCCGCTCAACGCGTCGTTCTTGCGTATCCCACGAAGCGCGAGGAATCGACCCTGACAAATTTTGGACTTGGAACCAATCCTCAACATCAATTGACATCGCCGCAGGTGTACCGATGGTTGATTTCGCTAGTTGATTCATGACTGTCCGATCAGAGCATTCGGTGTCCACGCGCGCGATACTCCCGGACAGACTGCGGATCTGGAAATCGATTGTATTTACCGGTGGTTATGTCAATCGGAACAGACCGTGGCCGTGCGCCAGTTTCTGGATCAAACTGCAGCAATGTCTGGATCATTAAACGCGCACCCGCTTGCTTTGTCCCAGTAATGACGCGATCGAGTGAGTCATGCGTTAACAATGGGAAGTCCAGTGTGGCAACTACCCCGCCAGCATCTAGTTTTTCTGCCATCTCATGAATAGTGACAGTAGCCGCACGCTCACCAGCGCGCATCTGCCAGAAGGTAGGCATCATTCCGCGATATTGCGGAAGTCGACCGCTATGAATATTGATGCAGCCCAGCCGTGGAATCGAGAGAAGTGGCCCCTTAAACACCTCTGGTGCAGCGACACTCACCAACACATCGACATCAAGGGCTCGCAAGCGTTCCAGAAACTCAGGAGAGTTGACGCTCGTGGCATCAATGAGCGTGACGCCCGCCGACTGAGCAAGTGCGCCAATTCTGCGGCCAGTGACCTTCACAAGAACCCAACGCATCAGCAGGCGAAGAAAGTCGATTGTTCCATAGAACCTCCAAATGCGCTTTGCAGTGCGCAGGATGGGCTCGTGAAATGCTCGTGAAATGGTCATGCCCGCAATATCAATGCGGTCTTTGGGCAGTTCCGCGAGGAATACGTCAAAGAAGCGAATGACATAAAGCGGGTCATCTTCAGTGATGACAAAGATCCGGAGGGGACGGGAACTACCGCTCATCAAGCACCACGCTCCGATGCAGCCATGTCAACCACGCGCAGATACTCGCGAGCGGCGGCGTGAATGGTGAAATTCTGCTCCATATCTACTCGAGCGGCGCGGCCCATTTCTGCGGTGCCGGCTGGATTACTGCGCAATGTTTCAATGTTCGATAGCAACGCGTCAACATCTCCGATTTCACACCATAATCCAGTCTTCGCTTGGTCCACCATGCGTTGTAACTCGCTTCCAGGCTCGCTCAGGGCAAGAACTGGCTTGCCGACCGCGAGCGATGAGTAAAATTTGGAGGGGAAGCTAATACCTTCAACACCCTTGGCGATCGTCACCAAACTGGCATCGCACGAGTTCAATGAGTCATTGAGTGAGGCGAATGGTTGATACTGGTGGACATCCACATTCTTGAGCCCGAGCTCTTGAATGCGCTGTTCGATATACGCCTTGCGGCCGCCAGCACCCACGAACACCAATCGAAAATTGTCGTCGTCCCCCATGCGGCGAGCAGCCTCGAGCATCGTGTCGAATTCGTAATAGAGTCCGAGATTGCCCGAATACAGCAGAGTAAATTTTCGGTCATATCCATGACGCTTGGCGAATTCGCATTCTGACTTTGGGATTGGCCGGAGCATCGTCGGGTCGGCCCAATTATGAATGACTTGCACTCGCTCGGGGGCAACGCCGTACTCACGAACCACCAATTCCTTCGCGCGGTCGCAGAGAACGATGGTCTGCCGCGCCCGCCGATAGAAGAGCTTGTTGATCTTGTGCCAAACTTGCTCGACAAACGATCCCTTCCGAATCTTGCCGACTAAGACTGCAAGATGCGGGTAACTATCGTGAAGCAGAACGATGTAGTCATGCCGTCGAACAAGTGAGACCAATCCACCGATGATTCCAAGAAACGGCGGATTGCTCGTGTACATGAACACCCGATTCCGGGTTCCAGCAAGCAACATGTGAATTCCAAGCGGCACGAGAAATGTCACTGAATTCGAAGCCCGACCAAGAAGCGAGTCCTTTCGAAATCGGGTGGTCTTCATCCGCCAGATTGAGACGCCGTCGCAGACTTCCTTTGCTTCGCATGGCTGCCAGGTTTCTGGCGGACCATAGGAAGGGAAAGAACTGACCACGGAGACTTTGCGCCCCAAGGCTGCGGACTCGTGCGCAAGCTCAGCAAGCAAGTGGCCTGTGCTTGCGACATCTGGCACGTAGTACTGATTCAAAATTACAAACTCTGCCCCGGCTGTGCTTGGAAGTGGTCGACCAACTTCTGTCACTGATCATGCCCCGAAGCATCCGGAACATCATGCCCCGCATCGCGGAGAGTCTTCTCTCGACGCGCGAGTTCAAGGTCGTTCTCCACCATCATGATGGCGAGTGCCTTCACATCAACAGTGGGCTTCCAGCCAAGGGCTTTCTGCGCCTTGGTGTTGTCGCCGAGTAGCTGCTCAACTTCTGCTGGTCGGTAGTAGCGCGGGTCGATCTCGATGAAATCTTTGTAGTCCATACCGAGGTGACCGAACGAAAGCTCACAAAACTCGCGGACGCTGATCATCTTGCCGGTAGACACCACGTAGTCGTCGCCCTGCTCTTGCTGCAGCATGCGCCACATGGCGTCGACGTAATCGCCGGCAAAGCCCCAGTCGCGCAGTGCGTCAATGTTGCCGAGGTACAGCTTCTTCTGCATGCCTAACTTGATACGGCCGACCGCACGAGTGATCTTGCGCGTGACAAACGTCTCGCCGCGGCGTGGGCTTTCATGATTGAAGAGGATGCCGCAGGAAGCGTGCATGCCGTAACTCTCGCGGAAATTCACGGTGATCCAGTGGGCGAAGACTTTGGCGCATCCGTACGGCGAGCGTGGATAGAACGGCGTGGTTTCACGCTGTGGAACTTCCTGCACCTTGCCGTACATTTCGCTGCTTGAGGCCTGGTAGTAGCGCACGCGCTTGCCACTCTGCACTTCGTACACGCGGACCGCTTCGAGCAACTTCAGTGCGCCAACGCCGTCGGTGTCGGCGGTGTAGATCGGCATGTCAAAACTCACGCGGACATGGCTTTGCGCGGCGAGGTTGTAGACCTCGGTTGGCTCGACCATGCGGATGATGTTCGATAGGTTGTTGCCATCGTTCAAGTCGCCGTAGTGGAGCTTCAGACGGCTGCCTGGAAGGTGCGGATCCTGGTAGATGTGGTCAAGGCGCGCGGTGTTAAAGCTGGAACTGCGCCGGACGATGCCGTGGACTTCATAGCCCTTCGCGAGAAGCAGCTCGGTGAGGTAACTGCCGTCTTGGCCGGTGATTCCGGTGATCAGTGCCTTCTTCATGGCGAAATTCCAACATCATGCTCGATGGTGATATGGCCAGCTGCGCAGCCGGCGAATTGGTTCATCGGTTGTTATACCCCCCCGACTTGGCACGGAATATGTGACTTTCATGCGATATCCGGATCGTGTGAAGCATCACCGCGCGATCGCCGATAATGATCAACATCTATGCCAACCAACCTCCCCACCTCCCGCATTCTCCTCACCGGCGGGGCCGGCTTTCTTGGTCGTGCCGTTGTTGAACGCCTGCGCGCGCGTGGGGTGGCGGACATCTTTATCCCTCGGCGCCGCGAGTATGACTTGACCCACGAGGCCGATGTGGAGCGCGTGTACCGCGACGCGCGGCCCGACGTGGTGATTCACTTGGCCGCGGAAGTTGGCGGCATCGGCGCCAATCAGGCCAACCCCGGGCGTTACTTCTTTGCCAACATGGCTATGGCGCTTCATCTCATTGAACGCGGTCGAATTGCTGGCATCAAGAAGTTTGTGCAGGCCGGCACCATCTGCGCGTATCCCAAGTTCACGCCTGTTCCGTTTCATGAAGACAATCTCTGGAACGGTTACCCCGAGGAAACCAACGCGCCGTACGGTGTTGCTAAGAAGGCCGCCATGGTCATGCTTGATGGCTATCGCCGTCAATATGGCTTGGCATCTTCGTACCTGCTGCCCGTGAACCTCTATGGGCCGTGGGACAACTTTGACCTCTCCACTTCACATGTGATTCCCGCGCTGATCCGCAAGTGTGTGGAGGCCCAAGAGTCCGGCGCCGATCACATGACGTGCTGGGGAACAGGCAGCGCAAGCCGTGAGTTCCTCTATGTGGAAGACGCCGCCGAGGGCTTGGTGCGCGCCGCTGAAACCATGGACGACCCGGTACCGATCAACCTAGGCACTGGAATGGAAATCACCATCCGCGATCTGGTGACTCTGGTAGCCCGCCTGAGCGGATTCACCGGCGAAATTCGCTGGGATTCCAGTAAGCCCGACGGTCAGCCACGCCGCTGCCTCGACACCGAACGCGCCGCCAAGCTGCTCGGCTGGCGCGCGCAGGTGGGGTTCGAAGACGGCATGAAGCGAACCATCGAGTGGTATCGCGCAAACCGCGGACATCGCGCGGAGCATGATCCGTCGCGGGCGGGGTGACTTGCGAATAATTATCAGCCAAGGCCGCCCCAGCTATTTGGTTGACATATTTGTCAGAAACTTGTATATTTACTTCTGACACATGTCTACCCTCGCCCCGCAAATCCTCGACCGGATTGAAAGAGACCTCGGTGGCCCAGGTGCCGTGATCACGCCCAAGGACTTCCTTGACCTCGGTACTCGAGATGCTGTCGACCAAGTAATGACGCGGCTCGTACGCCGCGGAACAATCAAACGGATTGGGCGCGGTCTCTACCACGTGCCGCGGATGAATCTTGTGCTTTCACTGAACGTGCCGGCGAGCCCTGAAGCAATCGTCGCGGCGATTGCACGACAGTCGGGGGCGTTGGTGATGCGGTCAGATACCGATGTGGCGAGCGCGTTGCATGTTTCCACCCAGGTAGTTGCGACGCCCGTGTACTTCACAAGCGGCCGAAGCAAGACTGTAAAGGTCGGCAATCAGTCATTCCGCATGAGGCATGTCTCCGCGAGGCGATTGCCACATGCAGAACCCGCCGTCACAAGCGCTCTGCAAGCGCTACGCATTGCAGCGGCGCGCGGCGCCGATGCCGCGTCGCTGAAGTCAATTCGCGACTCGCTCTCCGCTAGTCAGTACCGCAAGATGCTCAACCACGCCCGATACAGCACCGCTGGCACCGCAGAGGCTGCGCGTCAGCTTGCGCGACTTGAGATCACAAACGTACGCAATATCAACGTGGAACATCCGAGTACTGATGGATGATATTGCTACATTGCGACCCAATGATCGCGCTGATCTATTCCTCATTGCTGCCGAAGCAAAGGGTGTGAATGTTCAGGTGATCGAGAAAGATTTCTGGATCTGTTGGACTCTGAAACATCTATTTTCAAATGGTATTGGCGATGATGCACTGACCTTCAAGGGCGGAACATCACTATCAAAGGTGTTCGGACTCATTGAGCGAATGTCCGAAGACATTGACCTTGTCATTGACCGGCGGTTGCTCGGATTCACTGGAAACCGCGACCCACGCAACGCAGCGCTTGGTACTCATGCGCGGCAACGACTCATTGACGAATTGCTAGATTCAAACTGCACTTATGTATCGAAGGTACTTGGACGCGCCCTACGCGATGCTTTCGTTCGCGTCATTGGTGATGCTGGCGATTGGTCGCTTCATGTGGACACATCCGACCGGACAAACCCGCGCATACTCTTTAATTACCCGACAAATCTCCCACCTGCCATCTATCTCAGGCGATCGATCGAACTTGAAATCGGCGCGCGTGGCGACCCGTGGCCCACCATCGCCGGAAATATGCGTCCGTATGCCGCCGATGCCATGCCTTGGAGTAACGGTCCGGTGTACGACGTTTCGGTGCGCGCACTTGCGCCGGAACGGACGTTCCTAGAAAAGGTCACACTTCTTCATGCACTGGCGCAACAGCCAGCACGTATGAACCGACTCGATTACATGTCGAGGCATTTCTATGACGTACACATGCTGTGGAAGGATGGCATTGGGAAGTCGTCACTCGAACAACTGGGCTTGTTGGCAGACGTCATCCAACACAAACAGGCGATGTTCCGACAGCCATCGGCGCGATATGAGCTTGCACTAGCCCGTCAACTTCAGCTGGTCCCGAGCGCTGACGATCTCCAACCATTGCGCGCCGACTATGCGTCGCTTGCGGAGCAAATGATCTTTGGCATAAAGCCCGATCTGGCGGAGATACTCGAATCGATGCGCGAAATTGAACACACTATCAATCGCGATAGATGACGTTCTCGCAACTTCTCAGAACAACTCCCCACGCCCTTCCGCTGTGAGTTCTTCGCGCGGGCCGGCGTACTCGTCATAGTCTGCGTTTGGATTTGCGTCCATCCAGCGAAGGAATGCCTGCGCGCTCTCCGGTGTTGTGCGCTCGCGCCAGTCGTCGCCGAAGATGACTTTGAGGCCAAGCCATACGTGGGCGTGGGCGTTGCGCTTGGCGAGGCCCTCGTGCGGCGCAAGTAAGGGCTGGATGCGATCGGCTACCGCGCGGACGCGGGCGTTCACTGCTGCAAGGTCTTCCGGGCGCATGCGGGAAATGTAGCGGACGGGGTTTAGGTGGTGCGCGAGGCACCACACGCGCGGTTCACGCGTGGGTCACACACGCGGATCACAAGGCGCGCCGTCTCGGCCACCCGCGCCTCACACACTCCACGAGCCAAGCATCAGACCAAGGTCTGCGCCGTTGACTTCGCCATTACGGTCAAGGTCCGCTGGTCCGCTTCCAGGGCCCCACGCACCAAGCAACAGCCCAAGATCTGCCCCGTTAACGACGCCGTTTCGATCGAGATCTGCCGGATCAATCGGCGTGGGAACCGTATAGGTCTTGCTCGCGCCGGTACCAAGATTCCCCGCCCAATCGGTGGCGGTCACCCAATACACCACCACCGCGCCGATCGCCTGCACCGGAACTACGCCACGCCATTGATTGTTGCCGTTCCACGGCATCGGCGCGGTCTGCGCTGCTCCCCCGTTCACGGTGAAGTTGAGCGTCACACCCTTGTCATGGAAGCCGCGGTCGCTGGTCATGTCGTCGGCAATGTCGGCGCGCACGGCTTGCGCGGCTGCCGGCGTAACTGGCACCACTTGGTCCATCGCCACCACGCGCGGTGCACGGTTGTCGATCGGCCCCGTGTTGTTCATGAAGATCCTGTTCTGGAACGCTCCGCTTTCGCCCTGCGCAGTGATGATGTCAAAGCGCTTGTCGTTGTTGAAGTCGGCAACTTTGACGTCAATGGTCGCATCACTCACTGCAGCCATGAGCGTGGTGCTCTCAGTAAACACACCCGCGCCGCTGTTCAAGTAGATGCGGTCGCGCGCGCCAAGACTTCCGATGACCATGTCAAGATCGCCGTCCATATCAATGTCAAAGAAGCGGCTGTCGTTGTCATCCGTGGCTGGATTGGGCGTGATGCTGGTGGAAATGTTGGTCCACGCGGTACCCGTGCCGTTGTTGCGCAACAGCAATTCCGTGCTTGATGCCCCAGCGTTGATGCCGATCAGGTCCAAGTCACCATCGCCATCAATATCGCCGGCGTCGTAGCTGTACGCCGTGGAATCCGCAGGCAAAGTAGCGATATTCGTGTAACGACCCGTGCCGTCATTTCTCCACAGGCGACTCTGATTTGGCGAACTTGCCCGCGTGGCCAGCAGGATGTCCAGGTCAAGATCATTGTCCATATCAAAGAACAAGATGTCCATTTGCTGACTGACATTTCCAACCGGCAGGTAGTCACTCGTAGCAGTGAACACACCAGCACCGTTGTTGAGATACAGCTGCGGTTGCCCCGATCCAAAGCGCGTGGTTCCGTTGTTGCAGAACACCAGGTCAAGATCGCCGTCGTTGTCCACATCACCAAACTGTGCACGTGCGCTTGACATGGTGGTGGTGGGCAGTCGCGTAGCGGTCTGATCGGCAAACACGCCCGCGCCGTTGTTGATCAGGATCTGCGGGCGCTTGTTGAAATCATTCGCCAAGATCAAATCCCAATCGCCGTCACGGTCAATATCGCCAGCCTCAACGCCGCGGTACCAACCAGTGATACCGGTGGCGCGCGTGGAGGTCTCGTCAGCAAACACGCCTGCGCCGTTGTTCACATAGACGCGCACGGCAAGCGCCGTCCCTTGCGTGGAGTAACCCTGGCCGTTCGCCCAGACGATATCGAGGTCACCATCATTATCAATATCCACCACCGTGGCCTGGTTGGTGTACTCCGCTTGCACGGGAAACCGAGTGGTGGTCTCTTGCACGAACTGCTGAGCGTGCACAGTGGCGCTGAGTGACACCGCGGCCAACACCGCCAATCCGACCACCCGGCTTGCGAACATTCGACTCCGCATAGCGCCAGTGGTTGGGAAGTGCTGCATGTGCCTGACAAACATAGTCCCAATTGACCGATCGCCAAGCTGCGCGAGCCTTGGATTCCAAGCAAAGTCCGTAAACCAACAACTATTCGCGTTACAACCGTCAATCAGGTCCATAGGCGCCGATGAACCCGCTCGTTACGATGAACACTCGTGGGGACGTTCCACCGTGCATATGACGCGCACATTGGCAACCGTTGAGAAAGCGATCACTATGGTCGACCATCCGAAACACACCTCCGGAGCGCTACCTGCTTCGGCCACACCGGAGCGCTCTCGCTTCAACCGGGCTGCCCGCCGCGTGCTCACGTGGACTGCGCGCGCGATTATCGCGGTCGCTCTTGCATACATCGCGTTCGGCGCGTGGCTGTGGTTCCACGAACCGGTCATTCGTATTGATCATGTTGCAGTGTTGCGCGCCATGATGCCGGTAGCGGCCTCGCCAGAGCAAGCAGTGTGGCCGGACTTTCGAGACCAAATGGTGGCCATGGGTCTTGGCGCTGATGATCCCGCACACGAATCGGCCGGCGTGGAGGCAATGGACGCCATGCCGTATCCAGAGAGTGAGCAGTGGGCTGGCGCGCGCGAATGGCTGACGGCCAATGCCGCGCCCCTTGCAACACTCCGCGATGCAACGCGCCGTCCGGTGTTTGGATTTCCCATTGGCGTACCGGTGTCCGAAGCGGACGCGCGGCTCCTTGGCAAGAGGCTTCTGCCGAGTGCGAGTTCAAGCGCCGCGGTGAGTCCTAGCGAATTTCCGATGTTCAGCATCTTGCTTCCACACCTGGCGCCACTGCGTACGGCGGCGCGCATCCTTGCAGTCGATATGTTCGCCGCAGCGGAGATTGGTGACGGTGAGCGCGCCACACGCGACGCTGAGGCAGGCATAGCTCTCTCGATACACGCGCAAGAAGGTCGTTTCCTTGTGAACGACCTGGTTGGAGTTGCCATGCGCCGCATGACGCTTGGGCGAATAATCGCCTTGCTTGAGTGGAAGCCAGAGCTGTTCACTGATTCGCAGCTCGCGCGCATGCAGGCTGCTGCAATGAGTGTTCCTGCCCAGCTTCAGCACCTCAACCTTGACTCTGAACGCCTGGCGTTCAATGATGTTGTCCAGCGCATGTACACCGACAACGGGAACGGCGATGGTTGGTTCCGACCCTCGCTCGAGCAGATGGAGGCGCTTGGCCTTGCAAAGGCACTTGGTGAAACGAACCCGGATGCTCCGGGGGACATGACCCAAAGGATGGCAGCAGCAAGCGGCGGAATCCTTGCGCCATTCGCTGCGATGTACGTCGTCGGCAGGCGCGACATGCTTGACCGCTATAACACGATTATCGCTCGCTACGAGGAAGACGTGTCGCTCCCGCTTCGTGACTTTGATCACTCGCGTGGCGCAGAATCGGATAATGAAATTGAAATCATGATGGGGGGCACTGCAGAGCGCTGGCGCTGGTGCTTGGTGAGCTTTCTCACGCCAGCGCTTGGGAAGGCTTCACACGTGTCCGCTGTTGGTCGCGCAGTATGCCTTGCGACGGCGACCGGGTACGCAGCTGAGCGATATCGTCGCGCGCATGGGGCGTGGCCGAATGCTGCGAGCGATCTGGTGCCTGCGTTCATGTCAACGGTGCCCGAGGATCCGTGGTCAGGCAAGCCAGTACTGATGTCTTCTGACGCCGATGGATTTCGGATCTGGTCCATCGGCCGAGATGGTGTTGATGACCGCGGCGACCTCACGATCTGCATCCCCGCCGTGGTTGGCGAACATCCTGGGGAATCAGCTTCCACTAACCCTGACGTTCGGGTGCCGTGGAATGCTCCGCAAGATGGACCAACCACTGACTGGGTTTGGTTCGCGCCGCGTGGAGACTTCACGCGCTGGTCGAGCCCCTAATCCGCAGGTGCGAACGCTGTAACGGTTTGCCAACGTCGTTATAGATGCGGGTGGGTGCGGCTGGATACGGCTGGTCGCGAACGGCACGCCATCCTGCACTTGGTTCGGCCCTAAAAGCACAACCCGATACCCTGTGTGCATGCGCACGCCATTCCTGCTGCCATCGGTGATTCTGCAGCGCATGCTTGTGGCGTTGTGCATGTGCACCGCTGGAATGCTCGTCTCGCGGGCCACTGCGCAAGACAACGCCGCGCCGCTGTGGCGCACCGCGTTTCAGGCAGCCGGGTACGGAACAACCGCCCCAATCATCAGTACCGATGAGGAAGCGTTCCTTGGAAATCTCCACTATCCAGTCACCCAAGAAGAGCGTGCGCAGCTTGATGTGTTACTGCAACGAACCGCCGCAGTGCGCCAACAGTTTGACGCTGCCGCGCGAGTGAAACGCGCTGACTGGGATCTTGACCGCAGCAAAGGATTTGCACTCACACTGGAGCACCTTCCCAATATGCGCAGCGCCGCGCGCCTGATGCGTGTTCAAGTGATTGCTGAACTGGATGACAGCAATTCCGCGGACGCGCTAGTGAGTCTGGCTGCGCTTGGAATCATGGGCGCGCAGTCTGGGCAGGATCGAATTGCCATTAGTTCGATGGTCGGTTCATCGCTTGGATCTATGTTGGCGGACACAACCAATGAGGCCATTGATGCTGGTGCGGTTGATCAGAAGGCTGCGCAACAATTGCTTGAAGCGCTTGGGCCACTCAAGGGTTCGGACCCGTTTCGATATGGCGATGCCATCAAGGGCGAGTGGGAACTGCTGAACAACAGTGTGCGCGGTGCCAAGACTGACAAAGACATTCAGGCGATGATCACCGCGGTGGACGGTGGTGGGAAAGGGTCAGAAATTACCCTTGAAAACGCGCGAAATTCTGCGGAGTCATTACGCACCGTCTACGACCGCGCCGCGTTGGCATTCTCAAGCCCGGATCCAAATGCGGCGATCGACGCGCTGCGGCGCCTTTCACAATATGCGGAGGGTGGGCGATTTGGACCGCTTGCAAAGTTGGTACTGCCCGAGTTTGCCAGTATCTATCAGCGAAAACTAACAGCCGACCAAGACTTAGCGCTGCTGTTTGCGCGTTTGCAGGTGATTGCTGATGGCAAGGAGAAGCGCGAAGACGTCATGAACGCCGCGCTCTTTCTTTCCCGTGCAAGTGCTGGCGCGCGGAGCGTCCCGGACGAAGTGCAGGAATCGTTAGAACTGCTGCGCGTGGCGCCTGACGCGCTTGACGCGGCCCGAACCGAACGCGCGATGGACATTCTGACGCGCGCCGACCGCAATGTCATGAAGCCGCTCGCCGAGGCGATTACTTGCAAGCGATGTGATTTCACCGCGCTCCGCCACCGTGCGCCCACGCTTGACGTGATGCTTTTAGGTGGAATTCGCGGCGCTACGCGGATGGCGCTCGCCGATGGTTTGCGCAGGGCGCGCGAGGACAAGCGGTCCGAGGCCATCGTTGCCGCCGCGGTCACGGCGTACCGGGTTGGTGCCCTACTTGCCATGGATCCGTCCTTGCCCCGTTCGGCACTCGCGCACAGTATTTGGCGTGAAACCAGCGCGGCTGTGCAGGAGGCTGCGAAGATCGGTCCGATTTCCAAGACGGGCATTGATGAAATGGAACGCGCCCTGGTGTTCATGCCGACCGGCGATCCGTTTGGTTTCCGCAAAGGTATGGAAGATGACGCCAAGGACATTGCCTCTGCAGGCATGCCACGACGAGACGCCTCTGCCAATGAGGCGATCGCTGCGCGCGTGCAGATTCTCAAACAGCGCGGGCCCGGCGCAGTGTTTGCGCGTGTTGCCTTTGCGTCCGTATTGAACGGCGATCAAATGCCCGACCAGCGTGACGCCGCACTGATTCGACTCACCGACCTTTATCCAGCAAGTGCCATTGAGAAGATCACTACCGCTGTGACCGCCGTGAAGACGCAGCACGCTGATAGCGGCGGCACCGCGTTAACGGATATGAATTACGAGGTGCCGTTCGACCTACCGCTGGATGAACAGAAGGCCCGCTTCAAGCGCGCTGACCCCGTGCGCGGTGTGCAATTCATTGACGTGAACGCGCTGATCGCGCTGGCTGGAAGCGATTACTCCGCTGCGTTTGATACGGTGAAAGCGGCTAGAAATCAGCCGTAACGCCCATCGGCGTGGCGCGACGTCAGCCCGCTGCAACACTATCGAATGAAGCGAATACGCCCAAAGTCCGGGACGACTGACCAAGCGGGGAGGGGGGACGGTGCCACTACTGGCGCTGGGAAATAAACCGCCCACGCCTTGCCGACGATCATCTCGCGGGGCACCACACCAGGCTGCGCGTCGCCAAATGTCTGCAGGGTTAAGGCATGCGCTCGACCCCATAGCCGAGCATCGCGGCTCGCGGATGAGTTGTCGCCGAGCATGACGTAGTCACGATCACTGAGGCGAGCCGGCTCTTCGTAGTTGGTTGCAAAGCCGGGACCCGAGAGATAGTCGCCGTTGATCGCGAACTGATTGTTGGCGTCATGCAGAACCGGGCGGTAGTACAGATCGCGGTCGAGCTTGACACCGCGCAGGGTGAATGGCGCCGCGGTCTCGAAGGTCCATGCCAAGCGTGGTGGCGTCGGGGGTGTACCGGCGTGACGGCGCACGTAATCCTCAACGGTTCGCCCAAACATGCTGGCTGTGACGCGGTCGTCAAGACTTTCAAATTCATAGGGCATTTGCAACACTTGGCTGCCATTGATGAATACCCAGAGTTGCTGATCGACATGCCAGCATTCAAAGGAAAGCAGGCCATCGGTGCGCGGCGTGAATTTCGCCGCTGCCGTTCCAAGCAACTCGCCACTCTCCATGACGCTACGAGTCACGGTGACTTCGCCGGAACCCTTGATTGCAAACGCCAGCGTAGAACTGCGCGCGGTGAGTGTGAACGTCGAGTTAAACGCGGCAAGTTGTGCGCACTCAATGGTGGCACACAGGCGCAGATCACTCACCGGGAAACACATTTCTTGGCGCCAATCGCGATCGGCCATGCCGCGCGGGAAGCGACGCATAGCGTCGTAGGCCATGCGCATGGAGTTGTAGGAACTCCAATCGTCAACCGCAAACGCATCCGCACTCCAGTTAAGCGTGGTAGTGCCGGTGCCAGCGAATGCCCAGTCGCGGCTTGGTGCCAACTTCCACTTGCTTACGTCCGGTCCCGTTGGCTTCCATGGAGCTCCTGGCCATGCAGTTTTCATAGCTGTTTCGAGCGTCGCTACTGGAACAACCGGCTCAAAGTCGCTGTCATAAATCGGCTGCCACACAGCCCGTTGCACAAACTCTGGTTTGCGCGCAATCTTCAGGTCTTGCGTGCGGGCATCCGGTGCGCCGGTGAAGACGTCGCCGTCAAACAGCAAGAACGTCTCGCCGGGCAGGCCAACCATGCGCTTAATGTAGTTCTGCGTATCGCCGGCGGGATCAGTGGGATTCTTGAAGACCACCACGTCCCAGCGCTGCGGGTCGGTGAATGCAAAGAGCGGCTTGAGCACCAAGACACGATCGCCCGAGCGCGCTTGCGAGACCATCGCAACCGCTGAAGTATCTGCGATCGGCACCCGCGTGGAAATCATCGGGTCGTAGACCGGAAGCAGTCGCCGATCATTGTTACTCACCATGATTCCGGCGATCTGTACATCCGCGGGATATTCAAATCCGGTGACCGAACTGAAGTTGCGCACGTGTGCGCCCATGAGCGTCGGGCCCATGGATCCAGTGGGAATGACAAACCCTTCCAAGACAAATCCACGGAACGCCATCGCCATGGTGAAGGCGACGGTCAACGACATCAGCGTTCCAACGATGTCAGTTTCTGGCTTGTCTTCGCTGGTGTTCTTCTGCGGCACGGTCATCGCAATGGATCGTATCGGGGAACACGCGCGTGGCGGTCGGGTGATGCTTCAGCTTGGTGACTGGTCTGACGGTCCACCGCTGGGGCCGCCGTTTGGTCCGCTGCTTGACGCGCCACCTTGCCCGCCACCTTGCCCGCCACCCTGCGCGCCGCCCTTGCCACGACCGCGACGACGTCGACGCTTCTTTGGACCGGTCGTCGATGGTTGTTCCGACGAGCCAGCGTTCGAGCCGGTTCCGGAGAGGGTTGCTGCAGGATCCAACGGCTTTATCGGCGCGGACGAATTTGCACGCGTTGGCGCTGGGTTGGTCGCATTGGCAGGCGAGGACGAAGAGGACGACGGCGACGGCGGCGACGATGGCGACGATGGCGACGCCGATGACGCCGATGACGCCGACGACGGCATCCGCGGCGCAGAATCCGCACGCTTGGCCGCGTCCTTGAACGTGCTCTGCTGCGCGTCCTTTGGAGCGCGGTTGTCCGCTGTCCGCCCTGCACCGCCTGCGCGCCGCGCTACATCTTCGCGGCGCATGCCACGGAATGGGTCGGGCTGCGCTGCTGGCTGCGGGCATGCATCTTCCGGCAGAAGTTCTTCCACTGGTACAGCAATGTCAACGCCATTGTGATCAAGGCGCACCAGCACCAATTGCACCAAGATCTTGGAGTCGATGACCGTGCCTGGACCTTCACTGGTTCCAACGCGACTCTTATTCTTGGGTAGTCGCTTCTTGAGTTCGTCGTAGGTCTGATCTTCGTAGCGAAGGCAGCACATCAGGCGCCCGCAACGGCCGCTGATCTTCAGCGGATCAAGGGATGCCTTCTGCGTCTTGGCACTCTTCATGCTCACCGGCATCAAGACCTTCAAGAAGTTCTTGCAGCAACAGTGTTGGCCACACTTTTCATAATCAGCAGTGAGACGCGCTTCGTCTCGAGCACCGATCTGATGCATTTCCACGCGCGCGCCAAAGCGACGCGCAAGTGCAGGCACCAGTTCACGGAAGTCCACGCGCTCTTCGCTCAGATAGTGCACTGTGACGTGTTCACCACCAAGGACCGGCTCCACTTCCACGATCTTCATCGTGAATCCCATGGACTTCGCCTCAGCACGAACAGCCTGCAGTTCAGTGTCCAAGAAGCGGTCGCGCATGGCGGACCAGGCATTCATGTCTTCCACCGTTGCCACACGCAAGATCCGCCCATTGGTGTGGAACGGGTAATCCTTACCACCCGAATTGTCCACATATTCAAGCATTTCATGCCGACTGATGCTCTTGGAGCAACCACTGTTTGGGCAGGTGGTGGTGAGCATCTCCGTGATCTCAGTGCCACGATGAGTGCGCGCAACCATCCGGCTTCCACAGCCAGGCTTCGCCGAGCCGTCGTAGGGATATTCACCAATCAATTTGATCGATCCGAACTTCACCACAATCGACGAAGGCGCTTTGAGACGTGCATACACCTCTGCGTCAGTCATGGCGTCCCGGTGAGCGGGATCGGCATCGCGTTCGAACATTGGCAGTGGGAATATGGACATAAATAGTGCCTAAGTGACTCGAGCGGTTTTCAGGCGTAAGACCGAACAGATTCGCACGTGCACACCAAATTGCGATCGCCGTACGGGTTGTCAACACGACCAACTGGTGGCCAATACTTCCATGAACGAAGCCAAGTGGCTGGATATGCAGCCTGCTCACGCGTGTACGGGCGCGTCCACTCAGTGGCCGTCACCACCGCAGCGGTGTGTGGCGCATGCTTCAGTGGATTGTTGTCCTGCGGCCATGCGCCCTTCTCGATCTGTCGAATCTCTTCGCGAATAGCGATCAGCGCGTCACACAAGCGATCGCATTCTTCCTTGCTTTCGCTTTCGGTTGGTTCGATCATCAGCGAGCCAGCCAGTGGCCAACTCATAGTGGGCGCGTGGAATCCGTAGTCCATCAGACGCTTTGCGACATCATCAGGCTTGATACCAACACTGACATCGAACGGGCGCAAGTCAATGATGAACTCGTGCGCGCATCGACCGTTGTTGTTGGTGTAGACCACTGGGTAGTGATTCTCCAGCCGCTTCGCCATGTAATTGGCGTTGAGAATGGCTACTTCCGTGGCGCGCCGCATACCTTCCGCGCCCATCATGGCGATGTACATCCAGCTGATAGTGAGAATACTGGAGCTGCCATACGGAGCCGCACTGATTGGGCCGATCGCATGTTTGCCAGCTGTGAGCGGGCGCAGAACCGGATGGCCGGGCAGGAAGTCCGCAAGCCGTGCCACGACGCCGATCGGACCCATGCCTGGACCGCCGCCGCCGTGCGGAATACAGAACGTCTTGTGCAGATTCAAGTGGCAAACATCCGCGCCGATATCGCCTGGTCGCGTGATACCAACCTGCGCATTCATGTTGGCGCCGTCCATATAGACCAGCCCGCCGTTGGCGTGAACGATGTCACACAATTCGCGGATGCGATCTTCGAACACGCCGTGCGTACTTGGGTACGTCATCATGCAGGCGGCAAGATCCTTCGCGTGAAGTTCTGCCTTCATCTTGAGATCGGCGATGTCAACGTTGCCATCAGCGTCACTGTCAACCGGGACAACAGTCATCCCGGCAATCACTGCGCTCGCCGGATTGGTTCCGTGGGCGCTATCGGGAATCAAGCACACCGTTCGAGCCTTGTCGCCGCGGTGGTGGTGGTATGCGCGAATCACCATGAGGCCGGCGTACTCACCTTGCGAACCAGCGTTTGGTTGCAAACTGACGGCGGCGAAACCGGTGACTTCGCAAAGCCAAGTCTCGAGTGTGCGGAACAGATCCGCATAGCCCTTCCACTGATCAGCGGGGGCAAACGGATGAATCTTGCCGAAGCCGGGCCAGGTGACTGGCATCATTTCGCTGGTGGCGTTCAGCTTCATGGTGCATGAACCAAGCGGAATCATGCTGTGAACCAGGCTTAAATCCTTGCTTTGCAGCCGCCACAGGTAACGAAGCATTTCGTGCTCGCTGTGGTACTGGCTGAAGACCGGCTGCTGCATGAACGTGCCAGCGCGCGCAAAGGTTCCGAGGTTGGATGTCTGAATGGTGCGCGCAACATCGGCAACTTTCGGAGCAGGCTTACCGGTGCCGGTGGCGAAGATGTCAATCACATCTTGAATGTCAGCTGGAGTGACGGTTTCATCAAGCGTCACACCGAGCGTTCCATCCGCATAGGTACGGAAGTTGATCTTCTTCAAAGCAGCTGCAGCCAACACACCTTGTTGCATTGCGCCACCGCCGAGCTTGACGCGAATGGTGTCAAACCACGCGTGTGTTCCACAATCGTGACCAAGCGTGCGCAGCGCAGCGGCGAGTGTGTTGGTGGCAAGGTGGACGCGATTGGCGATCGCCTTCAGTCCCTCGGGTCCGTGCCAGGCGCCGTACATGCCCGCGATGACCGCAAGAAGTACCTGCGCGGTGCAAATGTTGCTGGTGGCACGCTCGCGCTTGATGTGTTGCTCACGCGTCTGGATCGCCATACGCAGAGCCGGTGCGCCGGTAGTGTCGCGGCTCATTCCGATTAACCGGCCTGGCATCCGACGCACGTGTTCGGACTTGGTGGCGAAGTAAGCGGCGTGTGGACCACCGAAGCCCATCGGTACGCCGAATCGCTGCGCGCTGCCAACCACTACGTCGGCGCCCCATTGGCCGGGCGGGGTCAGTAAGCACAGTGCCAGAGGGTCGGCTGCCACCACCAACAGCGCGCCGGCGGCGTGCAGAGTGGTTGCAAAGTCCTTGTAATCATGGATTTTTCCACTGGTGCAGGGGTACTGCACTAAGCCGCCGCAGAAGGTGCCGTCGGTCACGGTGGCGTTCGATGGCTTACCGATGACCAGTTCAATTCCGAGACCGGAAGCGCGCGTCTCCACCACCGCGATGGTTTGCGGATGGCAATCTTCGGCAACAAAGAAACGCTTCTTCTTCTGCCCACTCGCGGAGTAGCAGAGGCTCATTGCTTCAGCAGCGGCGGTGCCTTCGTCAAGAAGCGACGCGTTGGTCACTTCCATGCCAGTGAGTTCGCACACCATGGTCTGCCAGTTCAACAGTGCTTCCAAGCGACCTTGGGCAATCTCTGCTTGGTATGGCGTGTACGCCGTGTACCAACCTGGATTTTCAAGGACGTTGCGCAGAATCACCGGCGGGGTGATGGTGTCGTGGTAGCCCATTCCCATGTACGTGCGCCACACCTGATTTCGGTTAGCGAGCGTTTGCAACGCGGCAAGGGTCTCGGCCTCGCCGCGCATGGCGAACTTCTGGCCATTGGTTGGATCGGTGATGTCAAGCTCACGACGCAGACGAATGCCCGCTGGAATTGCGGAATCAATCAACTCTGCCATCGAAGCACAGCCGAGCAGCGCAAGCATCTCAGTCTCTTCAACCGAGGTGGTTCCCAGATGACGGCGCGCGAACGTATCGAGCGGGTCGAGTGGACCAGGAATGTTGGCGGCGGTAGTGACGGCCTTTGAGGAAGTCTGCATCGATGTCATCGGAGTGGTGATGTGCGGGGCGCCAAAGCGCAGGGGCCAAACAAATTGGGGTACGCGCCGCGCAAGTACACGCGCGGCGCAGCCCAAGCCCTGAAGTATAGGAGGGTGGTCAGCCGGGACTTACCAGCGCGAACGGGCTGGAATTGACGGATTGCATGCCCGTGCCGGCCGCTGGCGTGCACGGATGGGGGGCGAATTGCCCAGATGTGGCGCTGAGCGGGGTATGGGCGACGGAGCCCGCGCGTCAGGGTGCGTGACAGCACGTGCTTACGCATGAGAGCCCAGGGCGGCGGAACGTCAGGCGGTTTCTGTGTCGATCAATTCTGGCTCGCCTTCTGAGCCTCCCAGCGGCGGCAAGAGCAACGCGGCTTGCTCCGATGGAAGCTCCTGAACGCCTCGCAATTTCTTCTCGATCGCGCGGGTTCGCTTGCCAGTGTCATCAAGCGTGTTGGTTGCACTCGCGAGCTGCTTGCGAACCTTATCCAAGACATCACCAAAGCGACCGAATTCTGTCTTCACAGCTCCCAGCAGATTCCACACTTCGCTCGAACGCTTCTCAAGTGCCAAGGTGCGGAAGCCCATTTGCAGACTCTGCAAGATGGCGGAAAGCGTGGTTGGACCAGCAAGCACCACGCGATGCACATGGTTCAGTTCGTCCGCAAGCCCGGGGCGGCGGAGCAATTCGGCGTACAGACCCTCAGTGGGTACAAAGAGAATCGCAAAGTCTGTGGTGTGCGGTGGGTCGATGTACTTACTGCGAATGTCCTTGGCAAAGCCACGCACGGCGTCAGCGAGCGCCTTCTGCGATTTCTCAACTGCTTCCTTGTCGGCGCAATCTTGCGCATCGAGCAGGCGTTCGTAATCATCCTTTGGAAACTTTGCATCAATTGGTAGCCAGAGCGGTATACCGGCATCACCTGACGGACCGGGCATTCGCACTGCAAATTCCACGCGTTTATTGCTACCCGGCGCGGTCTCCACATTGCGTGCCAGTTGATCGAGCGTGAGAAATTGCTCAAGGATTGATTCAAGTTGCACTTCACCAAGAATGCCACGCGTCTTCACATTGGTGAGCGCGCGCTTGAGGCCGCCCACGTCCGCCGCCATGGCTTGCATTTCACCCAGGCCCTTATGCACCAATTCCAAGCGTTCACTGACAATCTTGAATGCGCCATCAAGACGAGCGGTCAGGGTCGCCTGCAGCTTTTCATCCACGACGTTTCGCATTTCGTCAAGCTTCTTCTGATTCTCTTCGCGCAAGGCGGTGAGTTGCGCTTGCGTTGTGTCACGCACTTCCACCAACTGCACGCGCGTGGTTTCGCGGGATTCCGTGAGTTGCTTATCAAGCGAGGCTCGGGTTGCATCAAGCCGTAGGAGCGTCGTTTCAAGTTGCACTGCAAGGTTCTTGCTGACTTCTGTGCGCAGCGTGGTTGCTGCAGTCAATTGATCATCGCGCGCCAAGCTGATCAGTTTGGTCAGCGCGTCGCGCGTTGTTGTCTCGCTGAGGCGCAACTCTTCGCGTAGGCGTCTTTCCATCACACCGATCGACTCACCGAATCGATGGAGTTCTGTGAGAAATGATTCGTGCGCTTTCAGAACCACGTCGGCGTCGGCACTGGTGTTGCTGCCGGAAGCGCGGCGCAGCAAGACAAATGCAGCGAGTGCCAGCGTGAGCACGATGTTGACAATAATGAGCGCGGTTTCCATGGGCGTCTTTCGGGTGACGTGCGGCGAAGCGAGGAGCTCCGAGCGGGTGCATTGTCCCTGATCTTGCAGAGAATTAGTTCGTGGTTATCCGCGGTCCGGGCTGGCTGATAGGCGCGCTACTGGGCTGAAATGGGGTCCAGGGGTTTGGGCCGACGGCGAATGCGGGTGCGTTTTCCATGTTCGGAATCATCGTCCACGTGGGTGAAGCAGTTGTTTCACCCGGATGGTGGATGATTCCACTCGTTCGAGGCTCTTCCGGGGGGCATCGAAAAACATTTCACGCGCCAGCCGTGGTCGCCTAACCTCTTTCAGGAGACATATGACGCCAAACCCAAACTCACGCGCCAAGTTGTATCTGAACATCCGGTCACACCTCCGTGACTCGGGCTTGAAGTTTTTTGAACGTGCGCGCGAGCGGCAGTTTCTACTCCTGATGCGCAGTGATGCGCTGACACTGCATCAGTTGATCACTATCCACAAAGACGGCATCAAGTTTCGAATTGAGACCAAGCTTCCGCTAGTGGTGCCCGCGCATCGCCGCGTGGGGGTGCTTGAGCTTGCAGCGCGACTGAACTGCATCACTGATCGCGGTCACTTTGATGTGAATGTTGATACGGGTGACATGCAGTACCGCGTCGACTGCGATGCGTTGGTGAGTTTGGTTGTTCGGCCGGCGCTCCTCAGTGTGCTCGCTCGATCGCTTGACCCGGTGGTACGCGCGTGGCCGCTCATTGAAGAGGTGATGTTGCACGACGTCGACCCCAAGACGGTCATGGAGAAATTCCGTAAGAAGCTTCAGGACCGCGCGGGCGAAAATGCACGAAACGCTGCTATTGCGCGCCGGCGCGCGGAGCGTGAGCGCGATCGGAATCCTGGCCAGCCCGGGAACGGCTCGCCGATGAATTTCGATATCGATCTGAGCATTCTTGATGGCATTGAGTTGCCACCAGTACCAGAGTTTCTCCCAGGCATGGAAGTGCCGCTTGGGAAGGAATTCCTGCAAGGCATTGAGGATGCCATTGAAGAGGCGCTCGACGACGCGATTGATGAATTGGATGCGGAGCCTGAAACGCCCAAGGCCAAGGACACTGGCGCAAGCACCGGGACAAACGTAGGGGAAACTGAGGCGAAAGACGCCATGGGCGGCGCTGGTGACTTACCACCGGGCACTGACCCCAAGCGCAAGAGTCGCAACATTAACCCGGATCGAAAGATTGTGCGAGAGCGACGCGTTCCGCGCGCGCAAGGTGAAGTCCCGCCGACTCCACCGAGTCCACCAACTCCGCCGGCTCCAACAACGCCGCCGCCGGGACCCGATGAGGGCTGACGGCACCCGGCGTCTGTAGGCGCCGGACTAGACTTGGCGCGTGGCAACAACTCGAAAGAAACAACCGAAGGGTGACCACGGACGTGCAGACGCCGTGGAGATGATGTCTCGTGTGAAAGAGGTGATGAGCCGTGCATCGGGTCATGACCAACCCACGCGCCAAGAACTGGCCGTGGAGTTCAAGATCACCCCGCGATCGGTGGCGAATCTGATCAGCTACATGAAGAAGATCGGTATTCAGATCAGCGCCCAGCCGCGGCCCCGCGATGGCAAGAAGGGATACGTGGTGAATGCCACCGATTTCCTCAAGCAAGACCTCTCGGTGGCTGAAGCCGTTGCGTCGGTATTGCTCACGCAGTCGGTGCTGGGCACTCCACTCGCCGCGGATACCGATGCCACTGAGGGTGGTGTGCACCGCATCACCGCCAGCCTTGGTAGCGCTGTGCGAAGCAAGCTTGATCGACTCTCCGGAAGATTTGCCGTGCGACTGCTCCGTGCCGCAAAGCCTCCGCGCACGGACGCGTTCCGCGTGGTGCTTGATGCCATTCTTGAGAACTTTGTGCTGAATGTTGAATATGAGTCGCCGTATGGAGTGAAGGCGAGCGGTACCGCGGCAAATAGTGCCGGCGCGTCAACCAAGGCACGGCGCGTAGAAACCGTACAAATTGAGCCATTTGGTGTGTTTTTTGCACGGCGCAGTTGGTACGTGGTGGCACGTAAACGGCCGTCGGGCGCCATGCGTCTCTACAAGCTCGCTCGATTCAAGCGCGTCTCTATCACTGATCAAACGTTTGTCATGCCGCGCGGTTGGAACCTGGATGCGTACCTGAAACATGCATGGGAAACCATCCATGACGCAAAGTCCACGCCCGTGAAGGTGGTCATCGACCTGACGGCGTCGGTCGCCGGAAACATGATGGAAACACTGTGGCATCCAAGTCAGCACTTTCAGACGCTTGCTGACGGGACCGTGCGATTTACTGCAACGGTTGCCGGCTTCGACGAACTCGTGTGGTGGGTGCTAGGGATCGGCAGCAACGCGCGCGTGGTGGAACCAGCTGAGCTTCGTAAGCGCGTGCATGATGAGATCCGAGCCATGCACCGCATGGTGGAAAGCGAATCGTGAGAGCGCGATGGTGGATGAGCCGATCAATTTCGATTTGACTCCCGAGCCGGAGGAGTCCGCGCCAACACCCGCAGTTGGTACGGATGATGCGCCGGCCGTCGGGGCGAGCAACCTGTCGGGGGCCGGAGCGGGCGTGTTGCCAGTCGTCGGGGCGAGCGATCTGCCAGCTGTTGGAACGAGTGCTTTGCCAGTCGTCGGCGCGCGCGCTTTGGGCTCGATATCTAGCGGGGTTGCGGCGCGACCGTTGCCACCACTTCCGCCAATTCCCGAGTCCCGTGCCGCGGCGTATCCGTTCGCCATGCAACCGAGATTTCAAGCGCACGCGCCACGTCCGCGGGTTTCACCACGCCAACGATTGCTGTACGGGATTTTGGCTGCCATCATTTCAATCATTGTGGTGATTGGCATCGTGGTCGCGCTGCAGGCCTTTGATCGCGCACAACGGGGTTGAGTGGGGTACGTCATTCGCATGTAGTGCGAGGTGGCAACGAAGCCATTTCGCAGATTCGCTTGGAAATAGGGCAGTCAATTCTGGGTGGGCTCACCGGCGCTCTACCTTTGCCAGATCAACGGAGGCACGCGCTGGTGCGTGTCGTGAACTGTTCGAGGCGCAGCGACATTGCTGCCATTCATCTAACAAACGGCGGCCACTACCGCACGGAGGCGATCTCATGTCTGAACATCGTGACGCAAGGACTATGCGTGCCGGCACGCGCACGTTGGGTGATCCAGCGCACTTTATGGACGTTGCTACCACGCGACAGTTCATGGGCGCGCCTCGGGTGATTGCCATCCTTGAGGATGCCATCGACCGTGCGGTGGCCGCCGGGCGAGTCTTGGAAGACACGCTGATCACTGGTCCGGATGATTGCGGCAAACAAATCATCGCGCGTGCTGTTGCGCGTGATGCTGATCAACGAACGATTGAAATAGATGCCGCGTGGATTCGAGATGCGAAGCACATGGCGCGTGTATTGCGGTCTGTTGATGACCGTGACGCGCTGATCGTGCGTCGCGTGGAGGAGTTACGACCCTCTGCGCTACGCATGTTTGTATCGCTGCTTGGTATGCGCGCACTTCCGCGCGAAGCCGACAGTGGAGAACCGGTCGCCGATTGCACAGTCATCGCCACCGCTGTTGTGTTGCCGCGGAGTATGCACGTCTTGCGGCGCATGTTCCCACTGCAGGTGGAACTCTCCGCGCCATGCGCCGTGGCGCGCGCGGCGGCTGCGTTTCGGGCCATTCAAGCCATGGGCGTCACCGGCACACCGGAATTGCGAACCATGGTCGCCGAGCGCATGGCCCCAACAGGCGGCCACTTGGCAACCCCGATAAATCCCATTGATACTGCGCGCATCCTGGCGGCCATGGGCTGATTCACATAGACAGAATTTGGCGCCACACTCCGCGACGGCCAAGAAACAAGCCGCCTGCAATTGGCGAAACACTCTGCATCAGCCAAGAAACAAACCGCCCGCCCCGTTGCTGGGGCGGGCGGCGTTTGTTACGAAATTAGATCGTCACAACTTATTGAGAAACTATTTACTCAATAGTCCTCTTCGCCGTGACTGTGACCGCCGGCGGCCTTCTTCTTCTCTTTGACTTCAACAATGGCACACTCGGTAGTGAGCAAGAGCGACGCGATACTCGCGGCGTTCTGCAGAGCAACACGCTCCACCTTGGTCGGCACAATGATGCCGCTCTTGACCAAGTCCTCGTACTCGCCAGTAGCAGCGTTGAAGCCGAAGTTGGTGTCGGACGAATCCTCAACCTTCTGGGCGACCAGGCTGCCATCAAGTCCGCCGTTGGCAGCAATCTGCTTGATCGGTGAACTGAGGGCGCGCAGAACGATGTCAACGCCAACCTTCTCGTCGCCTTCAAGCTCCTTCTTGAGCTTCTCGAGCGCCTTGCGGGTGCGCAACACTGCAACGCCGCCGCCGGGGAGGATGCCCTCTTCGACAGCTGCGCGGCACGCGTGGAGTGCGTCCTCGACGCGAGCCTTCTTCTCCTTCATTTCAACTTCGGTGGCTGCACCGACGTTGATCTGCGCAACGCCGCCAGCCAACTTCGCCAGACGCTCTTGGAGCTTCTCGCGGTCGTAATCGCTAGTGGTGCCTTCGATCTGGCTCTTGATCTGCTCAATGCGACCCTGGATGTCCTTGGTCTTGCCGCCGCCATCAACGATGGTGGTGAAGTCCTTGCCGATCGTCAACTTCTTGGCCTTGCCGAGCTGCTTCAGCTCAACGTTCTCCAAGTTGACTCCCAGCTCTTCCATAATCGCTTCGCCGCCGGTGAGGACTGCGAGGTCTTCCAGCATTGACTTGCGGCGATCGCCGAAGCCAGGTGCCTTCACTGCGCAGCACTTCAAGACGCCGCGCAGCTTGTTGACCACCAGCATCGCCAAGGCTTCGCCATCGACATCTTCAGCGATGATCAGAACTGGCTTGCCACTCTCGGCGATCTTGCCGAGGATCGGGAGCAGGTCCTTCGCGCTCGAGAGCTTCTTCTCGTAAATGACGATGTATGCGTCTTCGAGTTCGCATTCCATCTGCGTCATGTTGGTGACGAAGTGTGGGCTCAGGTAGCCCTTGTCGAACTGCATGCCCTCAAGGAGCTGCACTTCGGTGACAAGGCTCTTGCCCTCTTCGACGGTGATGACGCCGTCCTTGCCGACCTTGTCCATCGCTTCGGCAATGATGCCGCCGATTTGCTTGTCCTGGTTGGAGCTGCATGCGCCAACTTGCGCGATTTCCGTGCTGCTCTTCACTGGCTTGGACATCTTGCGGAGGTGTTCCACAACAGTCTCAACAGCCTTGTCAATGCCGCGCTTGACCGAAGTCGGGTTCGCGCCAGCAGTGATGTTCTTCAGGCCTTCGGCGTAGATCGCCTCGGCGTACACGGTGGCAGTGGTGGTGCCGTCGCCCGCGTCCTTCGACGCCTTGCTG
>JBIKZY010000105.1:0-7858 GCA_044354475.1 Phycisphaerales bacterium
CCCTTCGTTGCTGCGCTCATCGTCTTGGGCATGCCGCACGGGGGCGCCGACTGGGCCGTTGCCGCGCGCCTTTCACATCGATCGGGCTTCATAGCGCAACTGCGGGGCTTCGTTCCCTATCTACTCCTGATGGCGGGATGCCTCTTGGCGTTGCTGCTTGTTCCTGGTGTCACGGTCTTGGCATTCCTGGCCCTGACGGTCTTCCACTTTGGCATGGCTGATGCCACCGCGTTGCGTGCCGATGATGACGGACCGCTGGCGCGATGGTCACTGGTGACGAGTCGAGGGCTACTGCTGCTTGCCACCGTGTTCTCCGTGCACCCGGAGGCCGCGTGGGAGCCGTTTGGGCAGATTGTGAATGCGATGGGTGTGTGGCCGCAAGGAGCATGGCAGCCCGATCCGCTGGCATTACAGCCGTGGGCGGTGGTGGGCAGCCTGTTTGGCGTGCTGCTCGCGTGTGTCAGCGCGGTGACACGAGTGCTCCACCATCACCGCCGCGAAGCACTCTGCGATCTGTGCGAAAGTGCACTGGTGGTGGCGCTGGCCTACTACGCAGATCCCTTGTTTGCCGTTGGCGT
Organism: Phycisphaerales bacterium; assembly: GCA_044354475.1. Classification (GTDB taxonomy): domain Bacteria; phylum Planctomycetota; class Phycisphaerae; order Phycisphaerales; family SM1A02; genus UBA966. Next base: position 579 of record JBIKZY010000105.1, read on the forward strand.
GTACTTCATTGGAGTGCATGCGTTTCGGCATTGCCGCCGGCTATCGAGGACGCGCATCGTGATGGAACCGCCACCGATCTCGGCACATTTCTTTCGAAACATGTTTCATGTGCATGTGCTGAGCTTTCCACTGATGGTGGCAACAGCAGCGTGCCTGGTTCCCCTGTGCATCGTGATAGGTGGATTTGATATGCGATCGATCGCTATCGCGAGTATCGCGTTCTACATCATCTCAACGCTGCCGCATCACTTGCTGGGACTGGAATTGCCGGCGCCTGAAGCAACGCTGAAGTGAATGCAGTTGTGGGGCAACATGGTGATGGCTCATCCATGCCATGCTCGTGCTCCTGATCAAGCGCACACTCAAGCCATCATCATGATGCACACTCCGCGCGCACTCCACGCCGCGGTCCGCCACCAGTTGCTGGTGACCAGGCGGTGATGAGCCTTCGCGTCGAACCCGTTGGCCAGCGTGTTATGCAGTGGAATCTGCACCATCCACGTGGACATCCAAATCGAAGCCAAGAGCGGAAGGCTGGCAAGGAACCACGGATCGCGCGTACCTGTGAGTACGAGCAAGACCGCGGTTCCCAACTCAGCGAGCATCAGCGGCCCAACCACCAAGGTGATGAGTCGAGTGTGCCGCTGGTGGAAATTGATGAACTGATCACGTCCCACCTGAGAGAACAGCGGATAGTGAATGATCTGGATGGTCCAGATCAAACCCACCAGGGCCCAAGTAGCTGCGTAATGAACGGGGAGGAGCCATTCCATAGTTATGCCGGCAATTGACACAGGCTCACGTAGTCCGGGCGATCCGCTACATCGGCATGAATAAAGCTACGCACCACCCGAGCGTGATGAAGGAGGAAGACGCCTGGCATCTGTGTGCCGTCACCGTCGAGTGCACCGGGGTGATGGCCCGCGAGGAGCGACGTGAATCCACGGCCCCACACGCCAACGCCGAGCAACTGTGCCAGGCGCCCGCGGCGCAAGCCCAGCACGCGATAAACCCGGCGCTCCGGGTCGGAGACGGCAGGGACATCGTTGAGCCCGTAGCGAGCAGCAAAAGTAGCAAACGACTCCGCACTGCCCATGTGTATGAGGGCGATCCGGGTGCCGTCTTTCTCAATGCTTTGCCGATTCGCCGCGAGATCTGCGAGCGCTTCGCGGCAGAAGCTGCAGCCTGAATGGCGCAGGAACACCAACAGCACTGGATGTTCGTTGGAGAGAGCCGCGAGGCTGCTGCCGTTGGTAGTGAGCGTGGTGTTCAGCAGCGTCGATTCATCCGGCAATGTGTTCGTGCCAGGGTCGCGGAGAAACTCGTTCCATGCGTGTTTGAGGATCAGCGCAAAGGGCACCCACCAGATCAGATCATTGGTGATGCAGTTCAGCGCAAAGGCCCATGGCAGCTGCTCGGTCCACAGCGCTTGGATCATGCCGAGTGGGCCAAAGATCTTTCCAAGAAACCCCACCAATACGATCGGCCAATGTCGAACCGGATCAAAGGCGGCGATGGCGTAACCGATGCCGTACACGCCCACGATCATCCCGATGCATTGCCAGAACTGCGGGTAATTGGGTTGCGGCATGTGCAACCATTCAAAGATTGCCCCAGGAAAGAGCACTGCAAAGCCGCCCCACAGCAGATTGTAGAACCCGGCGGCGAGCAAGACATTGCGCATCCAGCGCGGCGATGAAGAGGTGGTGGTCATGGGGGTGAGACGGGTTTTGATTGGCGTCTCATCGTATCCCGCACACCGTCACGAGGGCTCTGGTTCACCTTTAACAATGAACGGACGGCATTCGGCTTCGCACCACAGCCTGTAAACGTTGAGGACGTTCGGGCGAATTCCCTTGACCGGGATTTTGAGAAAGCCGTTGCGTTGCGCGGCTTCAAAGAGAATGCGTTCCCGTTGCGTCAGGCGGTGGCCGACACTGCGACTACCGATCTTCGCTCGGGTGGGTTGACCACGGCTCAGCCGTTCGACATCATCTTTCTTTGGTCGAGGCATGGTGTGATCGTCTCGCCGCGGGCAGGTGGCGCGAGGCTTGGGACCCCCAAAGGGGGTTAGATATGTGAGGTCTCCGAACGCACGATTAGTAAATCAGTCCTGCGCGAGGCGGAGGACTTGGCGGTAGGTCCCATCGGCCCTTCGGGTAGTTACTAATTCACCATTGGCACCGAAGTAATCACCGGTCCCGCCAGTGATTGCGATCGTCACGGAGTCGCCAACTTCGAGTGGGACAAAGTCCGGACCGGTTGGGTAGGTGCTGGTGCCCATGGCAATCACTTGACCGCCTGGTAATTCGAAGATGAGTTGGCGCACGCGAACTTCAAAATTCGCGTCGTTGTCGACGACGTCATGAGTGGTGATCCGCCCGCTTAAGGTTCCGAACGCTTGACCGTTCTTCTTAAGGTTTGACTTGAAGAACGTGGAGGCGCCAGCGGCTTCCCCCGCATTTCCCTCTGAAGTGACGACGGTCGGTATTGCTTGGGTCAGCGTGATACTTCGTACGCGTGGAGCCCAAGGAGCGACTGGCAGCACAGCGAGGGATGCCAGGGGTACCGTCAGCAGGCCAGCGGCTGCAACAGGAATCAGGAGGGGGAGAGTGCGGAGTTTGGAACGAATGTTCATAGTGGGGTCTCTTTCAAGTGAGGTGGGGGGGTGAGAAAATGCAACAAAAAAAACTAGCGGTCATGCCGCTTCAACCGGTGATTAGGCGCGAAAGCGTAGGCGCGTGGATCATGCCTTTCAGCGCCGGGAAGGGGCTTGAGTCATTATTTCTAACGCGCGGTCCATGGCGCGCCGGTAGATCCAGGCGCGCTCTGATGGGTCTTGGTTGGCTGCGCCCTTTACCAGGGCGTCAGTGAGTTCAGTTTTCGCTCCTGCGGCTACGGCGTCATCACCCAGCAGCACAGCGGCATTGATGGCCAGCTCATAGAGCGCCGCGCAGGATGCGGTATCGCCCGCATTGAAGCGGGGGACACCGCGTTCAATGGCTAGTTCAAAGATGGCTGCGATTCGTTGCGCACGGCTGACGGCGAGTTCAGCCTGGGGAGTGGAGGGTGTCTTCTTAGTGAGCAGCACCCGATTGATGATGTGGATGACCCCGTTGACCGCTTCGATGTCGGCAACTTCGATCTGCGCGCCGTCAACGGTGATCGCTCCGTCTTCAAGCGCAAAGACAACGGTGCCGTCGCCGAGGAGCGTGCGGGCGGAGCCTTGTGAAAGCATCTCGTCACGACGGATCGCCGTTGGTAGGACATGCCCGGCGAGCACCGCTGTCAGCGCTCCCTTGTCCTTCAGAAGCGCCGCGAGCGCATCGGCAGGAACAGCACCGAATGCATCGTTTGATGGTGCAAGCAGCGTCCAAGGTCCAGGGTTTGACTTCCCGAGTTGCACGCCAAGACCGGCGGCTTCAATGGCGGTACGCAGAGTGGCGAAGCGCGGCTCGGCGGTCACCACCTCTTCGATCGTGCGTAGTTCTGGAACCATCACCGCATCAATGACATGAACGAGACCACCGTCAAAGGGGACATCGGTGGCAATCAGGTGAGCATTGTCGATCGTCAGGGCGGCTGGATCGATATCAAGTGATTGCCCAGACAGCGCAGTGAGTCGTCGACGCTCAAGGACGGCGGAACTCTCCAGGGGCTGTGCAACAATGTGATGCTTCAGAATGGTCTGCAGTGTTGCCTTTCCCGCAGCGCTGGTCAGAAATTCAACTTGCTCCTTGGGGAGTTTGGCAAACGCGGCGTTGGTGGGTGCAAAGATGGTGACGCGCGCACCCTTGGGGAGTTCCAGTTCGGCGGCCTTCACGAGTGCAAGAAGCGTGGTGAGGTTTGCTTTGGTTGCCACTGATGCGAGCGAAGCCGTAGAGGATGGTTCGGCGGCGGCGGCGGCGCCGATTGGTCGGATCCAATCGATTTCGAGGGCAAACGGACCAGGCTTCTTGTCGGAGAGAGTGATACCCACCGACTCAATGGATGCAGGGTCGAGTGGGGCGGCGTTACGCACGCGCTGACCGAAGCTGTTCAGTACGCACTCATCGAAGGGGATCTCAACTTCGATCCATTCGCCGGCCTTGGTTTCGAAGACACGCTGGTATCCGCCCGCCATGAGTCGCACGCGGGAGGATCGAATGTCACACTGGTACGTGCGCCCGTCACCTTTCACGCGCATGCGCAATCCCTTGGTGCCTGCGAATGTCCCTTCGGCAACGGCAGTACGAACCTGCGAGAACCCGCCGTTGTTTTCAAGAGAGAGTTCGCCGGTGAAGCGCAGCGTGCCTCCTTCGCCAGCGGTGATGCGTCCGGTTGAGAGTCCACCCATGACGCCATCAAGGACGGTTTGCCAGCCCTTGGTGCCGCTGTCAAACTCCAGGTTGGAGTCTGCTGCGCGTGGCAGCGGAAGTGCATAGGTAACGGTGCTGGTTGCGCACCAGAAACCAGCGATGAGGAGTGCGACTTGTCGGCTGATTGAAAGTAGTTGCGGCATGAGTGCCGTCACTCTACCGATCGCTGCGCGTGATGGGAAAATCAGGATTTTGAACGAGTGGTATTTGTGAACCACAGCCGTCAAGCGGGGCGCATCTACGACTCACGGACTCGCGCCCACTCAACCCCGCCGGCGTCGACCAACACCTACACCCGCGCCCGCCGCTGCAAGCACTGCCAACGCGCCCGGCCCTGGAACGGCTGTCACGGTCAGTGAGGTGGCCGTAGCGATGTACGTGCCTTGCGACGTTGCGACATCAAAGAGAAACAGGTTGTATCCCGTGCTGCCAAAGGCCACGGTCGCGCCGCTTGGATCTGAGCCGTTGGAAACGAAGTAGTACGAAGTTGCGCTCGGACGCACCGTGGAGAAGTCCAGCGCTGCGATCGCAGGCCCGCCAACATTGCTGAAGTTGAGATACAAGAATCGGTCCGAGCACACGCCATCCAGGACGGTGGTTGATTGGTCAAGCACCGCGCCGTTCTGCAGGACGCGCAGGGTCTGCGACTCCAAGTAAGTGGTGGCATACGGGGCAGGGGTGAGTGTGCTGAAGTCCCACGACCCCGTGGTTTCGCCAGTGATTGTGGGGTTCTTCTCAACGAAGCTTGCCGGGGCAGATGCCTGGGTGGAGAACTGCCCCTCGGCAACGTAGCCGTTGGCAAAGCTCAGCGAGTACTGATAGACGGCAGCGCTCGCGCCGCTCGCGCCGCTCGGCAGCAGTGCAGCAGCGGCAACAGGGGCGAAGAGGGCGGGAGTACGGAGCATGGAACCAAGGCTCATGGGTTGCGTCTCTATCAAGTGGAGTGGGCGAATGAAACGAGTGGCAACAATGCCGCGTCAACCGCAGAGGCGAAATTTCGCAGGCAAATGGATCACGTCGATAAATGAGTCCCGTTCCTCCCGGACCATTTTCAGCTCGGTCGGCGGGTACGCCTTTTTCTGGCTCCGGCGAGGGCGAGGAGTGCACATGCGCCCGGGCCCGGTACGGTCACTACCGACGAGTAGCCCGGCAGTTGGCGGGTCGATTCATTGCCGTTGGACCACAGGCCGAGCGGTGAGTAGGGCGGCGGAAAGCCGTTCAGGTAGCTGTAGATGTTGTACGCAGTGCCGCTGGCGGCAGACAGCGCGGAGCCCGTCAGCATGTTGTCGAACTCGCCCGCGGTGTTCGTGTCCAGGTTGAATTTAAACATGATGCCCGTCACGGAGCGGCTCACGCCGCCGATCGACTGCACCGCACCCGCCACGATCACGTTGTCCGTGTAGACATCGCTACCGCTGCCATCCAGGCGAATGCTCCAGTCCGTGAGATCAGTCTCATGGACGACCCCGGTGGTCAGGTTGGTGGACCAGTTCACGACCACGTGGGTCACCTGCGGCGTGGAATCCGTGTAGGGCACGGTAAGCGTGTAGGTGGTGGTGTAAACGCCGGCGTTCGCGCTTGCAGCAGCAGCAAGGGCCAGGCCAAAGCCAAGCGGGGCGATAATTCCGGAACGACAAGTGGAATGGTAGTTGGTGCGCATGGGATTCTCTGTCCTATTACTACGCAATCCACGAGTGGCACCCATCACCCGAACTACAAATTGGTCCCGTTCCTCCCGTTCCTCCCGGACTAATTTCGTCACGGGGGGCGGCTGGCGACTGGGACTCATGCGCTTCGAGGTGGATGGTGTTGGAACCGGGTACGGCCACAAGGGCCTGATCAACGGTTTCTCCGCAAACTTCGCCTACCTACCGGCAACCGGCACTCCGCCGCGTTGCTGTCAAGGTAATCAACAAGTGCCAACGTTACGTGACTAAATGCTGCCCAGATCGTCCTGCGCATCAAGCTTCATACGGACGCGTGGGGAATCAGCTTTGCGATGCTGAGCGTGATAACCAAAAATGCCGTACAATATGTAGGGAATTTCTAAATTACAATTCGATCACACTTCTACAGAGGGAAAATAATGTCCATTGAATTCTTCAGGGCTCATACCCTCATGTCTACTGCTGCTCCCCTCGTCATCGCAGCATTTGCAGGGTGCGCACACACGACCCCTCATGGCGTAACTGACGGGAAGTACTTAGTGGGGATTTCAGGGCTCACACAGCTGGAGGTGAAAGGTCCCAATGAAACTGCCATTTGGATAACACCAGACGGCGACGCGATCAGCATTGTTGGCGACGAGAATTTCACGGTGACCTACAAAGCAAACGCATTTGTTGTAACCGTGGAACAGTGTGAGGGCGAGGGATTGCCACCAGTGTGGTTCCGTTTCTATGACGGCCCGAACATGTTCGCCAAGGCCAACTTTGAAGAGATTTCGTTCGACATGCCGGTGACCCAACGTGGCTTGCCTGCAATCTTCAATCAGCAAAGTAAGTGGGATCAAATGGGAATTTTCCAGCCCATTCCGGTCTTCTCCGATGTTGCGCCAACCTTCTGCGGATTTTCAGGACCAAAGACAATTTGGGCCAATGGTGGGCACAACTTTGAACTCGTCGCTGGCAACACCGGGTTTGACACTGGCGACGCTACGCCAGTGACGGTGTGGAATTCCCCATGGAAGATCGAGTTCAACGACACGCTTTACAACGGATGGATGGCGTATCCAATGATGGCCCTGGGGAACGGCAACGGTGCCTTACCCGCTGGATACGCATTCCGCACGCCGGGAAGCGCTGACAACACACTAGCGGCGAGCGACGCAATGGTTCACTGCAAGTACACGGTGATGAACGACAAGGAAGTAATGCTTCTGGAACTCTCGTACAACGGTGCCACCACCAAGTATGCCGTGC
>JBIKZY010000015.1:0-30402 GCA_044354475.1 Phycisphaerales bacterium
GCGAACTCCTGTCCGCCGTCGTGCTGCAGAGATATCGGTCATGCGGTTGCCGAACCATGAACGATCTGCGAAAATGTCCGCATGACCGTGACCACCCCGCTGCCGGACGCCCCCATCGACCGCCGTGCGCAGTTCGCTGCGATGGCCGTGGTGGGTGTGATTCTTGGGGGCGCGCTGCTTGCCGGGAGTGCGTTTTCCATCAAGGTGTGGTTCCCTGGCGCGGCATGCGTTTCAGTCTTATGGATTACCGCGGCAGCGGGCTACGGCCGAGTGCTGCGTCGCGTGTTGTTCCCAAAGATGGAGGCCAGTGACCCGCGTCGAACCCCGCTGGCGATCGGGCTTGGAGTGGCATTCGCGTTGGCAGTGGTCAACCTGCTTGCAACGCTTGGATTCATGCCGATGCATGCGTGGTGGCGGTTTGTCTGGTGGATCGGCATGGGGATCGGCTGGATTCTGGCCGGCTTGTCATGGCGGTTTGTTGGCAGCCTGTTCCGCGTGCGCTCTGTCGCGGCAGACCCCCTGCTCTGGTGCGCACTGCCAGCGATCGCTGCCTTGGCGTTGGCCACCGCGTTGCCGCCCGGACTGGCGTGGAGCACGGAGTTTGGTGGTTACGACGCGCTTGCCTACCACCTGGAGTTACCAAAGGAGTGGTTGACCACCGGCGCACTGGAGCCGCTTCGGCACAACGTCTATTCCGCTTTCCCAAGTTTCATGGAAGGCGCGTACCTGCAACTCTTCTCACTCTCTCCCGCCTCCGTCCCCGCGCACCACACGGCAATGGCACCGCAAGCGCTGCACGCGGTGCTAGCGGTATGCGCCGCGTGGATGGTGGCAGCCATTGCCGAGGTGCTTGCCGGAGGCGATCGGCGCCAGCGTGCATGGGCACGCGCGATCGGATGTTGCGGATTCCTTGGAATTCCGTGGGTGATCGTCACCGGCAGCTTGGCCTACAACGAAATGGCCGTCCTCCTGATGCTGGCTGCTGCCATGCTGGCGTGGACCGCACGCGAGCAAGCCGGAGTGTGGCGTATCGGGATCGCTTTGGGCCTGCTCATGGGCGCAGCGGTGGGTGCGAAGTTGGTTGCTGCAGGCATGGCGGTGCTGCCGTTTGCGTGCTGGGCAGTGGTGACCGCACATACAACCAACCCCACCAATACCACACGCCACGTGCGAGCGTTGGCGGCGAGCGCCGTCGCGGCCTCGCTCACCGCACTACTGATCCTGGCGCCGTGGCTCATTAGGAATCATGCAGCCACCGGATCGTGGACATTCCCGTTTCAGGTGCCGCTCATTTCATCTGGCAATGGATGGTGGAGTGCGGAACAAATGACCCGCTTTGCTGCCGGGCACACGGCTGCTGCCGACATGGGAATCGGCGCGCGCCTCCGTGCGCTTGTCGATGCCGGATTCCTACAGGGTTTCGGCGCGGCCCCCGATGCTGATCCGTGGCTGCCACAGTGGAGCGTTGCGTTCTGGATCGGAAGCATGGCGATCGTGATGCTCATGATTGGCATCTGGCGTATGCGACACATGCGGTCCATGGGTCTTTCGCTCGGCGCGATGCTGGTGGCGCAGTTAGTGTTCTGGATGTTTGCCACACATCTGAAGTCACGCTTCCTGCTTCCCTGCGCGGTGCCGCTGACGGTGGCAACCGCGGTGGCGGCAGCGCCAGTGTTGGCACAACAGACACGCGGAATCATTGTTGCACTCAGCGTATTGCTGCTGACGGCGTGGTCACTGCAGCCGAGCCTATTGATGCGGATCGATCCGCGTACGGCCAGCGCGGTGGAGTTGTGCGCTTCTGGCCGGACCGTGGCAACGGATGTTGATGGCCAGGGAATGGTGCGGGAAATTGCCAACGACCTTGGCCCCGGCACCGCGGCCTTCGCGCAGGAATCAGCCACGCTGGGCGATGCCATGCCGCTTGCCTGGATTGCCAATTGGCAATTGCCGCCCGGCGCCGTGCTTGGTAGCGAGGGCGATGCCGATGTGTTCTGGTGCCGCAGCACGCCGATCACCGGCACCGTGTGGGACGGCGGTCCGTTGGCGCGTGTGTTGCGGGCACATCCGGATGATCCGACCGCCGCCGTGCGCGCCCTCAGTATTGAGGAACACCTCACCCACCTTGCCATCGGCGAATCCATGTTGGCGCGATGGAAGACAGCGGGCTGGATCGACCCCATCCTCACCCCCGACCGAGTGCGCGCAGTGGCGTCACTACTCAACCCCGTGGCGCGTACCGTGTCTGGCGGCGTGGTCTACAAAGTGCCGCTCGCCCAGTGAGACACTCGTAGACTGCATGCATGAACAGCGCCATGATGGTGGTCCTTCTTCTTTCTGCGCAGCCAGCACCCGCGCCCCCTGCTGCACCCGTGCCGTCCGGTCCGCCCCCGGTCAAGAGCGTGGACGGCGCCGCGGGTATCGCCGCGATCTGGAAGGACAGCACCATTACGTGGGACCGCCTGCGCCCGGTACTTGCGGAACTTGCCGGAAGTGCCGCGCTGCAAGAAGTGCTCTTAGACGAACAACTCGCGGAACGCGCACGCACGCGCGGAATTGCGCCGGACGCTGCAGCAGTGAAGCGCGAAGAAGAATTGCTGCTTGGGTATCTGGATAAAGACCGTGCCCGCGCTGATCGATTGCTGGAGGAATTGCGAGCACGCCAAGGACTTGGACCAGTGCGCTGGAACGGTTTGCTGTGGCGCAACGCGGTGCTGCGTGCGCTGGTGGCCCCCGATGTTGAAGTCCAGGAAACGCAAATTGTGGCAGCCCATGATGCCGCGCACGGCCCCAAGCGGAAGCCGCGCGTGATTGCCGTCCCTGACCTGCGCGGCGCACAAAACGTGACCGATCGGCTGGCGAAAGGTGATCGATTTGAGGACATTGCTGCTGAAATCAGCACTGACATAAGTGGAGCACGCGGTGGCCTCATTTCACCCATGAGTAAGTTTGATCCCGGAGTTCCCGCCGCGGTACGCGAAGCGCTCTGGTCCGTACCCACGGTGGGCGCAGTATCGGCACCGGTACTGGTGGGCACCGGCTATGTCATCGTTCGATATGAAGGCGACGTTGCCGGCGACGGTGTTCCGCTCAGCGCCGTCCATGAAGAGGCAGCCCGCGCAGTGCGCATTGCTCAAGAACGCGCGCGCATGGATCAACTAGCTCAGGAATTAGTGCGCACCGCCAAGCCGACCATCTTTGATGATGCACTGGCGGACGGATGGAACCGCGTCAGGATGGAAGCCACGAGATCCGGGCCACCGCCACAGGAGTGAGTAGCGCAATCGGTATCGCCACTGCTACCGCCGCTGGCAATCCACTGATCGGTGCGGCCATGACCACGGCCGACACAATGATGGTGGGCACTGCAATGGTCGCCGCCGCTACGCACATCTGCAACATGTTGGCCGGACCGCGCTTCAGAAAGAACGGCACGGCAATAGCCAACACCAGCAAATTGACCAGCACCGAACCCACGCGGCCAAACTGCATGCGATCCGCTTGAGAACGCTCCAGCGCGCCCGCTTCAGCAAGTTTGCCAAGATCAGCGCTTGAAAGCATCTGCGCAAAGAGCCGGTAGTGCCGCGCAGTGATGGCCTTGGGCGAGAGGTCCGTCTTCCACTCCGCTGCCGGCATTGGTGGCGGAGACTGCGTCACTCCATCGCGCACTTCCGGATCACGTAACACCGAAGTACCACCTGTGAGCACCCAGGTTGATCGCGCCTCGTCCCAAATCGCGGAGGGCGCCGTGGTACGACGTATCAACGAACCACGCTCGTCGCGTTCCAGTCCAAGGAATCCAATAATCCGGTGTGATTCCGGATCAAAGCTGGACGCATAGAGCAAATTACCAGCGCTATCACGTGTCACCGTCACCGGAAACGAAGCGCGATCGCGTCGACCAAGGTCGGAGTGATCAAGCATCAACTGATCAGCAAAGCGTGGAAGCACCAATTCCTGATTCAGTACACCAACCACATTCAGTGCCAGCGACGCCACCAACACCGCCCACACGCAGCGCCGAAGAGGAACACCGGCGGCCATGATCGCCACCAGTTCTCGGGTGCGATGCATCTGCGAGAAGGTGAAACCCATGGCGCCCACGCACAGCAGACCAACCATGAACTGGAAGAATTGAAAGGCGCGCGGGCCGTGGAACTGAAAGATCATCGCCACAAATGCAACCGCTCGGTATTTGTAGGTGCCATTCTCTACAACGTACGACGCGGCACGCAAGTACTTCTGCATCTGCAAGATCACATCAATCGACGAAGCAAAGATGAACAGCAGCGTGAACAGGACAAAGAAGTTCCACAGGAAGCGGCCGATGATGGTTCGATCAAGGATGCGCATTGCTTACGCGCTCGCCGGTTCAGTTGCGAACGATGCGCCTCCATGTCAAGAACAATACTGAAAATAGCAAGAAGTTTCCGCCCCACATGACCACGGATCCAACCAGCACTGTGCCGTTAGACATCAGTAACTGACCTCCAGAAACCATGAATATGTTGGTCACCGCGGGAATGAATGCCAAGAGATACACAGTGAGTGGCATCGCGCGCTTCATTGCCACCGCGAGCGTCGCGCCAAGGAGCAGCACCAAGATAATGCTTGCCGATTGCGCTAAACGGTTGGCCACGTGCGAATCACATTCCCACACAACATCGTCGCGCATGAGCTGCAGTTTCGACAATTGACGAGGCAGTTGTGCACGCATGGCTGGGAGCGGAGCAACGCTATCGGTGGTTGGAAACTCACGCGCGGCGCGGAGTACTTCCACACTTGAAACGGCTGACCAATCCTTTGGAGTGCAGCCGACCGGAAGCAAATCATCGATACGCGGCGCCCAACGTCCAGGAAGCCCCGTGACCAGATCCTTCGTCTGCGTGGAGCCAGGAATGATCAGTGCGAATCGTGGTTCGAATCCAGCCTCGCTGACGGCGCGGAGTGTGCCAGTCGACGCATGGGCGCTGCGGATCTCCTTGCCATTGGCGGTTTCCAAGAGCAAGAAATCCTCGTGACCGGGGGCGGGGCGCAATTCGCCGCCTTTGACTGTCACCTGACTGATTCGAAAGGCGCGTGCAGTACCAGGCTCGGAAAGTTCAATGCTGCCACGAGCAACTGCCGGCTCAACGCAGCGCCACAGTTCCAGTTCGCCCAATACCGCCACCAAAGGGCGCTTGGCGGTGTTAACAGTCTCGGAACGATCGACATCACCGCGCAGCTCAAAGATCTCCTGCACGGCCAGAAACTTGGGGCCCCGTTCAAATCCACTGTAGAGCGATGATGCTTCCGGCTCCGCCAACGGTAATGTGACAATCGCACCTTCGGAGGGGCGAACCACTGTGGCGTTCATCAAGGAAATCTTGGCAACCATTCCGCGCGGGGTTTCATGGATATCAACCGCGGCGTCCTCAGCGGTGAACTCGGTCGCAATGGAACTGCCGCCCGCTTGGTCAAGTTCGATAGCGGCAACGCCAGTGAGCAGCAGTCTGCGCTTGATGCCCAATCCAGCCGGAGGCTCCACTTCCCGCGCCGCATCGGCGTAGATCATCATCTTGTCTGCAACCACTGCCTCGCCGCGCCCCACTGCCGCAATCAGAACCTGCGTGGCGTCTGCCGTTGCCAGTTCCTTCATGCGCGTCCAGAAGTGCGGAACAACAAACGCCACCAGCACCAACATCACTACGCACAGCGTTCCACCCAGAATGGCGACTGGTGCAAAGACCCTTCGATAACCCATGCCACACGCCGACATGGCAACCACTTCGTTGTCGGTGGCAAAGCGGTGCATGACCAATGTTGAGGCAAAGCCTGCCGCAAATGGCATGGCAAATTGCAGCATCGGCACCATCGCCAAGGTCACATACTTAAAGATGGTGTTGGCGCCGATCGAATTGTCGGCCAGCGGCTTCGCTGCCGCACCAAAGGCGATGACCGTCACGATCACCGATGTAGTGACTGCAAACACGCGCAGCAATTCCCAGGCAACATGGCGCCACAGCGTCCACGGAATTCCGGTGAGGCGAAGTTCGCCATTCGGCGCGTGCGTTGCTGTGGATTCCAACTGTTGATCCATGGGCATGGTGGAGCGGTACCGCACTCAGCGGAGACCGTACTCCTTCAACTTGCGGTACAGCGTGCGCTCGCCGATGCCAAGCATCTGCGCAGTTTGCTCACGATTTCCAGCAGTCATTGCCAGCGTCTGACGAATGGCTTCCTTCTCAAGCTTGTCAAGGCCAACTCCAGCGAGCGAACCAACCGCACCCTGCCCCTCAGCCGAGTCGTCCGAGGATCGCACTTCATCAGGAACATCGCGCAACGAAAGTTCCGGGCCTTGCGAAGTGACCACCATGCGATGGATGGCATTGAACAATTCACGGACGTTGCCCGGCCAGTCGTAACCAATCAGTCGCATCATCACTGGCTGAGGCACCAGCGGGCGCGGACGACCAAGTTCCGCTGCGTACTTGCCGACTGCGTGATTCACCAGCAGCGGAATGTCCTCGCGCCGTTCCCGAAGCGGGGGAATGACGATCTCCGCACCGCGGATTCGATAGTAGAGATCCTCGCGGAAGCGCCCATCCTTTGACATCTGTGACAAGTCACGATTGGTAGCACTGACAAATCGAACATCGGTCTTGCGTTGCTCATTTGAGCCAAGCCGCACCAGGTCACCGGTTTCCAGGACGCGCAGCAATTTAGGCTGCATGGTGAGCGGCATGTCCCCGATCTCGTCAAGGAACAGCGTGCCTTTGTCTGCAAATTCAAATACACCTTCGCGGTCCTTGTCCGCGCCGGTGAATGCACCGCGCACGTGGCCAAACAGCTGGTCTTCCAACAAACTCTCTGACTGACCAGCCGCGTTGAATGTCACATAGCGACGGGCCGCGCGCCGACTGGCCTTATGAATGGCGGCAGCCACCAGTTCCTTGCCGGTGCCACTCTCCCCGCGCACCAACACCGGGATGGAACTTGGGGCAACCTGGCGGATCAACGCCACCACTTGCCGCATAGCCGGGCTATCGCCAATGATGCCTTCAAAGCCAAACGCTGCATCAAGTTCGCCCTTCAAACGGCTGTTTTGATGGCGCAAGACCACGGTTTCCGCGGCGCGCTGCACCAGGTTGCGGAACACCACTAGGTCAATCGGCTTCTCAATGAAGTCGTACGCCCCACCCTGCAAGGCGCGCTTGGCGGTGGGGATGTCCCCGTGCGCGGTCACCATGATCGTCTCGGCATCCGGCTGCAGCCGCTTTGCCAATTCCAACACTTCCAGCCCGGCGGTTGGTGATTCCATCACCAGGTCGGTGACGATGACGTCAAACGCCCCGTGGCGCAATTCATCCTCGGCCTCGGCCCGGCTGTGGCGAATAGTGCAGACATGGCCCGGTTTTTTAAGGGCGTCCGCCATGGTCTCGGCGTGCCCCCGATCGTCATCGACCAAGAGAACCTGCGCGTGGATGTCTGTATTGCCCGCCATGAGAGCCCGGATTGTAAGGGTGACCAACCCCGTCCCGGTGAACAAGTGTCCCGAAAGAACGCCTGTCATGCCAAAACAATGAGGATTTTCTACCCCCCGTGCCGATATCTTGGACGTGAACGACATTGACCTCGCCTACATCTCGACCGCAGGAGCTCGCACCACTCACCGGAGCACCGCCCGAGATGCCGTCGCGGATCCAAAGGATGAATCTGTGAGCACACTGTTTGAGAGCACCGGCCCGAGCCTGAAGGACCTGGAAGTCCCCGACTTCGCAGGTCGGCGCGTGTGGTTGGTTGGTATCGGTGGATGCGGAATGAGTGGGCTTGCCCAGATGCTCAAGCGACGTGGCGCAGAAGTTTCCGGCAGTGATATGACGGCGAGTTCGGCAACCGAAGCACTGGAGTCTGAAGGCATCACCGTGCGCATCGGTCACGCTGCAGAGCAACTGCCTGCGCCGTGCGACCTGGTCATTGCCAGCGCCGCCATCAAGAGCGAACACCCGGAAGTTGACGAAGCGCGTCGCCGTGGCATTGACGTGGTGAGTTACGCGGAGGCCATTGGCCTGGTGCAAAAGGGACGCACTGGCGTCAGCATCGCTGGCACGCACGGCAAGAGTTCGACAAGTTCAATGCTCTCGTACATTCTCATTGAGTGCGGACTTGATCCAAGTTTGATTGTTGGCGCAACCTGCGCGCAGATTGGTGGCGGCAGTCGAACTGGCTCGGACACCATTCCTGCCGGCACGCAACGCGGTCGACCAGGCATTCTTGTTGCAGAGGCATGCGAGTTCAATCGCAGCTTCCACCATCATCATCCGGTGATTGGCCTGATCAACAATGTTGAAGAAGATCACCTAGAAATCTACGGAAATCTTGAGAACATCATCAAGGCGTTCCATGAATTCGCAGCACTGATTCCAGCAGCAAAGCATGGCGGAAAGTTGTTGATTGCCGCTGATGGCGCGCATCGACGCGACGTAGCCAGCGGCCTGTCATGCGCCGTGTCTACGTTCGGTTGGTCGCCCAGTGCTGACTACCACGTTCAATACGATCCGCGTACTGGCCTGAGCACCATCCTTGTTGACGGCCAAGCTGTCTGCAGTTGGGTAGGCCGCATGCCCGGCGACCACATGGCACTCAACGGTGCCGCTGCGGCCATTCTGGCGCACTGGCTCGGTGCAGAGTGGAACGCCATCGGCACTGCGCTCGGAAACTTCCTTGGTCTTGATCGGCGCATGCAAAACTTGGGCGAACGCACCATGCGTCACGGCGGCGTGGTCACGGTGTTCGATGACTACGGTCACCACCCCACCGAGTGCGAAACCACGCTCAAGGCGTTGCGGACGCGCTTCGAACCCAAGCGCCTCATCTGCGTCTTCCAACCGCATCAACACAGTCGCACGCGATTCCTTCTTGAGCACTTTGCAAAGAGCTTCTCGAACGCCGACATGGTGATCGTGCCGGACATCTACTTTGTGCGCGATAGTGAAGAGGAGCGCACCAAGGTGAGCGCCTCCGACCTGGTTGATCGCTTACGCGCACGCGGCATCGCCGCCATGCACCTCTATCCGTTCGACGCGATTGTTGAACAATTGGAAATGATGGCCGCCGACGGTGACCTGATTGTGGTCATGGGTGCCGGACCGGTTTGGAAGATCGGTCACGCCTTTCTTGGCCGCGCCAGCGGGCACGCGTAATGACCATGGCCACGCATCCACTGGGAAGTACCACGCTCTTTGCTGACTTGGACGTCAAGGTCGAGCTTGATGCGCCGCTCGCGCAACACACCTGGTACGGCATCGGCGGTTCCGCTGATGCCCTGGTTCAACCGCAAACGCCAGAAGCACTTGCCACCCTGTTGCGACGCTGCTCGCGCAATGCGGTGCGCTTGCGCATTCTTGGCGAGGGCGCCAATCTCTTGGTTGCTGACGAGGGCGTCGAAGGCGTGGTGGTCCGCTTGGATGCCCCATGTTTCAAGGGGCTGCAACTCAACGCCAATGGACCAGTCACTGCCGCACGCGTCGGTGGAGGCCGCGACCTTGGCAAGACCATCCGTGAAACAGTCGCAGCGGGTCTGGCGGGACTCGAGCCATTGATCGGTATTCCTGCAACCATCGGCGGAGCGGTGCGCATGAATGCCGGCGGAAAGTACGGCGCCATTGGCGACACCCTGCAATCGGTTGGCCTTGTCGATTGGAACGGTGAAGAGCACGTCTATGACCGCGCCGCCATCCGATGCGAATACCGGCACACTGACCTGCCACCGGGCATCGTGACGTGGGTGGTCCTGGCATTGCAGGCTGCCGACCCAGTGGCCCTACGCGCGCGCTCCAAGGAAATCAGCGAATACAAAGCCAGCGTGCAGCCGCTTGCGGCACACAGCGCGGGCTGCATGTACAAGAATCCGATCCATCCCGCCACTGGTGTTCGCATCAGTGCCGGCAAGGTCATTGATGATGCTGGTCTCAAGGGAACCCGTGTGGGCGGCGCGCTCGTCAGCGGCCAACACGGGAACTTCATCGTGGTGGAACCCGGCGCTCGCGCCGCGGATGTCATGGAATTGGCAGCGCTGGTAGCTGCCGAAACGTTTGCGCGCACGGGCGTCCGGCTCGAGCGCGAGGTAGTCTTCTGGCGCCGCGGCGAGGCGTGAGCCCGCACGGTTTCCGATGCGCCACCGGACGGCGCGTCATGCATCGCAAGGAGGCGAGCACATGTCTGCAAGCAACACCAATTCCCACGCCAGCACGCCGAACACTGGCGCGGGCGTTCTGCCGCGCAGCATTCTTGTACTCAAGGGCGGCCCCGACGCGGAGCGCGAAGTCAGCCTGAAGTCCGGAGGCATGGTGGCAGCCGCGCTGCGCCGCGCTGGCATGGACGTGAATGAAGTCACCATCGATCGACCCAGCCTTGAAGAACTCCGCGGAATGCGCGGCGAGGTGGTGTTCCCGGTGCTGCACGGATCATGGGGCGAAGGCGGCCCGCTGCAGGAACTTCTTGAAGCTGACGGCCGACCCTACGTTGGATGCGGCCCCAAGGCAGCGCGCCTTGCCATGGACAAGATCACCTCCAAGGCACTGGTTTCCGAATTTGGCGTGCCGACGCCGCGCTCACAAGAACTGCGCACCAACGTTGAATTCTCCTTGGACTTCCCAGTGGTCCTCAAGCCCGCTGACGACGGTTCAAGCGTGGATCTGCGCATCTGCCACAGCATGCAGGAAGTCATGCGTGCGCGCCTTGAAATTGGGCCGCGCCGCGAACGCATTCTTGCCGAAGAATTTATCACCGGCCGAGAGCTCACCGTCGGCTTGATCGACGGCGAGTGCCTGCCGATCATTGAGATCCGCCCGCGCGACGGCACCTACGACTACGAAGCCAAGTACAACCGTGATGACACGCAGTACATCCTCAACCCAGAGCTGCCGGAGGGCGTTGCTGATGCGGTTCGTGCCTTTAGTCGCGCGGCATGGCATGCAGTTGGTTGCCGCGACGTGGCGCGGGTGGACTTCATGCTGGATGAGCGCGGCCCGTGGTTCCTGGAAATCAACACGATGCCCGGGTTTACCGACCATTCGCTGGTACCCAAGGCCGCGCACCATGCCGGAATTTCCATGGAAGAGCTGGTAACCGGACTGGTCCGACGCGCACTGGCACGCGCCTGCGCTCGCCGCGTTGCTGCCTGATCTTTCCGCTGCACGCTGCCCAGTCTTTCCGCTGCGCGCTGGCAAGGCGGGACCCATCAACGACCCGTGACTTGGCTGATGAAGCGCCCATGAATTGGTCGATGAAACCGTTCGCATGGCGAAGTCATCGAAGTCCGCGTCCGACGCCCCACGCACATCCCCAAAGCAGCTGCCGACGTGGCTTCCCACAGCAGCCTGGAGTGTTTGCTTGGGCGGGGTTGCCATTGCGTTGGCAGTGGCCGTACCGCGGCTCCTCAATAGCACCGCCAACGCCACCCTGCCCGAACCCATCCGCGTGGTACTCAGCGATCAGCCGACATGGCTTCCGAAAGATGAGCGCGCGGCGATCGAACGCGGAATCATCAAGTCACTTGCATCGTCCCCGTTTGATCGGGATGGCCTGATTGCCGCACAGGATGTTGCGACGCGCTGCGGTTGGTATTCCGATGTGCAGCAAGTGCATCGCGCCAACGTGGACGAAGTGATTGTGGAAGGAAGCTGGGCCATTCCCTGCGCAGTGGTGTGCGACGCTGACGGCGAACACTTAGTAGACACCCGCGGTCGACTGCTGCCCCTCACGTATCCAACTGGTCGCGGCCCGAAACTACTGCTGCGCATTAACGGCGTCACCATGCCTCGCCCAACAACGATCGGTACCCAGTGGACTGGCGATGAGATTGCCACTGCACTCACCATGGCCACGCTCTTCTCCAAGTGCGCTTGGCGATCGCAAATTGCTGCCATTGACGTGAGTTCATGGACCAACGACGGCACCTTGACCGTGCTGAGTGACAAAAACTGCAAGATCATTTGGGGGCGCTCGCCGGGCAAGGAAACTGCTTCAGAAGTGCCTGCCACGCAGAAACTCGCTGTATTGCAGAAGGCATTCACTGAGAGTGGACGCGTGGACACCGGTGCCGCTGTGCTTGATTTGCGCGGCGACCTCACCTGCGCGCGCTGACACACAAACTCGCTGGTACCGCATCCACGCTCCGTGGCGATAGCATTGCAGCCATGCCGCTCCCTCGCGGACTTGTCATTTGCAGTTTCATCTGGATCGTTGCCTGCTTCGCAGCAACGATCGGACTAAGCGCGCCCATTCAGCCAACCAGCGGCGTCTACACCCCTTCCGTTCGTGCCATGCTGGCGTTGCTTGCTGTGGGCGCATGCCTGCTGTGGCCCATCGCACGACTTGCCTACGCCCGTGGCGCGTGGACACCCGCACGCGTTGCGCTGGACATGATCACCATCGTGGTGGCGTTCCATGCGATCCTTTGGCCACTGCACCTGGTGACCTATTGGACGGCTGCGCAAATGATGGCCATCGACCTCTTGCTGTGCGGATGGATCGCTGCTACCGGCGCATGGATTGCACTTGCAATCCGCGCGGACACACGGCGCATGGTGTGGTCCACAGCGTGGATGGCCATTGTTGTGGCTGGCGTGGTGTTGGACGCAGTGGGCCTACAGGCACCATTTCCTGAACTGGCTGGTCCCTATGCCGCGCTGCTTCGCTTAACGCCAGAACGCACTGATTCCACGGTACTTCCGGCGTGGTCGGTAGCCATTTGGCCGTGGATTCTGGCGTCCGGAGCCTGGGCGGGAGTGCTCTTGACGGCCAAACGGTTGCCCCGAACGCCAAGCCCGGCTAACCTCTAGGAGCCTCGCGGCGGGTCCCCCCGCCGCATGCCGTTTTTAGAATCTGCGCACCAGCGAGGACAGTCCTCGCCTCCGCACGTAGTCCGCAGCAGTCATTCACGGAGCGACAGCGACCATGGAGATCATCTCCCCATCCGATCACGCCAAGATGGAGAAGCAACTCAAAGAGTTGTTTGCCCAGCGACCGATCATTTCCAGTCGTATTGCCGACGCGCGCGCTAACGGAGACCTCAAGGAGAATGCCGACTACCACGCTGCCCGCGAGGAGCAAGGTCTAATCGAGGCGAAGATTCGTGAACTCGAGGGGCGCCTTCGTACCGCGCAAGTGGCTGGCGATTCCGCCGTTCCAAAGAACATGGTGTTCCTGGGCGCCACCGTGCTGCTCCGCGACACCACTACCAACAAGAAGCAGAAATTCAAGCTGGTTGGAAATCCCACTGACGACGACGGCGACTACATCGAGGTCACCTCTTCGAGTCCGCTCGGAGTGGCGTTGATGAAGTCACACGTTGGCGAAACGGTACGTGCTGATCTGCCCAAGGGCGAAAAGCGATTCGAGATCCTTGAGATCTGCGATTGACCCTCTGCCCGACCGGGGACTAACGGATGGATCATCTCATCAATCAACTCCTGCGCGAGACTTTCGGGCTGCAGCTTGTCGCTGGCGTGTTCGGATGGGTGGTGGCACTTACCTTTGTGTTGAACGTCGGACTGAGTGTGCGCATCATCTGGGTCAAGGGGTCCCGGCCCAACGCGGCACTTGCCTGGATCGCCACGCTCTTTGCGCTGCCAATCTTTGGGTTGATTCTGTACCTGGTGATTGGTGAAAATCGAATCGGCACGATTCGCCGTCGCCGCCACGCACGCATTGTTGAAGAAGTTGCAGGAATCAGCGGCGTTTGGTCGGACCCACGCGTGCTGGCGTCCAACATGAGTACCGCCGACACGCAAATGGCACATCTTGGAGAAACCTCCGGCGCCCCGGCAGTTCTCAATGGAAACCTCCTGCAATTGAGCGGCGACCCTGACGAACAGCTGCGGTGGATGACCGAAGACATCGATGCCGCACAACAGAGTGTCGACGCCCTCTTCTATATCTTTGAGCAAGACACCACCGGAACCGCCGTTGCCAACGCGTTGGTTCGCGCCGCGCAGCGTGGCGTCACCGTGCGTCTGCTATTGGACGATATTGGTTCGCGCGCATTTCTCCGCAGTCGTATGCGCAAGGAACTGGTTCAACAAGGAGTGCATGTCACCGCCGCACTTCCGGCGTCGATCCTGCGCATGCCGTTCAAGCGCGTCGATATCCGCAACCATCGCAAACTTATCGTGGTGGATGGAAAGATCGCCCAAACCGGTAGCCGCAATATTGCCGACCCTGACTTTAAAGGCGACGCATCGGGTAAGGTGGGCGCCTACATCGATTCGTGGATCCGTATTCGCGGACCAGTCGCGCGCGATTTGCACATTCTGTTCTTAGAGGACTGGGGTCTTGATGCTGGATTGCACGGATCACGACAATTGCCGGACGAGCCGCCAGTCAATATTGGCGGAATTCCGGTGCAGGCAATTCCGTCGGGACCGAACTTTGAGAACAACATGGTGGCCGAACTCATCCAGGCCGCCATTCAGCTGTCACGCCGCGAGATAGTGTTCACAACTCCCTATTTCCTACCCGATAGCGCCACCATTGCCGCACTTGAAGTTGCCGCGCGGCGCGGGCTACGCGTCACACTGATTGTTCCCCGCGCCAACGACAGCAAACTGGTCGCGCTGGCTAGCCGTGCCAATTACGGTCGACTGCTCGCCGCTGGCGTGGAACTATGGGAACACCGGCACGGCTTTCTGCACTCCAAGACCATTTCCGTGGATGATGAGTTGGCCATCGTGACGACCGCCAACCTTGATCGCCGAAGTTAT
Organism: Phycisphaerales bacterium; assembly: GCA_044354475.1. Classification (GTDB taxonomy): domain Bacteria; phylum Planctomycetota; class Phycisphaerae; order Phycisphaerales; family SM1A02; genus UBA966. The sequence goes on from JBIKZY010000015.1 coordinate 14,745, forward strand.
GAAATCAACTTCGAGACCAGCATTATTGTGTACGACAATGTGTTCGCTACGCAATTGCGCCGCCTGCAACAGTCGTACATTGCTTCCAGTGATCGACTTGATGTGCATGCGTGGAACAAGCGCGGAGTTCTGCCAAGATTTGCTGAGAATCTAGCAAACTTGATGTCGCCACTCCTGTGACCATGTCCAAACATCCAGCACCGCGCTGGGTCATGGAAGTGGACATGAATCAACGTCATGGATGCACAAACTCAACGGTACTTCCCGGAGCGACCGGGTACTTCACTTCCGCATAGGGGGCGAATCCCGTCGATCCTTTGACGATCGGCCAACGCACCTCCAGTTGTAAGTCTTTCCACGTATTGGGAACGCCAAACTGCACTTCCGTTGATGCCGTGCTTTGAAACGGCCCGCCCGCCCAGATCCACCGTTTCGCAAGCACACGGCGCACGGGTGTTCGTGTTGAAAGTTCCACCCAGGCACCGATGCCGTGACTCGTTCCCGGCGTTGGCCCGCGCAAGCGCACCTTGATCCAATCGTTGGGCTGGTCATGCATGTTGCGTAACACGCGCAACGGACCATTCAACTCCCCGACCACGATGTCAATATCACCATCGTTGTCAAGGTCATTGAACACCGCAGTGCGATCGCGGTATGCGCCGCGCAAACCAGGACCCGGATCCGCCACCACTTCAAAGCGAGGACCAATACGGCGCATCACTAACGGCGGTTGTTGGTAATCAGAGTCCATGGCAACCTTGGTCGCCTGCGGATAGACGTGACCATTGAAGACCACCAGGTCCTCGGCACCATCGTGATCCAGGTCGTCAAATGATGTTGCCCAGCCGAGTAGCGGACGACTGGCGGCGCCCAGGCCAAACTGCGCGGTGCGATCATCAAAGAATTTGCCGTCTAAATTCAGGTGCAGCGTGTTGGTGTCACTGGAGAAATTGGTGGTGAACACATCGGGACGCCCGTTGCCATCGACATCACCGATGGCAATGCCCATGGTGGCCTGCCCCGCGCCGTCAATATTGGTGGCGATGCCCGAAGTCATGCCGCGTTCTTCAAATCGCAGTGGGCCTCCGGGCTCCGTGCGATTCATAAACAGGGAATTTTGCTCGGAATCATTGGCAATGAAGATATCGAGCCGTCCGTCGGCATCAAAATCAACCACGGCAAGATTCAACCCGTATCCCGGAATCGCTTTGCGAATGCCGGCCGACTCACTGACATCGCGGAAGGTTCCATCACCGCGGTTCTCATAGAGAATGTCAGCGCGCGCTGGCAATCCGCGCGGACCAGCCATCACTTGCATTCCCTTGAAGGAAGCCGGCGGCGGTGGGGTTGTCGGATCGAAGTCTAAGTAGTTGACAACAAAGAGATCCAAATCTCCATCCATATCCAGATCAGCAAATCCTGCACTGGTGGACCACGCCGGATCGCCGAGTCCCGCCTGGGCCGTGACATCTGTAAACCGTCCATCGCCCATGTTCTTCAGGAGGATGTCCGCACCAAAGCAACAGATGTACAAGTCATCGCGGCCGTCGCCGTCGTAGTCACCGGTTGCGCATCCGAATGCCCAACGCGTGGGGCGCGCGCCCATGCGCTCAGAGACGTCGCGGAATTTCAGCCCACCAAGATTCTCAAAGAGGCGCGCTCCCGGTCCGTGCTCCGGGTCCGAGAGCGTTGCACCGTTGGGCATGAAGATGTCCATATCGCCGTCGCCATCGAAGTCAATGAGCGCCAAACCACCACCCTTTACTTCAACAATCTGAGTGGACGGTAGCTTTCCGCTGGCCATGATGGCATCAATACCACTGCCAGCAGTGGCATCTTCAAATCGAATGGATGCCGGCGGAGCAATCACTGGCGCGGTCTGGGCATGCGCGTACAGATGCGGCGCGGCCAGCGTCAATGCAACGGCACAGGTGTTCGTGATGATCATGTTCATGGCAACGGTTTCTCAGTTTCGGTGCGCGCCTTAATTTCCGCCTGACGAGCGCGCGCATTGGTTGCGTCACTCGCGCGACCGAGTCGGTCAAGGACGCGCGCCAATTTAGACCACGCCTCGCCGTGAGTTTCAAAGAGTTCAACCGCCTGTCGATAGCACTGCTCTGCTTCCGGCAATCGGTCTTGACGCAGAAGCACATCGCCCAGGCGCGCTAAATTCTTGGCTCGTTCCCGCGCCGCGCCCTGCTGCTCCCCAAGCAATTTCAGCGCGCGCCGAAAGTAAGCCTCGGAGTCAGTCACCCGATCTTCTTCGTAGGCGATCAGTCCAAGCGCAAACTGTGTGTCGTCATACTTTGGAAACGCGTTCGCATGAGTTGTGAAAGCAACGCGCGCACCCGGCAGGTCGCCCAAGTAGTAACGGCACCAACCGAGGTAATGCACCGCGTGCGCGGCCTCAGGAAACGAATCAACTGGCGCGGCGCTGGCACGCTCCAAATAAGCAAGCGCTTCGCCGTGTCGCTTCTCCTTATGCAACGCCAGGCCCAGGTAGAAGCCGGCGCGCAGGTCCTCGGAATGCTCCTTCACCATGGAACGCGCCACCGCCTCGGCGGATGGATACTGGGCACTTCGAAGCAACTTCCGAACCACCTCCCAGCGTGGGTCGGACGCGGCGGGAGTGGCTGCGGTCAGGGGCGGAACGGGGGTAGTCACCGCGCCGGGCAGGGTCTCCTGCCCCCCGATCGGGGGTGCCGGATTCGCCACCCCGGCGCTTGCCCCTGGCGTTGGGACAAAAATCAGAGTTGCCAGGCCAATGATCGCTCCGCCTGCCGCCACTGTCCATTGGGTCCGCAACTCGTGCATTCACAAAAGTATAGGTGTGTTTACGGACCTTCAGGTGGCACCCGGCCGAACGGGGGTTACATTGTGTTGTTGGCAGAATTGTGAGTTTATCGGTGCGAGGACGCCAATCGGTGCGTACGGTAACTACGCACGGCGCTCGTCGTTCGCGGCGTGATCGTCACCGAAATCAGTCATATCCTGCACCGATGCCGTCGTCACGCTGCACAGACACATACGAGAACCCCATGCGGATCACCCCCGGAACGCGCATCGCCACTCTCGCAGTCATCACGGCGTCGTGCTTTGTGCTGTGCGCTGATGGCGGAACTCTTGAGTTACAGCCTCGCGCCGGCGACCCCATACGCGAGCTGACCGCCGAGCAGCGCAACCTCTTTGACATTGGACGGGTTCTCTATTCGACACCTATCCCCGCTACCGCGGGCATGGGACCGATCTTCAACAAGAGTAACTGCCAGTCGTGCCACTCCAATCCAGTCGGCGGTTGGGGCAACGCCAGCGTCACCCAATTTGGAATCTCTGACAAGGGTTCGTTCACTATGGTTCCGGGCGAGTCACAGAGTCTCTTGCAAGAATTTGGCGTGAGCGAATTCTGCATGGAGATCATTCCCGCCACCGCTAATTTTACAGCGATCCGCATGACCAACTCCAGCATGGCGTTTGGAATGGTTGAGGCTGTGCCGGACGCAGCCATTGCACTCTTAGAAGACCCCAATGATGCGAACGGTGACGGCGTATCCGGACGAATCCACTGGGTTCGACCACTTGAGGAAACGAATAGCAGCAGTCCGCTCCGCGCGGGACGCTTCGGATGGAAGGCACAAGTGGCAACAGTGCTGAGTTTCTCCGGTGACGCCACTCGCAACGAAATGGGCATCACCAATCGATTGATCATGGTGGAGAATGCGCCAAACGGTGACAATTCCCGCCTCGCACAATGCGATCCGATGCCGGAGCCGGAAGACGTGAATGACCAGCAGGGATTGGCATTTATCGACCGCGTCACTCACTTTCAGCGCTACTTGGCTGTTCCACCGCAGACGCCAAAGTCTGGCATGGCTGGCGAAAGCATCTTCATCAACGTCGGCTGCGCTAAGTGTCACGTGCCAGAGTGGACCACTGGCAATACACCCGGCTTAGAAGACGCTATTCGCAATAAAGTCATTCGCCCCTACGCCGACTTCATGTTGCATGACATGGGTCTGCAAGGTGACGGCATATCCGACGGCTATGCATCAGAAACGGAACTGCGCACCCCTACGCTTTGGAATCTGCGAACGCGCGATCCCATGCTCCACAACGGTGCGGCTGCCGGTGGCCTGTTCTCTGATCGTGTGCGAACCGCCATCGCACTGCACGGCCCGTACGGAGAAGGAGCAGGAAGCGCCGATGCGTTCGCGCAACTTTCCGAGGGCGACAAAGTGTTGTTGGTTTCATTCCTGAACTCGCTGGGGCGCGTGGAGTTTGATGACGACGGCGACAGCCATGTGAACATCATTGACTTCATCGCGTTTAAGGCGGCGCTCGGGTCAAGCAGCACTCCGAACACTCCGAACGCGGTGCACGACATCGATCAGGATGGCATCATTTCCGTTGCTGACTTCGCATATTTCATGCAAGCCTATGAAGGCGAGAACGGCGACTGCAACGGCAACGGAATCGCCGACCTTCGGGATCTGTTGAACGGAACGAGCGTGGATGCCGACTTCAATGGCATTCCGGATGAGTGCCTCCCCTGCCCGGCCGACTTCAGTGGCGATCGTGCGGTCAATGGCGCGGACTTAGGTCTCTTGCTTGGAACCTGGGGTCAGTCAGATGTTCCGACCGACCTGAACGCCGACGGGAACGTTGGCGGAGCAGACCTTGGCATTCTCCTCGGAGCGTGGGGCGCATGCCCGTAAACCACCTCCAACGCACTCACTGATTGCACTGCTGACTTCAAGACACACTGCCCGACGATTCACCGACACTGATCTGAGCACTTCAAGGACACCCATGCGAATTCATACGCGACCTGCCACGAACCTCGCCCTCACCATGGCCTCAGTACTCGCATGTACGGGAGCGGCTCTTGCACAGAGCTGGGTGAGCTACTCCAACCAGACGTCAACGCGCTTGGTGGCTGCAGCGGCACTCATCGGAGCTGACAACCATGAGAAGGATTTCGCGTGGGGCGACCTCGATCAAGACGGTGACATTGACCTGATCTGCGTGCGCAAGTTCCCGGGCAGTATTCAGGGCGGCGCACGCAATCTTCTGCTCATGAATGAGGGCGGCATCCTCACCGACCGCACGGCTGAATATGGCCAAGCATCGGATATCAGCGGCTCTTCCGGTCTCTTAGATGCCACCAATGACCGTGACGTGGAAGCAGTGGACATCAATAATGACGGCTGGTTGGATCTGCTCACCGCCACCACCATGAGCGACCACGTGAATAGCATTCTTGGGCAGCCTCGCGCCTACATCAATCTTGGCGATGATGCGAACGGCAACTGGCGCGGCTTCCGATTTGATGTGGATCGCATTCCCCCCCTCTTTGCTCGCGGCGGTGCCGCTGCCAACCCCCGCTTCTGCGACATGGCCGTTGCTGATTACAACGGCGATGGCTACCTCGACATCTTCTACACCGACTACGACACACCAGAAACGTCTGGCACCCTGTGCTATGACCTCAACGGCGATGGGGACACCGCGGATGCCGGCGAGTGCCAACAAAGCCCCGCTGAGAATCCCGCCAACGATTACGACAACAAGTTGCTACTGAACCTTGGCGCTTCAAACCCTGGCGTGTTCTATGACGCCACCACAACGGTTCTCAGTGCCGCACAGATCAATTCGGGCTTTGGCAACATGGCAGTCGCCGGCGACTTCAACGGTGACGGACGCCAAGACATCGTGCGCATCAACACGCTGACCACCGGTCAAGCCGTGAGCGTGTACACCAAGACCGCCACTGGGCTGGGATTCTCTCTGAAGGACATTGCCAGTGGTCAGCCCTACCACGGGGACAAGGCGGACCTTAACGGGGACGGTCGACTCGACTTGGTGATCGTTGACGACGGTCAAGACAAGTACCTCCTCAACACGGGTAACGATGCCACTGGCCAGCCCAACTTCACCAGCTACACCATTGCTGACAGCCTGAGCGAGTTTGGAAACTCCACGCAAGTGGGCGACCTCGATAAGGATGGCCGTATTGATGTCATCATTACTGATGTTGATGCTGACCTTGGGCCGTTCTGCCCACAGACCACCGGCGCTGCGCATTTTCGTCGCACGCACATCTACCGAAACGTCTTCAGTGGATCGTCATCAGGGATCCTGGATGAAACTACCCCGCTGATCATTCCAGCCGCTGAGCTCGATTGGTGGACGGATGTGGCGGTATTCGACATCAACGGCGATACATGGCCTGATCTGGTTTCCGGAACCTGCACTGGACTGGCCGTCTATATCAACGTGCCCCCCATGAACATCACCTTTGCATACCCCGACGGTCTGCCCACCACGGCAGCCCCAGGTGTTGCAAAGTCGTTCCGCGTTCAACAGAACGTTGCCGGCGGAACCGCCATCGCTGACTCGACACGGCTCTTCTGGTCCGTTAATGGCGGTGCGTTCCAATCAGCGGTTCTGCCGTCCGTAGGCGTCAACATGTTCCAAGCAACCCTGCCTGCATTCCAGTGCGGCCAGACTGTTCGCTTCTATGTGACCGCCACCATCGATAGCGGAATTGTCTTCAACGACCCGGCCACCGCGCCAACGACCACCAATGCCATCTCCGTGCAGAGCGGCACCTCGCAGCCCTACACCAATGACATGGAAGTGGACACTGCGGGCTGGACCGTCGTCAATGAAGGCGGCCTGACCACCGGCGGCTGGCAAGTGGCTACTCCAATTGGAACCACTAGCGGCAACTATGCCTCAGCACCTGCAGTTGACGCAAGCGCTGTGGGAACAAAGGCGTGGGTAACCCAGAACGGGCTCGCTGGGGGAACCGCCACCACGGCCGATGTTGACGCCGGCACCACCCGCCTGCTGAGTCCGGAGTTTGACTTGTCGACGGCCATCAACGCCACGGTCACCTACTCACGCTGGTACTTCTGCAGCGATGCTGCTCCGGCTGGCTCAACCCCCGCTGAAGTTGACACGCTGTTTGTGGAACTGAGCGCTGATGGCGGCGCTACCTGGTTCCGCGTCGAAAGTGTCTCGAGCTATCCAACGCCGAATGCGTGGAATCGTGTGAGTTTCTCGCTGCGCTCAATTGTGGCGAACCTGACTTCGACGATGCGCTTCCGCTTCTCGATTTCTGACTCGCCCGACAATTCAATCACCGAAGTTGGCATTGATGACTTCTCCATCTCGGTGGTCACATGCGTTAACCCATGCGTCGGTGACTTTGACGGCAACGGTGTGGTCAACGGCGCGGATCTCGGCATGATGCTCGCTGGATGGGGTACCGCTGGAAGTTCTGACCTCGACGGCAACGGAACCACCAATGGCGCTGACCTGGGATTGCTGCTCTCCGCATGGGGCGCCTGCCTCTGAGTGAATGGCGCGTTCGGATGACAATGTGCGAATTCCTAAGCGACTGCTGATGTTCGCCGAGGAATAGATGTTCAGCGAGAGATGGTGATCCGCGAGCCTTCGTCGCCTCGGCGTATCGCTGGCTTGGTCTGTTCGCCATCTGGCCAGCGAACTTCGCAGGCAGTAATGTGCGCTTGGCCAATTCCAAAGCAGGCGAGTGGCGGTACCTGCGAGAGGTATGAACGAGTCGGCATCACCGTCCTCCGCAGCGTGCGACCATTGTCAAGCTGAATCATCACCTGCGCGCCGATCGCATCGCGATTACCAGGATGGATTGGGTCAATCAACACGCATTCGATATGACCACCCTGCTGAGTAGCGTTTCGTACAACGAGCGGCGTGCCGCTCACCGCGCCAATCACCAGGTCAGGAGCGCCGTCGTGATCAAAGTCTCCCCATGCGAGTCCGCGGCCAACTACGGGATGAGCCAACGCGCCGAGTGACGCGCTGGGAATCTCCGTGAAAGTCGGGCCCGGCTGTCCAACGCGGTTCCAGAACACCTGCGCTGGCTGCGCATAGCGCTGGGTGGGTTGAACATCCGCGATGCGTTCTTCAATGTGCCCGTTTGCCAAGACCAGATCTTCCCAGCCGTCGGAATCGAGGTCCACATAGGCAACCCCAAAGGTGAGAGCGCGACGTGTCGCCGCAGAAATTCCGTCCACGATGGCGTCATCGGCAAAGCGACCGTTGCCCGCGGTGACGTACAGACTGCATGGCTCGTTAGCAAAGTTTCCAACTGCAATTGCCAGTGCGGCATCGTTGCGCAGGTGTGAGGTGTCGCAACCCATGGCGCCGGTAGCGGCACCGTTGCGATCAAACGCAACACCGGCGGAAACACCGCGTTCTTGAAACACCCCGTGGCCATCATTGATAAACAGGAAGTTCTGCACTGAATCATTGGCAACAAAGAGATCCAAGTCACCGTCACCGTCGCAGTCGTCAATCGCAAATCCAAGTGCCTTGGCCATGGGTTGATTAGTGGAACGATTGCGAACCAACAGTCCGCGCTCTGCAGTGCGATCAGCAAATCGCAATGGGCTCACCTGCTCCATCAACAGCAAGTCCGTGCCAGCGAATCCGGTTGGTGCTCCGTACGCGCGACCGAGACCGGTGAGCGTGTAGTTCACGCGTAAGTCAATCTCCTTGGACCACTCCACATAGCGGCCCATCACCAAGTCAAGATCACCGTCCTGATCAAAGTCAGCAAAGCCGGCCGCGGTTGTCCATCCATTGATCGCCGCAAGACCTGCTTCGGTGGTCGCGTCGCGCCAGCGCGTGGCCGTGCCAGCGGCGGAGTGCTCGGCGACGAAGAAGCGCACGCCCCCGACCCCGGTTGCCAGGATTTCCGGGCGACCATCGCCATCAAGATCCGCAAGTGCAACGCCCATGCCCTGCCAGGGTTGTTCGAGCCCCGTGTCGCGAGCGCGGACAAACTGCGCCTCCGAAGCAGCGTTGCCGTGGGCGGCCGCCGTATCGGTGGAGCCGTGCTGATTCAGAAAGACCGCAATGCCTTGGCCACGGCGGGAGTCAGCGGCGGCCTCCGGCCACGCGTCTCCATCCGGGAACAGCAGGTCTAAGTCCCCATCGGCGTCGACGTCCCATACGGCCACGCCGCCGCCCATTGTCTCGGGAAGCAGACGGTCGCCGGCTGCTCCTGTGACGCGATCAATGCCGGCGCCCCAACTGCGATTCGCCCCTACAGAACGGTCCTGAAAGGCCACTAGGGGCGCTGCGGATGCCGTCGGTAGCGAGGCGATCACGGCCGGGCCTGCCGGGAGCGGCGCCACCGGGGCTGCTGGCGGTGCAGCTCGGGGCCACTGCCGCCACAGCACCACGCCCCCTGCCACCAATCCCACAACAGCGGCTGACACCCAAAATGCCCGCCCGATGATCTGATCATCCGGCGGTCGATCTGCGGATTCCGGCGTGTCGCTCGGCACGGTCACGGTGTACCCCGTGCCACCGCGCCAGACGCCAACCCTGGCGCACCGACACGCTGCAAGTCGTACACCGCGGCGGGTTCTGCTGCGTGATTGGCAGCAGCATCGCGGGCGCGAGCGGCATTGACGGCCCGGTCACGGGCGTTGTCATCGGGTCGATAGCGTTCATACGCGGCACGTGCGTCGGCTGCGCGCGTTGCATCACCGATCGCTTCAAGTACCTGCATGCGGATGTACCACGACTGAAATCGCTGCGAGTCAAGAAGCAGCGCCCGATCAGTGAGTTGAATAGCTTCGGCGTACAGCGCGGTGCGCTTCTCCGCATCGCCGGGCTCACGGAGTTGCCGCGCCCGTTCCAGGCATGCGCTCGCCCAGTCAGTGAGCACGCGATCATCGCGCGAGAAATCAAAGCCGCGCGCGTGGGCTTCGGTAAATGCCGTAGCGGACACCGCGCGGAATCCATCCATGGCGCGGTCGTACTGACCATTCTGCATGTCGATCACCGCGCTCCAGTAAGCAACGGACCACGGCAACTGACCGGGATGTTTCTCCGCAGCAGTACGCAGGTAGGACGCCGCTTCATCAATGCGCCCATCACGCAACGCAACGCGTGCTCGACCGATCCAACCTTCGACGCGCCCCGCTGCTGCAGCTTCCGCGAATGCCTGATCTGCCTGCGCCCATTGCCCCTTGCCAGCAGCGCGATCGGCTACGCGAAAGTGCGCAATTCCTGCGTCAAGCCAGCGTTCCCAAGTGGGGGTTGCGGTGGGCGCGGCGGGCGTTGCCGCGGGAGCGACGGGCGTAGTAACCATGCCGGTCGCCACGGGCTCCCCTGGCGGAATCACTGCGCCACCAAAGACCACCTGATCAGTCGCAAGCGTCATCACTGGCAGCACATTGACGTACTCAGCACCGTACACGTAGCGCATGTAGGTGGTGTCAAACTTTCGATAGCGAACTGCAGCATCAACGGTGATCGGGCCATGCACGTCAGCAGGTACGGTGAACGCGTAGCGCGTTAGGTCTGCTGCGCCCGGGGGAATTTGTTGGTTGTACAGCGGAACAAAGATGTCCTGTGGATTGCGTCGGTCGATCCGCTGACCATCACGGTCAAGCATGTACACGTTGAAGAACTTGCTCCACGGGTCAACCGTATTGCCATCATCCATTGCACCCGAGCGAGCAATGACACGGTCGCCAGCACGCACAGTGACATCAAGCCACGTCTCATTGCTATCGACGGTTCCCTGCGTGTACTCATGTCCAAGACTGCCGAGGGTGCGTACCACCACCTCCAACAAGTAGCGTTGGCCAGCGAGCAATGCGGGGGCAGCATCGGCAAGTAGCGGCGTGAGCGCACCGTCGGCGCGTCCATCCGCACGCAGCGCAAAGATGTCCAGGCGCAACACGCCGCGATTAAATGCCTCGGTTGCAGCACGGGCGCCTTCCGGGTCCGGAAGACCGCTGAGTGCTGCAGTTGCAGTATTTGCACCTACAAACAGGTGATCTCGCAAACGCAGCTCACCATCTGGACCACGCGGCTTGGCACCCATGTCCACGCTGGCAACCTCAGGCATGTGGCAACCGTTGCAGTTGCTGGCAGGCTCCTTGGGCCAATACCAACCCTGTACCCCGTGACCACTCCGGTTGGAAAGCCGCCACGAGTCATAGTGATTCTGCCCAGGCAGCCACTTGTAGTCATTGAGTTCTTCCGGCAGAAACACCTTATGGCAGGTACTGCAGAACTCGGCACTGCGATGCACTTCCGGCTTGAGAAATGTTTGCTTATGGAACGCGGGCTTGGCCTTCACCAACTGCCGGTTGGTCCACGCCAAGAATGGAGACTCACTGCCCGTAAACGGATACTGCGGGCTCTCTTCAATAACGTAGTCGGCGTTTCCACGCGTGGAATTCACCGCAACGATGGAATGGCACGCCGTGCAAGTGATGCTGGCAGCGCCCATCGGATCCTTGGAAACGTCGTAATGCGGATCATCAAAGCGGGCATCCTCAAAGGCGCCGGTGAAGAACGGCACCGGATCATGGCAGCCTGCGCAGAATCGCGCATCGTTGACATTTCCCTCGCGCTCGAATGAACGCCGCCGCGTTTCACGCACGCTGAATGCGTACATTGGGTTGTTGAAACTACTAGCGGCATGCGCGCTGTGTGCCCAAGATCGATAGGCGTCGGGGTGGCAGGAAATGCAGTAATCGTTCTGAGAAAGCGAACTTTCCGGAATGAACGCGCCATTTGCGGTCCGTGCCAAACTCGGCTCGTAGTACGCCGCACCATCTTTCGGACTTGGTCGAGGCCGCGACGCGTCGAAGCGATGCCAACCATCAAAGCCAACCACCATCAGGAGTGACGCGGCCACCACTGCAAACCCGGTGCGCCAACGAATGCGTCGACCAGCCAATCGATGCAGTACGAAGCCCCACACCACTACCAGCGGCGCTGCTATGTGCATCCAGTATGCCAACGTCCGCGCACCTGGTTCGCGCAACTCCGCCACCACACCCGCAACGTCAACCCGTGTCAGCAGCACCCCGGTCACCAGCGTGACAATCGCCGCAATGAACGTGACATTACCCATGCGAACCGCACGTCGGTTCGGGTGATGATGTGCCCGCTTCCAGTGCCAGGCGCCAAAGGCGATCGCCGGCAGTGTGATGACCAGACCAAGCACCAGATGCCCCAGGAACATCCATAGGTAGAAGGAGTTCTGACGCTGTTCTTTGGTGAACCACTCCGTGAGCGTGACGCCACCCAGATAAATGGAGTTGATGGTGAGTAGCGCAAACAGCACCAGCGTCACCAGCAACAGTGCACGCATCCGCGGCGTCACTACACCACCGGGCGGAATGAGTCTGGGGCGAGCGTCAGCCATATGCGGGATCGAGTCGGGAGGTCACGCCAGAAGTTGAGCGCGCAGAAAGCGAGTTTGCGGCAACACGATGTACCGCGAACCCATGCAGTCTAGGCGGGTTGTACCGATCCATTGCACCATGCGAGATCTAGCGGCCGCCAGCCCAACGAATATTGAACTGTGCATGCAATGCGTCGCGGGCAGGCGTGGTGGACTTTCCATCCCGGAACGGGAGCGGCCCAAGCGTGGCTCCGTCGCCGGTCAGCATGTCCATGTCCTTGCACCAGCCGTCAACTTCAAGCACCCACGTGCGGATCATCCCCGGCGCAGGGCTCGGCGTTGCTACCGCATCAAAGCGCAGTTGCACTTCTTCGCCTGCGCCAAAGATGGCTACCGCGTCATCGGTGGCGACCAAGAGCGGAGTGCACTCACCAAACTGCGTGTACAGCCCGGGCTGCTTGCGACAATCCCACAATGGAGCGCGTCGCGCATAGTCGTAGTCCGGTCGGCGTTGCGGATGCGGAACGCGCGCCGCGAACCCGGCGTCCACTACTGATGCCGTCAGGAGCGGTGCTGCAACGCGGCGCGCTTGCGGGCATGGCTCAAACCACGCCAGTTCAACGCGATCAACGTAGATCTCCATGGTGGTCCGCAATCGAAGCGAGGTACACCCCGGCGGCAGTGCACTGCGCGGCACTGGAAACACTGCGCGACGTGACATGCCGGCCGGGTAGCCGTACTCCGCCACCACCGACTTCCACGCCCCGGTAGCGGGATCGCGCGCTTCCATGGAAAGCGCTTGGTAGGGAGCGGAGGCTTGCCACATGGCGAACCCGGTTGATGAATACGGATACTCAACCCAACCATCCACCAGAAGTGCGGGGTCACCCGCGTGACCATCGAGCGCCGTTGGAAATTCCAGCGTCAACACCGCTTCCTTGCCGAGGCGCCCAATGAAGCGCGGATCAGCCGCGCCAAAGTCCGCCGCCAGCCCATCGAGTTCTGCAATCGCTTTCGACTGATCTGCTTCGTGCGCTCCGCCCACTGCGACCACTGCCGACACGGGCGGAGCCGCCGAACGGAAGAAGCACGCATCACCGGTTGGTGGCGCTCCATTGACTCCCATGCGTTCATCAAGCGCTACTTGCCAGCCAGCGGGAACATCCCACGCAACCAGTCGCGCGGCGTCCAGGTAGCACGCCTCTTCCATTGGCTCGCCCAGTCGAATCTGATACGCGCCGTCCCGCGCAGCAAGCGCATCCGCGCCACCGATCGCCACGCGTTCCCATGGTCGCGCGGGCGGATACACCGCGCGCAGCGAACCAGACGCGGAACGCTCAATGCCTGCCAGGAAGCCGATGCCACCCACGCCAAGGCAATCGGTGACAAACTGATACGTGGAACCATTCCACGCAAAGATCACTGGGCAACTTGAAATCTGCCGCTGCGTCTCGACCATCGTCTGTGCACCTGCAGCAATATCAAGCTCGGTTTGCGTCACCGCATCCGGCCAATCAATCGCCACGAAATCCGCGCTTGCAGCATCGCCAAGCCCGACCGCAATCGGTTCGAGCGCTTGTGAACTGCCGCCGCCGCGCCATGGCAATGCATCACGCGCTACCCACTCACCACCGATACGCGCGTCCATACGCGTGCCAATACCACTTGCATTCGTGCGCATTTGCTGCGATGGATCAATGCGACCGCGGAACGAAAGTGCGGCGTACGGCCACCGTCCACTGCCAGGTGCCATCCATCGAGCCGGGCTACCCGCCGTCACCGCCGGCGCAACACCAACCGGTCCGCGCGCATCAATCACCGCGAGTTCTAAGCCCGCGGGCACACCGTTGATGCGCTCAACCAGTCCTCCGTGCGCGTCAATAATCGCCAGCGCGGCACTCGCTGGTGGCGGAATCACTGGAATTGAACTTGTTGGAACTGGGCCGATCGGAGCATCATTCTCCAACACCACAATGTTTGCGTGACCACTCCCCGAAAGATCGGTCACCCACAGGGCCAGCGCATTGGTGACCGCCGTACGCGGGCCGGCCGTCCACACGCCGTGTGATGACTCCCACAGTTGCATCGCTTGGTGCGTTCCGCCACCGAATCCGTCCACCAACGTGGCGATGGCCGGCTGTCCGTCCTCGTTGCGGCGGAATACCACCACTGCACCCGGTCCAGATGATTCAAATGCACCCAAACTCGGGTCACGCGACCATGCCCACAGGCGGTCGTTCTTCCACACTTGCGCTGCGGCGCCGCCGGCAGACCACAACAGCAAGTCAAGGTCACCATCGTTATCAAGATCCGCCGCAGTGGCACGCGCAGACGTCAGGGTCCCGGGAATCTCTCGGCGCTCCCATGCGATGGGCTCCACCGCACCCGCGCGCCCAAGATTCCACATCACACCGCTGCCGGTTGCATTGGTGAATAGCAAATCTAAGTCACCGTCATGATCAAGGTCGGCACACAAGACAACGTCGTCGCCCGGCTCGGCCACACCGGCAAAGGTCCAACTCCGCCATTTACCGGGCGCGGTCTGTTGCGCCCAACCGAGCCACATACCGCCGCCGATGATGCGCGTGGCCGCATCGACGCGCCCAAAGACCACATCCACCAGGCCATCATTATTCAGATCACCCCACATTTGCCGACCGCGCCGAAATGCATCAGCGGTGCTTGCGTCCATGGTCCAGCGGCCGTCGGGACCGCTTCGAACGATGCGGCGCTCAACGCGCGACTCTTCGACGTAATCAACTTGAGCCACGAAATCCAGGGTTCCGTCACCGTTGATATCTGCGGCGGGCACCAAGGCCACAACTATTCCCGGCGCCGCTGGCAATCCATCAATCGGCATGGCATCAAGAGCAGCCATGATGGGGCCCGGCTGGCGCAACACCGCGCGCGGCGGTGATTCCGGAAGCACCGCTTCACCGATGGAACCCATGCGCGTGTACTTAAACTCCGCCAAGTGACTGCGCGGGTTGTCCGCCAAGCGCTGAAACTCTTCAAGCGCGGCGGCTGATTCTGCGTCATGACCAAGTCGAGCCTGCACTCGCTGCAGTCCAAGAAGCGCACTACGCAGGTACGGATCAAGCTCGGCAGCGCGTGTGTAAAAACCGCGCGCTGCCTCTAAATCGCCTTGTAATTCGCTGCACTGGGCAACATAGAACTGCGCATAGGGATCGACGCCCTGCTGAGCAGCCACGCGCTGAAATCGCGGCAAGGCGCGGCCGGGGTCACCAAGAAAGAGGTAGCCAAGCCCTTGGCAGTATTCCGCATGAAAATCACCCGGATGATCTTTGAGGATGCCGTCAAGCAGCTCGATCGCTCGTGTTTGCGATCCGTCGCCGGTCTGATTGAGTATTGCAATCGCATGATCAATGCGAGCCTCATAGAGCGCGGGATGGGTCTTCAAGACCGCCGCAAATGTTGCTTCTGCGGCAGCAA
>JBIKZY010000106.1:0-7767 GCA_044354475.1 Phycisphaerales bacterium
ATCGACTGATCCGGAGCCACTGCCTCAGCAACTGGGGCTGCGGCCGTGGCAGCAGCGGCGGCATCGGCGGCAGGCGCAGCATCCGCAGCCTTATCAGGCGAATTGCCAGACAAACTGTTGATCACCTTGCAACCAGGCGCTGAACCAATTGCAGTGAGGGCAACAACGACGACAAGGGCGAGAATGCGTGAGAACATGTTTGTCATTGGTTCAGGTCCGTAAACCGATGATAGAGCCGTTTGCGGTGCGGCTGGCATCAGAAGTTCACTTGGTAAGTCAGTGCGAAGGAAACAGCGATACCTGCCGAATACGTGGAGTTCAATCCGTTAATACCCTCGGAAGTCCGGTACTCGGTTTGCACATCGGGGTTAGTGAGGTTGCGCGCATTGATGGAGAACTTCAAACCTTCATAGATCTCTTGCGAGGCGGTGAAGTTCAGAGTTCCGTAGCCAATCTGATAGATGGCGGGCGTGAGCAAATTGGTGTGCGGGTTGGCACCACTGATCAATGAGTCACCTTTCATGGTGTAAAAGATTCCCAGTTGGGTGCCCCAATCCTCATAGTCATACGTGGCGCTGACATTCATCAAGTAATCCGGCGTAGCGGTCATCGGCTGGCTGTTCTGTTTCACACCATAGACGGCCAATGCATCAGACTCTTGCTTGGACAACGTCACCTCTGACGACATGTAAGTGAAGTTGGAACCCAATGCAATACCACGGAAATTCTCACCAAACATTGGTTCCAAAGTGACACGCGCCTCAAACTCCGCTCCAAGCAGAGTGCCCTCGGGAAAGTTCAGCGCACTGGTGTACGCAAATCCCTCAGTAAATCGATTGACGTACTGAATCGGATCAGAAATTGTCTTGTAGAACAGCGAGCTAGAAATCAGCCAGTTCTCATAGGGAGTCCAGTCCAATCGCAAGTCATAGTTATTGAGCGCACTCATCTGCAGATCCGGATTACCGATGAAGATCGGGCCTCCGATGTAGTCGTACTGCAACACCGGCACCAATTCATAGAAATTCGGGCGCGCCAGGGTCTGTGCAAACGCGGAGCGGAAGATCAACCCTTCATCCAAAATCCAATTGCAGCCCACCATGGGCAAATAGCGATTGGTAGTGAAGTCCGCATCCCAGTCATTGGCACCTTCGAAGTTGCGCAACTGCTGAGTTTCGGTATCAATCCACAGCGCGTTGATATCAGGGAGCACCGTGGTGGACATGTGCGTGCCCTCATAACGGAGACCCGTGATGACGTTGAAGGTCTCACTCACCGGCAAATCAATCATCGCATACGCGGCCCAGATGTCCTGCGTACCGTCGTATGAAATATCGGTTTCCGACTGATAGATCGGGTGATCTTGGCTTGGGAACACCGCACTCCACGGCTCATCGAAGGCGCTGGAATACGTGCTGTTGGGGTCGCCACCATTACTGAATGTGTCCTGGCGATAAGTGCGTTCCACCAAATCAAGAAACGAACCGGTCTTGATGTACCCCTCCCGATCATCCCACTGCGTGAATGGCAACTTCACATTGAAGGAGCCCTGCTGGCTCTGTTCTTCGTTCTCGTAATTGATGTGCTGAACCCAACCAACGAATGCATTCTGGGCGGGTGGATAGGCAACCCACTGCTGCGGACGCTCCGCGCCCGGCACAACTTGCTCTGGAACCCAATAGGACGCAAACTGCGTCTGGTCGGGCTGGTCCTCACGGGCCTTGCTCAGCGCCAATTTCCAGTCCACCGTTGGAACCAGCAAATCAAACACGCCAGACCGCTCGCTGTCTTCACTGCTTGGATCAAGGAAACTGAGTTTGTGCTGCCCACTCAGGATCACAGATTCAGTGCTCAACTGGCTGTAGTCCAGCGTCTCTAGCCGGTTGTACGGCGCAGCGTCCGGCTGATCGTGGCCAACACCGGTGAGATCATCGGGGTTGTATCCCGGAAAGAAGTAGTCCTTGCCGCGCGTATCAATCAGACGAATCGCTTGATTCTCTGAGAGCAACGTGTACAAGAACTTTGCGCCAAGCTTGTGCTCGTCCGTCTCAATACCAAACGACCCCATGCCGCCCCACTGAATGGAGGAAGTTCCCTGAGTAACGTCATAGAGTTCGGTCTTAAAATTATCGCCAACCCCGTAGCGCTCGGGAATAATGGCGGTGCCAGGCCCGGCCTGCTCCAACGAGTTCAACTGGCCCTTGTCGTAGGCCGATGCATCCTGTTCGTAGAAGAAGTTTCCGAACGCGCCGACCTTGACGCCATCATCCACTTCCCACGAATTGCCAAGCGCGGCCTGCCACTTGTAAATGAGCGGCGCTGCGCCTTCCTCGGTCGAAGTTGGATTGTCGGGCCAACTCTGGCCACTTATCTCTTCCTTGGTAGTGAGCACATCGTTGTTGCCCCAGAAGCCAAGATCACCGCCCTTGTAATTCAGAAACTCGCCGTCCTTCACCTGCGAATTGAAGCCCACCTGCGTCTGCACGCGGAAGTAGAACTCGTCAGGGAAGTCCTTCAACGAGATATTGACGGCGCCGCCCGATGCTTCACCCTGCTGATCCGGCGTGAAATTCTTGCTGACCTGAATCCCCTGAATAACCGCACTGGGGAACTGATCCAACTTCACTGCGCGCTTATTCGGATCCGCGCTGGGCAAGCGAATGCCATCCAACAGCGTGGCCACGTAGCGGTCGGGTAATCCGCGGATCACCGCATATTTGCCATCCTGAAGCGTTGCACCCGGCACCATGAGCAACGCCGCCGCCGCATCGCCTGCGCCGGAGCGCGAAATCATCTCCACGCCAATAGTGTCGAGCAACTGCGGAGCTTCAAGGCGCAAGCTAAATTCAATCGGTGGGATAATGACGTACGGCTCAAAGTTTGTCGGCACAACCAGGTCCTGACGCTCCGGTGCATCCTTACCGAGGTCGACGTCCTGCACAACAAACTCTTCCATGTCCTCAAACTCACCGGCCATGGTGACATCCGCGTCCACGAGCTGTCCCGCAGCTACTGGAACATTCGCCTTCACTTCACGCGTGTAGCCGTCCTTGGTGATCACCAGCGTGTAAGCGCCCGGTGCAATGTTCGGCAAGATGTACGAGCCGTTCTCGCGCGTGGTCACCTTGGCCTTCAACCCCAGCACACTCACAGTTGCCCCGCTGATTGGCGCGTTGAACTCCTTGTCGTACACCACTCCACGAATGGAACCACCGGCCGGTGCCTGTGCCACCGCCACGCTTGTGACTGAACAAGCGATGAACACCGAAGTAACCGCAGCCCTGCTCAGGATCACCATGGATCTGCCAGGCCGGCCCGTACGTGTTCGATGCGGAGCAGTAACTCCGGAGGAGGCATAAAGCCTGACAGTGCCATCGAAACACAGGTGGCTGACAGATCATCGGCACGCGGGCGCGCGTTGGGGTTGAGCGCTCCCGCATCAAGCGCCGCCGCATAGCACTGCCCCGCGTCCTTAGTATCACCAAGCAATTGGTACCCCTCGGCAAGTGCGCGCCATGATGCAGCTCGGCGCAAACTCACAATAGTTTCGGCGCGCGCCTCGTATTCCGTGCGCAATCGCCGCAACTCAGCGCGACCGGCATTCGCATCACCCAATCGGATGCGAGCCTTGGCCACAACTACCCCAAGTGGAGCGGTGTCTTCCGGAAGAAACACCGTCGCTCGAAACACTTCCGAGGCTCGATCGACTTGCAGCGTTGCCAATTCCTTGTAGCCGTGAGCAAACAGCACGTCAGCCAACTGCACGCTGCCCCGGACCTGCAGGTCAAACGGCAACCCCGGTAGCCCCGCACTGAGTGCCTTCAATGCACGCTCACGGCGAGGTGCGTCATCAATCACCCGGTCAAGCCACGCCATGTATCCATCGATCCCGCTGCGGGCGAGGTCAAAATTCATGGTGGCAATAGCCTTGTCAAACATGTCCGCCTGCGCGTCTAACTGCGCGTCCGGAAGTTTGGCGGTTCGCTCCGCTTCAACGCGGCCGCGCTCTGCTTGCAGATCTGCTGGCACCGTCGCATACGCCTTGCTGTCATCGCCGAGCTTGACGTAGATCCGGGCGACCTCCGTAGCAACGATGTCCTTACCCCACGTGCTTTCCCCTGGATCAACTAAGAGCGCACGGGCGGCACACGCTTGCGCCCGGTCATTCTGACCAAGCGCTGCGTAACGCTGACCAAGCAGCGCGATGACATTTCCCTGGCGCCAGCCCTGCATCTGGTCAGCAAGTTGTGCTGCTTGATCAAGAAAGCCAAGCTCAAGGCACGCCTGCACCACCGACTCTTGAGCGCGCGCGCGATCCCGCTCATGCGGATCAATGGGCATGCGCGAAACACCCGCAAACGCGGTGGTAAGCAGCGCGGCACGCGAAGCCGTCAACGCGGCTGTAGGTACCGCGGTCGTGCCAGAAAACTTTGTGGCGTCTAACGCTTGAGGCATTTCAGATCCCGAGCGCGCCTCGGTGCGCTCCGACGAACACGCTGCAGGAAGTACCACCAAGGCAGCAATCGCCAAGGTCGCCACACTGAGGATTCGAGGGTAGGAAATATTCATGGGTACCAAGTAAAGAAGCCAGAGGCGTCTGGTGGAGAGCAATTCTCCTCCACCAGACGCCCCTGAATCAAGACAATCAGTAATTCACCAAACCAGTCATTGCGGGCAAGCACCCCACGCACCGAGGAGGATGCCCAAGTCAGCTCCGCCTACGACGCCGCTTCCGTCGATGTCGCCCGAACCAGAGTTGCCCCAGTTACCGAGCAGAGCACCAAGGTCAGATCCACCGATGACGCGATCCCCGTTCAAATCTGATGGGCACGGCGTGCCGCAGTTTGACGTGGTGTAGCCGTACTGCGATGCAGCAGTCCAACCACAGAGCCAGTTCTCGCTTGCGCTGAACGCACCGCGATAGTTAGCGACAGTAAAGAATCCGCCGGCAGGAGCTGCACCGACGCTGGTGAGAGCATCGTTCTTCGCGGTTGGATCAACAAAGATGACTGGCTGAACAGTCACGTTCGGTCCAACAACGTTTGGACCACGAGTAACGGTGCCAATCGGTGAAGAAGTAGCGAGAACGTTGTTGTTACTCGATGCAAACACGCCGCGAGCAGCAGCCTCGGTGTATGCGGCAGCGTTGGTGTTGTTGAAGAACACGCTATCGGTGTACTGGATCAACTTACCACTCGACTGAGAGGTGTAAGCCTGTGATGGGTTAGCAAACGGATTGACCGTGGAGTACACGTTGTAGTCCGTGGTCCAAGTATTCGCCCAAGTCAGGGTTCCGTTGGCGCCGTAGCCAGTTTGACCGTCGGTAGCTTCGCCGTCCGTGCCGTCATTCTTGATGACTTCCTTACCAGTATCCATGAAGATGCTGTTGTTGAACTGCACACGAGCGTTGTCACGGAACTTGGTGGCAGCGCGGCCGCTCAACGGTTGGCCGAGGAGGGTCATGTTGTAGAGCGCAACGGTGGTCACTGGCTGGGCATCGGCCTTCGCCGCGCCGTCAGATTCCACGGCACTGTCAGGGAAACCCGAGCCCGAAACGGCGCCAGGAATGCTGTAGCCAGAAACGATCAGGCCGAACTGCGCCTTACCACGCCAACCGTGGTCGATGTCGAGGGAATCGTCGCCGATGTTCCAGATGGTGAAGTACTTGAGGTTGACCTTACCACCCCAAATTTCAATGCCGTCGTCGACGTTGTTCATGATCTCAATGTGATCGATGATGGTGTCCTGACCAATGCCACCGAGCGAAAGACCGTTCAGTTCATTACCCAAGCCAACCACCTTGCCGCCGTAGCGGAGGGAGACGAAGCGAAGCACGCCGCTGTTGTCGAGGTCATTGCCGCCACCGTAGAAGGTGCGGGTGTCGCCGGAGCCGGAAGCAACCAAGCCTTCCATGTTGGCGTAATTGCCAGCGTTTGGCGCCGCCGTGTTGGTTGAAACAGCACCTTGGCCGTACTTACCGATGTACCCGTTGCCACAGATGGTGAGGTTGCCCCACTCATTGGCAGAAGCGCGCCACACACCGCGTGGGTTGCTGGGGGTCCAAGTGTTGTAGTCAACCTTGGAAGTGAAGATGATCGGATTCTGAGCGGTACCGACGCAGGACAGGCGGGCGTCGCGGGTAACAGCAATGGATCCACCAGTATCGCTGGCGATGATGGTTCCGGCCTGAATGGTCAGCGTGGCGCCGTTGGTGACGTAGCGGGCCCCCTGCAGGTTGTAGACGTTGTTCGAAGTCCACGTGGTGGAGGTGGTGATGTCCGCGGACACCAACACTTCGGCGGCACCGGCAACGCTGCCGATCATCGAAGCGCTGATTGCGGCAGTGAGTGCGAGTGTGTTCTTTGCAGTCTTCATGGAATCAAATCTTTCTTGGTAGAAATTTCTCAGCCGAATGCGGGGCGACAGCATCAAACGATGACCTATCGCGAAGGAGACCAACGAATTCTGCTCCACATATGTTTCCTTCGCGTTGGGTGTTCTACGAAAGCACCGTTCATATTTGGTGAACTTCGTGTTGCCTTCCGGTACTTCTACAAATTGCACCTAGATTCATGCGTAAATGGGCATCGCTTAACGGTATCTGAACGATTGTGTTAACCACTTCTGAACCAAACTATGTCTTGGCAGGGCCTACCGCTTGCTCTTGGACGCGCGCTCAACCTGTTCGATGTAGCGGGCAATGTCGTCGCGCGGCTTCAGTGATTGGGCATCACGCAACAACGGAAGCGCCTCGGTGAACCTTCCTTGCGCCACGAACACCTGGGCAATCTTGACCTTGGCATTGGCAGCGAAGGAATCAATGCGCGCCGCGCGTTCGTAATAAAGGATCGCCTTGTCGGGCTGAGAGATGCGGTTGTAGTGTTGACCTAGAAGCATCAGCGCTTCACCGTCGAGCGGATCCAGCGCAATGACCTCTTCGAGCACCGTGGCGGTTTCTGCATCGCCAGACCCGCTGTTCATGGTCAGGCGCGCCTGCAACTTCAGAACCTTGCGGCGGTCAGTGTCGCTCAGTGTGTCGTTCCAGTTGGCCTTCACATGGGTAAGTAGCGTCTTGGATTGCAGCAACCCCCCGCGTGCCGCGAGCACCTCGGCGGCGCGAATCGAACGGGAAACCGGCTGCGATGGATTCTTAGCGATAGCTCGGTCGTAGGCACTGAGCGCCATGTCAGGGAGGGCTTCAGAAACATAGATATCCCCGAGCGTGAACAGACTGTCCACCGTGGACTTACCGATGGAATCAAGCGCCTCCAGATTGACGGCCGCCTTCATCGGCTGCTTCAGACCCAGGTAGGTGTGCGATTGCAATAGCCAGAAATCCGCCTTGTCCGGGTAATTGGTGATCAGGACATCCAGCAGACTGGCAGCGTCTTCGTACTTCGCTTGCTTGAATACGGAGCGCGTCAGTCCAAGTCGCCACTCCACGTTGTCCGGCTGCAGAAGCAGTGCGTTGCGGTAGGCCGCCTCGGACGGCTGGTAGTCGCCCCGCGCCGAGTGGCAGAATCCAAGCAGCCCGTAGGAGTAGGCATCGGCGCCGCCAAGCTCAATCATCTTGTTGAAGGCGGCAATTGCTGCTTCGTACTGGCTCTTGCGCGTGCAGATCAGACCAATACTGCGGTAGGCGCGCCGGAAGTTTGGGAACTTGGCCACTGCGTTTCGGTAATTCACCAACGCGTCGTCGATTTTGTCTTGCTGAAATTGCACGCCACCGAGCGTGAGGTCAATGACCGCCGACACCTCCGGACGGAC
>JBIKZY010000107.1:0-7708 GCA_044354475.1 Phycisphaerales bacterium
CCACCATTGTGTTGGTGACGCAGCAAGAAGATCGCTTGTTGCCAACCATTCGCAGTCGATGCCAGCGTGTTGCATTTGGTCCACTTGGTGCACAAGAAATGGCGCAATGGTGGCAGACCGACGGCCCGACGCTTCCCGATGATGACAAGTCGTTCATCGATTCCTTTGCCGAGGGATCACCAGGCATGGCGACCCGCGCGGTTCAGCACGGGATTGCCGCTTGGAATGCCGAACTTTCCCCACTCTTTGATGCACTCGAAAGTGGCCGCTATCCACCAGGCCTATCCGACCGAATGGCTGAAATTGCCGACGAATTTGCCAAGGCGATTGTCGATGCGGATGACAGCGCGTCGAAGGAAGCAGCGAATCGCTTGGGTGTACGTTTGCTCGCGCAGTTGCTTGGACTACGCGTGCGCGGTGCGCTGGCAGCCGCTGCGGCTTCCAATGACACCGCCGCGTTAGAGCGCTGGGTTGGTGCCAGTGAAATCCTTGCTGAATTTGAACAACACGTTCGTTCGGCTGTGAACTTAAAGCATGCATTCGCCAACCTGGTTGCGCAGTGGGTGAGTCAACTGGCTCCAAAGCAGTCAGCAACCGGGGCCAGCCGTGGCCGCTGAGATTGAACGTGTCTATCTGCTGCGTGCGTTACCAACACCGCTGCCGCACGGCGAAGTGTGGCGCATCGAGCAGGGCTATTTGCCACTCGCGCCTGTCACCCCGCATCAACTTGAAGGTCGCCTGCGGCGCATCACGCACTCCGATGGCTCGGTTGAGCACATTCACACCATCAAGAGTGGCATCGGGTTGGTTCGTCAGGAAACAGAGCGCAGTATTGATTCAGAAACATTTGCGCGCGAGTGGCCACGAACGATCGGCCGTCGGTTGGAGAAGGTGCGAACACGGATATCAGTTGGCGACCGCGTATGGGAAATCGATCAGTTCACCCAGATTCCGCTGGTGCTCGCCGAGTGTGAGTTGCCATCAACAGACGCTCCCCTGGATATCCCAGACTGGCTTGCGCCTTTCATCGTGCGCGAGGTCACCGAGGAGCCTGCGTTCCGTAATGCCGAGCTCGCGCTCCGTTCCGGGCTGTTGACCGGGCAATAATCCGGCGGTCGCGCGCGTGGTGCGCGTCGCGCGATTTCCGTTACGATTTGCGCCTCAATCCTGCGGCCAGTGCCGCATCACCAAGGCAAACACAATGTCCTTCACCTGCGCCATCGTCACTCCATCCGACGCCATTCTTGACACCCCCGCTTCCTATGCAAGCTTTGAAGCATGGGACGGTCAGCAGGGTGTTGCAACGGGCGCTTCGGCGTTCCTGACCAAGTTGGGAACCGGTGTGGTGACTGTGCAGATCGATGGCGGCGCATCCCGGGTGTTTGTGCTTGACGGCGGGTTCGCGCAGATGGACGGCAGCCGCCTGACCTTGCTGACCGAGAAGGCCATGGAGGCCTCCGGTATCGATATCACCGCCGCTGAACGCGAGCTTGCCGACGCCAATGCCAAGGTCCTTGGCTCTGGCGACCGTGCCGCAACCCTCGACGAGCGCGCATCAATTGAGCGCGCACAACGCCTTGCGCGAGCCAAGATCATGGCCGCCCAGGCAGCCCGGAAGTGATCGTTCGATTGGCGTGGCAACCTGATGCCGCAGTTTTTGGGACACTACGCGCATGACCCAGAAGAGCGCACCTGCGCCCTCGACCTTTGCACTGATGGCCGAATCGGCAGAGCAGGCAATTCCCTGCTTTGACCTGCCGTTAGAGCAGCGCGTCGAAGCAGTGTTGATGGTGGCCGATCGTCCCGTATCCGAGTCACGCGTTGCTGAACTCTTGGGGATTATTGATGTCGCCCCCGTGAAGCGGCGCCGTAAGAAGGCTGACGCAAACGCTGATTCTGAATCGGAAACTGATACGGCGGTGGCACCGGCGGCTGAAGAACCAGCGACCGAGGAAACGCCACAACAGAAGCGCGCCGCCGCGCAAGTCCGCGACGCGATCGACGCATTGAACGTTCGGTATGCGGCAGACGGTCGAACATTCCGCATCGAGAGCGTGGCGGGTGGTCGTCAGCTGATGACACTGCCTGCGTTTGGACCAATCGTTGCGCGCTTAAAGGGCGTACGAGAGCAGGGGCGATTAACACAGGCTGCACTGGAGACGCTGGCGATTGTTGCGTATCGACAGCCGCTGTTGCGCGCAGATCTTGAATCAATCCGCGGCGTAGCGTGTGGCGAAGTCCTGCGCAGCCTGATGGAACGCCGCTTGGTAAAGATCGTCGGTCGCGCCGATGAGGTTGGCCGCCCGATGCTGTACGGAACCACCACTGAGTTCCTCAAGCAATTTGGTATCGGCAAACTCGACGACCTGCCGAACGCAAAAGACCTGAAGTAAGCCAGCATCAGCGCACGGGCATTTGGGGACTTGTTGGCATCCGCAGCGTGCATACGACGTGCCGATTTCATAAAAAATAAGCCGGGCGGCATTGCGTATGACCGCAAGCCGCCCAGCAGGCGTGTCAGAGAAATATCAAACCCGTCATTCGCGCCGACGTCGGCGCTGGCTCAACCCAACCAGTGCAAACGCAGCGATGGCGCCTGGTGCTGGAATTGCTTCCAGTACGAAGGCCGTTGTCAGATCAACTTGATCTCCGGCACCAAGTTGAAAGAGCAGACGGATTCGCATGGCGTCACCCATGGCCATTGCTGGCTGCGAGGGGATGGGTTGTCCAAACGCATCTCCAGGAATCGACGCAACACTATCCGCAGCGGAAGTCACCGGAACGAGTGCACTGAGTAGCGAAGCAATGTTGTTGTTCATTGAGCCATTACGGATGTAAGCAGTCCAGATAGGGTTGTTATTTGCGGATGCAAAGAGGCCACCATCGGAACTGCCTTTCAGCACGCCACTGACAGAGCCACCAGTCAAGCTGCTGGAACCGTGTGCAAACGTGCTCGCACTGATATCAACAGTGAATGTCTGCACCAACGCTGATGCGTTGATCAGCGTGATGACACCTCCAAAGATCGCACGGTTGGAACCAGTGGTATCCGTGGCGGTCAGCGCAAAGCTCGAGAAGAAACCAGTTCCAAGAAGCTGGCTGTTGTAGCTGTACTGAAAGGGGTCGCCCCCGGGTGAACCAACGGGCGTAGCAGCTGCTGAGCCGCCTAAACTCCCGGAAACAGAAATCTGCACCACGGGAATTCCCGCGATCGCTGATCCTGTTAGGGCAGTCACTACAAGTATTGAACTGAGACAGAACTTCATCTCGGGCCTTTCCCTTATCGGTATGTCAATGCTGAACCAAACCATACGACTTCAGAACTCTGCGATCCGAGCCGCCACAAGCAAGCAACCAATCTGATCGATCAGCTCTTTCGGCGTCGACCGTTGGTTGCACAACCGGCACAGGCCAACAGAGCGAGGGCACTAGGTCCCGGAACTACGTTCACGACGTTGAATGTGTAGGCGAACGAAACGACATCACCGGCGCTAAGCGTGAAACGAAGGACCACGCCTGCATTGCCATCCGCAGGCACACCGGCGGGCAATGCCGTGTTGTCGAAATATGCAGGCACAGTGGCTCCACTCAAAAACTGTCCGACCGCAAATCCGACGAAGGGGTCCCAGAGCGTTTTCACGGCGACTTCGTTGATGGTGGCTGTGTAAATGGCATTATTGGCAGGGTTGGCACTCAACGACGCACCGTTCCCGTTGAGGTCGGTGAGTGTTGTGGTGACCGAGCCGCTCATCATGCGTCCGGCAGAGCCGGCAGAAACCGGCGCGTACTGGTAGTACGTGTAGGTCTTGCTCGAAGCAGACATGTTGTAAAAGGTTTGCGATCCGGAGACGACACCAGCCGAGGCCGAGAGTCCAGTTCCGAGTACAGCAACGCATGCGATAGACCAATGAATAGAGACCATGTGCCCTCCTCCTTTAGGGGGACACGGCCAAACCCTTTCCCTCAGGTACGGCCGATTATTGTTTTCCGAACGCTTCTGCTGACGAGCTCTCTCGTCACGGCTATCAGAGTACCCCGCTTATCCGCGGAAGCAAGAAATCGTGCAGAACTACTGCAAGACGAGGGGTAAAATCCACGGTCAAGGGAACCCCAGATCATCCCCAGTCGCGGCGATTCCGCAACAGCGAACACCCAATCAGCGATATTACAACCTTTCGACTGATAACCTTAAATCATTACTGATACTCGAGATGGCATCACCATCCGGGCGGCGCCACTCCTCAATCACCCGGAGCATGGTGCTCACATCAGGCGCTGTTCGGATGCCCTCTTTGAGCCCCTTTACATGACCCATCGACTTGCCGTACCAACTGATCCGGCTACGCATGCAGTGCAAGACGTGCTCCACGGCGTGGTACCGATCGAGTAGCTCCACATGCCGGGCAATGCAATTCAACTTTTCGTGAAACGATGGTTCGGGCGGGAGTTCTCCGGTCCGGAGCAGCCCCAAGGCGCGTCGGAAGATCCACGGGGTCCGTAGTGAACCACGGCCAACCATGACACCGCGGCAGCCACTGGCCTGCATAAGCGCTGGAACGTGCTCAGGTTCGTTGACATCGCCATTACCAATCACAGGGATGGTTCGCACAGCCTCCACGACTGCGCCAATCCTGGCCCAATCCGCAACCCCTGAGAACAGCTGGACGGTCCAGCGCCCATGCACCGTCACTGCTGCAATGCCCGCAGACTCCAGGTCGCGCGCGAGTTGTGGGGCGACAAAGTGCTCTGGATCCCAGCCAAGCCGCAACTTGGCAGTCACCGGCACTCGACCGTTGGAGTGGCGTCGAACCGATTCAACAATGCGCTCAGCGAGCTTCATGGTGCTTAGCGCGTCACAGAGAAGCAACGAGCCGCCGTGCTTCTTTGCCACCTTGTCCACGGGGCAGCCCATGTTGATATCGATTAATTGCGCGCCGTGGTCGATCGCCCAACGTGCCGCTTCTGGCAGCGGGTCATCCCAATTGCCATAGAGCTGCATGCCGCACGGTTGGTCGAGTCCATTGGTTGCGGCAAGGTCGAGACTCTTGGCGGTGCCGCGCAGGATGGCAGTGCAGTTCAACAGGTCAGTGCTTGCAAGACCAACACCACCTTGCTCGCGACAGAGGATTCGGAATGCCAAATCGCAATGACCAGCGATCGGTGCAAGAAGGAGCGGCGTTTCAAGTCGCAACGGTCCAATGTGAAAGCCTTCACCGCGTAGCGCGGGGGTGCTACTGAGCGCGCTCATGACGTTGATTCCATGACCGCGTCGTGCAACCGATAGAAGCCTAAGAGGAACATTCCCGCTGCAAAGGGCTCAATTTCCAGCCGCCCCTTGATGGTTCCATAGCGGTACAGGTGCTGCCCCTGAACAGCGAAGGGCTTTGTAAACGTTGCCTCGATGGAATCAAATGGCGTGGGCGGAAGGCCGATGCAGCAACCATCCCACTTGTTGAGCATGAACATTGCTTCTTTGGTTTGAAACACCTGCAGTGGTGGTGCCCAGTATCCACTGATTTGCACCCACGCCCCGCGCAAGTCCGCAAGGCGCCCTGGGACTTCGTAGATGGACTTGGATGCATCGACCGTGCGTGCGGCGCTGGTCAATAGTTCCCAGGTGATTTGGTATGGATCCGACTCAGAGCCGGATCCTCGCACGAGGTACTTGCCATCAATGCGGACCGTTTGGTGATCGATTCGCTCAATGGTGGCCTTGGCGCCAAAAGTGACCTTTGGGGCGGTAGTGGTCGTGGTGGTAACGACTGGCGGCGCGAATGCGGCCAAAGGAGCAGGAACAGGAGCAGCGACAAGGGCAGCGGCAGGAGCGGCCGCAGGAGTGGCTACTGGCGGCTGTGGGTACCCCAGCGCAACCTCGGCAGGGCGAACAGTCACGTCGACGCTGGCAGTACCGGCGTGCGGCCACCATGCGGCGGCAATCGCAGCGAGCACCAACACCGTGGCGGCAATAATCCAGACAGCACGCATATCAGCATCGTAGGGCTGTTAGGCATGTTCGACGAGGTGCACAAGTGCGTCATGCACCTGGGTTGCGTGGACTGGGCCAGCATCAAGCATGTCCAGGCCATCGGCAATCAGGACTGGCGCATAGGGAGTGCCCGACTCCACGCGACCGTGACTGCCGCGAATCAAGGACGTGTCGAGCGGCACAGTTTCAAGTAACGCCCGCATTCCCAACTTGCGTAACAGCAACTGGCAAGCAATGTATGCGGTGGGCGCCCGGATAGACGGATCAATGAACAATTCCAGTGGGTCGTAACCAGGCTTGCGGTGAATATCCACCGTGCGGGCGAAGTCTGGAGCAGAGCGTGGATCACTCCACCATGGGTATGCAAACCACGCGCCAGCCGCTGCCACTGCTAGGAGTTCGCCGCTCCGTTCGTGCTGGATACCAAGCGCGCGTTGGGCGGCACTATCGAGCAATTGCTCGATACCAGGCTCGCCCGCGAGGAGTGCGGCGCGCACAGCGGCAATGTCCGCCGCGTCTTTTACATAGACGTGCGCCACCTGATGATCACACACAGCAAATGCCCGGCTGGCGCCAGCGTCCAGGTACTCACGCTCGCCTTCGTTCCGAATGGCAAGAAATCCGGCATCACGCAATGTTCGGTTGGGCGTAAGTGCATGATCAACCGGCGCAATTCCATACTCGCTCAGTACAACCACCTGCACGCCGCGTTGTTCATAGAACTTGCGGATGCCTTCAAACACGCGGTCGATCTCGCGAATTTCTTGGTCGATGCGCGGGTCGTCAGGTCCAAATTTCTGTAAGCAGTAATCAAGGTGTGGCAAATAGATCAGATGTAAATCTGGTTCGAACTTCTTCTCCACACTCATCGCCGCGCACGCAATCCAGTCGGTGCTGCGGATGTCAGACATGGGACCCCAGAAGTGAAACAGTGGAAATTGACCGTGTTCTTCCTGCAATTCATCACGAAGTTCTGGCGGTTGTGTCCAACAATCGGGCACCTTGCGACCATCGGCGCGATACTGCGGGCGCGGCGTGACAGAAATGTCCGCACCCGAGTACATATTGAACCACCAGAAGGAGTTGGCAATCACTGGTGCCTTGCGCCCCGCAGCGTGCGCTCGTTGGCGCAGGGTGTCCCACACCATGTGGCCGTGCACCAGGTGGTTCGATTGCTTCCAGAAGTGCACCTCTTGCAAGGAGCGGTCGAACCATCCGTTGCCGACGATGCCGTGCTGACCGGAACGCTTGCCGGTCAGCATGGAGCTTTGTGCACTGCAGGTGACTGCGGGTAGATCGGCGGCTAGCGTCCGGATGCCGCCCGAGCGCTGCGCGAACGCTTGGAGGTTCGGGCACTTGCGCCGCGCGAAGACGGCTGGACAGAGCCCGACGATATTGAGGACGGCAACGCGCACGCAGGCAGGATAGGGCGGGCGCCGAAGTGAATCCCTGCGGCGGCTAACTGTGCATCAACTTGCGCCGCCCAACCGCGATTCGCCGCCGGACTGGCGGGGCTTGGATGAAGCACCTGGTGAATCAGCGGCAGGGTGCGTGTTGGGTCAGCAATCTGTAGTTGCGCCAGCACACGCTCCGCACGCTGTCGGGCGAATGCCCCAAAGCCCACCACGTGTGTCGGCTGGAGAGCCACGATGACCGCACCAAGCGCTTCATCGCAAGCAGATTCGAGCACGTGCGTGGCCTTGGCACCACGACCAGTGCGGG
>JBIKZY010000108.1:0-7681 GCA_044354475.1 Phycisphaerales bacterium
GCAATCAGGTGTGGAGCCAACAGCAACTTGCGTCGCTTCTCAAGCGTCGCGAAGGTATTGATGTCACACAGGCAACCCTGTCGCGTGATCTGACAGAGATGGGGCTTGTGAAAGGTGCCAACGGTTATATGTTGCCCGGCACTAATCCCGCCCTGCCCGTGGAAGGTCGCGAGGCCGCGCTCGGCGCCGCGCTTCGTCAGCACCTGGTTTCTGTCACGCGAGGCGGAACGCTCGTCGTACTCAAGACACCCAGCGGTCACGCGAATTCGCTGGCCATTGAGCTGGACCGCGCCGGTCTACCCGGCACCCTCGGCACTATTGCCGGGGATGACACCATCTTCGTAGCCGCCAAGGATTCTGACGCGGCTGCGTCCCTCGCACGCACCATCGAGCGCCTCGCTCGCTCCGCCGCCTAACTGCGGCAAAGGATCTGGTCCCATGGCTGACAGCATCCGTATTGTCATTGTCGGCGCACCGGGTTACACCGGCGCTGAACTTGCCACCCTGCTCGCCGCGCACCCGCACGCGGAGATCGTGGGCCTATTTGGCAGCGAACGCCGCGCCACTGATGGCAAGCCGGAACTCATGTCAGAGCTGTTTCCGCGTCTTGCGGGCGCCGTGGATCTCCCGGTCCGCGCGGCTGATGCGGCAGCCATCATCGCATGCGAACCCGACGCAGTCTTCCTCGCCACGCCGCATGAGGCAAGCGAGAAATTGGCACCGATGCTGCTTGCCGCTGGCATCGTTGTCCTGGACCTCTCCGCTGCATTTCGTCTCAAGAATCCGGCGCTCTATCCAACGCATTACGGATTCGAACACGGCCACGCTGCCCTGCTTGCCGATGCTGTCTACGGACTGCCAGAACTCGCTGCTGATGACATCCGCACCGCGAACCTGATTGCGTGCCCGGGCTGCTATCCAACATCAGTCATTCTCCCGCTCCGTCCACTCGTCGTTGCTGGCATCATTGATCCAACGCGCGCAGTCATCGTTGATAGCGCGTCGGGCGTGAGCGGTGCTGGGCGCTCCGCGGCCGTCAAGAGTCTCTTCTGCGAAGTCAGTCTGCAGCCGTACGGCGTACTGACGCATCGACATCAGCCAGAAATGGCGCAAGAAACCGGCGCCCGCATCTTGTTTACGCCGCACTTGGTGGCACTTGATCGAGGCATTCTCTCCACTATCCACGCAGAACTGGCGCCCGGCTACACGCTGGCTGACGCGCGCGCATGCCTAGAGAAGTCCTACGCGCAAGCCCCGTTCGTGCGATTGCTGCCAGCCGGCCGCTGGCCATCGATCGCCAGCGTGACGCGCACGAACTGCTGCGATATCGCGCTCGGCACAGACGAAACCGGCACGCACTTGGTGATCTCCAGTGCGATCGACAACCTTGTCAAAGGCGCGGCTGGTCAAGCTATTCAATGCCTGAACCTGCGATTTGGTTTCGATGAAACAACCGCCCTCGGCATCGCGCGCCGCACGCACGCGCTCGCCAATGAGGTGATGTCCTAATGCGCCCCGCACCACTGGTGGTCAAACTTGGGGGCGCACTGCTCGATGATGCCGCGCAGTTCCCGCAGGTGTTCGACGCCCTCGCTCGCATGCACCAACTGCATGCGGGAGGGTTGGTCATCGTGCACGGCGGTGGCAAAGCCGTCGATCGCCAGCTTGAACGCGTCGGCCTACACACCGAACGTCGTGAAGGCATCCGCATCACCCCGCCCGAAGCGGTTGAACAAGTCACCGCTGTGCTTGCGGGCGCTATGAACACACAGCTCCTTGGGCTGCTCCTTTCGCGCGGAGTCTCCGCCGTTGGGCTCACACTCTCGGATGGACACCTGTCACGTGCCGTAAAGACGCAGCGATTCGCGTTTGACCCTGGCCGCGTTGGTGAACTCGTCGGCGGCGACGGCGCGCTCGTTCATCACTTGCTTTCCGGGGGATTTTTGCCAGTCCTCTCCTCGATCGCCGTCTGCGAGGCAGGTGGATTTCTGAACGTCAATGCCGACGATGCCGCGGCGCAACTCGCCGGAATTTTGCACGCACAAGGCCTGCTGCTCCTCACCGATGTTCCCGGCGTCAAAGATGCGAACGGTCAGGTGATTGCCGAACTCACCGCATCAACTGCAGAGACCCTCATCGCTGATGGCACCGTGACTGGCGGCATGATCGCCAAAGTACGTGGTGCCCTTGATGCGGCACAGCGCGCCGGCGTTCCCGTTGTCATTGCGTCATGGGGCGATCCAGCAGCACTCGAGGCCCTTGCCGCGGGCGCTGCGATCGGAACCCGCGTGCTGCCAAGCGCATCGGTCACGTCTGCCACCTCTGCCATGTTCGCCACAACGAACAACAGTTCGAACAAGCCAGCAACGCTCGCCGCACTCACCGGAGCAACTCACTCATGAATTCGTTCCAACCCATCGGAAGCAAAGACCTCTTGCGCTTGAGCGATCTTGCGCAACACGAGATCCTTGACATTCTTGCTACGGCCGCCGACTTCAAGCGCAACCCCGCGCGCGTTGCTGGCGCCATGTCCGGCAAGAGCGTATGCATGCTCTTTGAGAAGCCATCACTACGAACGCGCATGAGTTTCGAAGTTGGATTGTTTCGCATGGGCGGCCAAGCCATTTACCTTGACCACCGCGAAGCACCGCTCGGCACCCGCGAAACCATCAGTGATTACGGCAAAAACCTTGAGCGCTGGTGCCATGCCATCGTGGCGCGCGTGCACTCCCACTCCACAGTGGTTGGCCTCGCGGCAGCCACGCGTGTTCCGGTCATCAACACACTGTGCGACATGCACCATCCCTGCCAGGCGCTCGCTGACCTGCAGACGCTTGTCGAACGCGGATTTCATCTCAACCACTCGCGACTCGCGTGGGTTGGCGACGGAAACAACGTCTGCCATTCGCTCATTGAGGCGGCATCCATCCTCGGCTTTGGAATCACGGTGGTCACGCCCAAGGGCTTCGAGCCCGATAGCACCGTGGTCAGTCAGTGCGTTGCTCGCAGCATGCGCACCGGCGCGCGAATCGAGATCACTCACGACATCGGTGCCATTCAGGGCGCGTTCGCTGTCTACACCGACACCTGGACCAGCATGGGCCAGGCGGAAAGTACCGCGAAAAAGAGCGCGTTCGAAACGTATCGAGTGGATCGCGAAGTCATGACCATCGCTGGGCCAAAGTCGCTCTTCATGCACTGCCTTCCCGCGCATCGCGGCGAAGAAGTCACCGATGAGGTCATGGACTCCGCCAACTCGGTGGTCTTTGATCAAGCTGAAAATCGCATGCACGCGCAGAATGCGCTGCTCTGTCACCTGCTTTCACCCAAGTCATCGCTGACTAAGAGCGACGATTTCAACACTGCGCATGCGCGCCACCCCACTCCTGCACTTCAGTAACTGAACCACTCTGTTCCTTACTGCCATCTTCTCTAGACATCACAGTCTGAATATCGCCCTCCATTCACGCACACAATTTCCCAGCAACAACACGAACAACACCATGAACAACAACACCAACAACTCCACCGCTGCCAACACCCCAAAGAAAGTCTGCGTCGCCTACTCCGGCGGACTCGACACCTCATGCATCATTCCGTGGCTTCGTGAAACGTACGGCTGCACGGTGGTGGCATGCGTGGCAGATGTCGGCCAGGGCCAACGCGAACTCGACGGCATCGGCGAGAAGGCAACCAAGACCGGCGCGTCTG
The DNA here is from genome assembly GCA_044354475.1 of Phycisphaerales bacterium. Classification (GTDB taxonomy): domain Bacteria; phylum Planctomycetota; class Phycisphaerae; order Phycisphaerales; family SM1A02; genus UBA966. Next base: position 3,712 of record JBIKZY010000108.1, read on the forward strand.
AGTGCATCATCGTTGACCTCAAGGAGACATTCCTCCGTGAGTTTGCATTCCCGATGGCAATCGCTGGATCGGTGTATGAGAATCGCTACCTGATGGGGACATCGATCGCCCGCCCAATCATCGCTCGCGCGCAAGTTGAAGTGGCGCTTGCCACTGGTTCCGACGCACTCTGCCACGGCTGCACCGGTAAGGGAAACGATCAAGTTCGTTTCGAAAGCACCTACGCCGCGCTGGCACCGCAATTGCGAGTCATCAGCCCGTGGCGCATCTGGGATCTCAAGAGCCGTGAGGCCATGCTGACCTACCTCAAGGCGCGCAACATCACCACCACCGCGAGCGCTGAGAAGATTTATAGTCGCGATGCAAACATCTGGCACATCAGCCATGAGGGCGGCGAACTGGAAGACCCATGGAACGCCCCGCCGGAAGACGTCTGGATGATCACCACCAGTCCAAAGGATGCGCCGGACCGTCACGAAGACGTTGCCATCGTCTTCAAGAAGGGCTATCCCGTCAGCGTCAATGGCAAGGAACTCGATGCCGTGGCGCTCTTGACTGAACTGAACGCCATCGGCGCGCGCAACGGCGTCGGTCGCATTGATATCTGCGAGAACCGCTTGGTTGGCATGAAGAGCCGCGGCGTTTACGAGACCCCGGGCGGCACCATTCTCATGGAGGCTCTGCGTGGACTTGAGCAACTCGTGCTCGACCGCGAGACGCTCCATTACCGCGAGCGCATGGCGCTGGAGTTTGCCAAGGTGATCTACAACGGTACCTGGTTCAGCCCCCTCCGCGAGGCGATGTGGGCTGGCTTTGAGTCGATCGCCCAAGTCATGGACGGTGAAGTGGTGGTGCGCTGCTACAAGGGCCACGCCGAAGCTGCCAAGCGCCGGTCGCCCAACAGTCTGTTCCATCACGGCTTTGCCACCTTCGGCGAAGACGAGGTGTATGACCACAAGCACAGCGAAGGCTTCATCCGCCTGTTCAGCCTGCCCATGCGCATTCGCGCCCTCTTGGGCTTGAGCGCTGATGCAAAGGCCGCGAATGTTGAAGCCGCGCAATTGGCAACGGCACACGGACTCGGCGGCGCAGCCACATCGTGCTGCAAATCGACCGGCGCGACTGCTGGCGCAGCAGCAACGACTGCCTCAGGAACCGCCACCGCAACGACCACCGCTCCAGCAGTCAATGGCGGCGGCTGCTGCGGCGGAAAGGGAAACTGCTCATGACCACCGCCATCTGGGCAGGACGCCTTGAAGGCCAGGCGGACGCCCTGTTCCGCCAGTTCAACGACAGCCTTCCCTTCGATCAGTTGCTCATTCGTGAGGACATCGAAGGAAGCATCGCGTGGAGCAAGGCGCTCATTCGCGCCGGCGTGCTCACGGTTACCGAGCAGCGGTCCATCGAGCACGCGCTCGGCGAAATTCTGGCCGCATGGCATGAGGATCCCACCATCCTGACGCAAGCCGAGGATGAGGACATTCATTCGTGGGTGGAACGACAACTGGTCATGCGCGTTGGTGACCTTGGTAAGAAGTTGCACACCGGACGAAGTCGCAACGATCAAGTTGCCACTGATCTGCGCCTGTGGACTGCGCGGCAACTCAAGTTGCGGCAGGCCGAGGTCAAGGCTGTCATTACTGCATTGGTCGATCTTGCTGAACGCGAGAAGGACACCGCATTCCCCGGCTACACGCACCTGCAACACGCGCAGCCGATTCTCTTTGCGCATTGGTGTCTGGCATACGTGGAAATGCTGCGCCGGGATTCCGAACGCCTCGGCGACGCGCTCAAGCGCGTGCGTGTTTCCCCGCTTGGATCCGGTGCGCTTGCTGGCACTGCCTATCCCATTGACCGCGCCGTATTGGCCAAAGACTTGGGCTTCCGCAGCGCGACTGCCAATTCATTGGACGCAGTCAGCGACCGTGATTTCGTAGTGGAATCGCTCTCCGCCTGCACCCTGTGCGCGCTGCACCTTTCGCGCATGGCTGAGGATTTGATCTTCTACTCAACCAGCGAAGCGAAACTTGTAGAACTTCCGGATGCGTTCACCAGCGGCTCCAGTCTGATGCCGCAGAAGAAGAACCCCGATGCGTGCGAACTCATTCGTGGAAAGAGTGGTCGCGCGGTTGGCAATCTTGTCACGCTGCTCGTGACGCTCAAGGGGCTTCCGCTTGCCTACAACAAGGATCTGCAGGAAGACAAGGAGCCACTCTTTGACAGCATGCGGCACCTCAGTCTGTGCCTGCGCATTCTGCCACCCATGCTCGCTGGCCTGGTGATTGATCGCGACCGCGCCCTCTTGGCGGCCGCTGATGGATACACCAACGCCACGGACTTGGCGGACTACCTGGTCCGCCTCGGCGTTCCATTCCGAGATGCGCACCACCAAGTGGGTCGACTGGTGCGGACTGCCATCGCGCAAGATCGTTCGTTGGAAGAACTGTCGCTGGAGACCATTCGCGAACAAGCTCCTCAGGCAAATCAGGACGTCTTCACGCAACTGACCGTTGAATCAACGCTCGAGAAGCGCTCTGTTGAAGGTGGCACTTCGTTGAGCGCCGTTGAAGACGCCATCATGCGCGTGCGTCGCATGTTGCGCGAACGCGCGATTCCTGACCAGATTGCAGGTGAAGTTGAGTTCCGCCAAGCGCGGGCTGATGATCTTGACGCCATTTCCTGGCTCGTTGATCACTGGGCCGAGCACGGTGAAAATCTTCCGCGCAGCCGCGAAGACATCATGAAGGCGATTCTTGATTTCGGCGTTGCTGTACTTGATGGCAAAGTGGTCGGTTGCGCAGCACTGTGGATTTACACGCCGCAACTTGCTGAAATCCGATCGCTCGGCGTTCACCCAGATTCGCAGGGTCGCGGAGTGGGCCAAGGCCTCGTCCGCTACTTCCTGCAACTTGCTGGACAGCTGCACATTCCCAAAGTGTTCGTCCTCACGCGCGCACCGGTCTTCTTTGAGAAGGCTGGCTTCCGACAAGTGAGCGTGAACAGTCTCCCTGAGAAGGTTCTCAAAGATTGCTCTGCATGCCCCAAGCGCGAACAATGCGATGAGATTGCGTTGATCCACGATATCGCCCCAAATGGAATGGGATCGCGGTGATGACCAGCATTGCGCCAACGATGGTGAGTGACGCATCGCATGGTCCGGCGGGCGCAGCCCCACTGCTTCCGCTTGGCTTTACGGCCAGCGCAGCAAGCGCTGCGATCAAGAAGCCCGGGCGCATGGACATGGGCATGATCCGCTGCCCATCGGGTGCAACGCTCGCAGCCATGTACACCACTAACCAAGTCTGCGCGGCTCCGGTGCAACTGGACCGACGTCACCTGCGCGAAAGTCGCGGCCATTGCAGTGCCATTCTCGTTAATTCAGGCTGCGCTAATGCAGCAACAGGCGATCGTGGCATGGCAAGCGCTATTGAGATTGCCGATGCAGTGGCAAGCGCCTGCGACATCGCATCAATCGCCGTGCAACACAACTCCACCGGCGTGATCGGTGTGCAACTGCCGCTTGACCGGATGATTCCGCAAATTGCGCCGATGGCTGCGCGCGCTACGCATGGCAGCATTGAGGAATTTGCGCGGGCCATCATGACCACGGACACGTATCCAAAGTGGTCGTCACGCGCTGTGACTCACCAAGGACGAAGCTGCACGGTGGTGGGATGCGCCAAAGGCGCAGGCATGATCCACCCCAACATGGCCACCATGATCAGTGTCATCACTACTGATGCATCATTGACGCCATCAGAAATTGACGGCTATCTCCGCGCGGCCGTTGAACGCAGCTTCCACCGCATTTCAATTGACGGTGACACAAGTACAAATGACTCCGTCTTTGCGCTTGCGTCCGGTGCGGCCGGCGCGTTTCCGCCCGATGCCATCGGACAAGCATTCAAAGAAGTCGCGCGCGACCTCGCGCTGCTCATCGTGCGCGATGGCGAAGGCTACGAACGCGGCA
>JBIKZY010000109.1:0-7664 GCA_044354475.1 Phycisphaerales bacterium
CGCCGGATGGAGCTGGCCATGCCTTCGGCTGGAACACGGCCATGGGTTCGCCGTATCGGGCGGCAGTGAAGGAAGTTGATACGGAGATCGCCGCACTCATGGCGATGATTGACGCTGACTCAGCACTACGCGGTCGCGTAGCAATCATTCTTACCGCCGACCATGGCGGCGGCGTTCCCCTGAGGACCCATTCGGAATTCACCGCGCCAGAGAACTTCAATGTCCCCTTACTCATCTGGCTTGGACAGGACACCGCAGCAACAGAGCTCATTGCACTCAACAGCGATCGCCGCGCCGTAGTGCCCTCCACCACCTATGTTGACAACGAAGCCGTCCCGCAGCCGATTCGGAGCGCGGAGGTAGGAAACATTGCGATGCAATTACTGGGGCTTCCTGCAATTCCTGGCTCCGTTGCCAACGCCAAGCAGGACCTGCTACTTGCCGAGCCACAAACAACCGAGGCGACACAATGACGGAAGCCAGTCGATCGATTGTCGGCGGGACCTGCCATGTCTTTCATGCGTTCGAAGTTGGATATTCCATCGATATTGATCAAGCCGCCCAGCGCGTTTCCGGGGCTGGCCGGATTGCGCTTGCGTCAAGCGATCGTAACGTGGCTGGCGCAGACTTTGAAAGCCGTCCACTGCGAGTGTCAATTGAACTGGCACCGATCACGCACGAACGCTTCACAGTCATTCCTCGCGCGCATGTGACTATCTTTCACTTCGGCGCTATGAGCGTCCGTCTCGATCTTCCACTGACCGGTGCAACGCCTGCTCTGCCGCAACTGGCGCGGACGCTTGTTGGCCAAGCAGACCTGCTGCACGCAGCGCGAACGGTGGCTACGGAAGTGATTCAGCTCTTGGGCTCCGCTATCGTTCGCCCAGCATTGAGCGCCCGGTGTGAGGACTACATGGTGTTTACGTTGCCCCCGGAGGGCGACGACCTGCGCGCCGGCCTGCCCGACGAATTGATCGCCCGGATCTTGCGCGCCGAAGAAGGCGCCCTGGCACCCGAGCAGGTCCGGGATGCAGTATCAGCGTGTACGAGTTACGGTAATGATGACTTCGCCGTCATTGACTGGAACGGAGCGATCGTTGTTGACCGCACTCCGGAAGATGCGCTCTCCGTGCTTGAATTTGCCAATGTTGAACTGATTGAAATGCGTTGGCTCGACGATCAACTTGAGGATGCGCTGGAGGAAGCATTTCGGACCGCCAGCCAATCCATGCGCGGCGCACGCATCTTGTCCGTGCAGACGGGACGCCATACCCGCCGAATCGCTGAGCTACAAATTGATGCCGCGGCGCTCTATGAGTCCGTCAACAACGCGCTCAAGCTGTTCGGCGATCAGTGGCTGGCCCGACTCCATCAGTCGGCAACGCACCGTCTGCACATTGATGACTATGAGCGTTCCGTTCTGCGGAAACTGGAGGCGCTTGATTCCATTTACGGAAAGCTCCGCGATCGCCAAGTGCAGATCCGCGCGGAATTGCTTGAAGTAGTCGTCATCGTGCTGATTGCATTGGAAATGCTGGTACTGGTGCGCGGCTAACGTCGGCCGGTCCGGCCAAAGTGCGCCGACCGAACTATCATCAGAACATGCGCCGCAGCATCCGATCACTCCTCCGCGCCACCCCCATCGCCTGTGTGACAGTGGTCATTGCCTGCAACACGGTGAGTGGTACTCGTCGCAGCCAACTGAATGTTCTTTCACCAAGCGAAGAGCGCCAACTCGGTGACGAGGCGTATCAAGAGGCCCTTTCTGAGGACGGCGTCAAGAAGGTGACTTCCGGTCCAGACTATGACCGGGTTCAGCGTGTTGCCACTCGGATTGAGGACGCTTCGGAACGCCTGCATCGCAACGCGGTCAAGGACTTTGAGTGGCAATGGACGGTCATTGACGAACCTGCCACTGTGAACGCATGGGCATTGCCCGGTGGCAAGTCGGCCGTCTATACGGGCCTCCTGCAGATGGCGAAGTCCGACGACGAGCTAGCCGTGGTCATGGGACATGAGGCATCCCATGCCATTGCCCGGCACGCGGGCGAGCGTATCTCCAGCAACGTGATGATCCAAGGCGCCATGCAGGGCACCGCCGTCGCACTCGGTGACATGAGCCCGACGGTGCAACAAGCAACCATGGCCGCCCTGGGGGTTGGTTCCAACTATATCGTGGTGCTTCCGTGGAGCCGACTGCAGGAATCCGAAGCTGACAACCTCGGCTTGATGATTGCCGCCGATGCTGGCTACGACCCGCGCTCGGCCATCACGTTGTGGAGGCGCATGTCAGAGAAATCCGGTGCGCCATCCGAGTTTCTCTCCACGCATCCAAGCGACGACACCCGGATCGCCCGCCTGAACAAGCTCATGCCAAAGGCCATGCGACTCTATGAAGCCGCTATCGCCCGGGATGGCGGAGCACCTTCTAGCCAATCGAAGAACTAAGAACGCGCGCTGAGTGAGCGGAGTCGAATCCCTGCATCACGAATCGTTTCGTCAGTCTTGCAGAACGCAAAGCGCACCAACCGACAGGCGTCCGCGTCCTTGGTTCCATCGGCCTGCGGTGCATAGAAGGCACTGCAGGGAATACACGCCACGCCGACTTTCTCAACTAAGTGCAGCGCAAACGCAAAGTCATTTGGGAAACCAAACCGTTCGTGCTCCGCAACCACGAAGTACGAGCCATCCGGAACATAGGGGTCAAATCCAGCGCCGCGCAACACGGTCAGCATGGCATCACGGCGCGTCAGGTAATCAGCACGCAGCGCCTCGTAGTACGAACGCGGTGCTTGCAATGCATCAACTGCGGCGCGCTGCAGTGGAGTTGCGCTGCAGAAAGTCAGGAATTGATGCGCGGCACGAATACCAGCCGTGAGATTCGGTGGCGCGATCGTCCAACCAATCTTCCAACCCGTCAGGCTAAACGTCTTGCCAAGGCTTGACATCACCACGGTGCGTTCGCGCATTCCTGGCAGCGTGGAGATAGAAACCGGCGGCTCACCAAACCAAATCTCCTCGTACACCTCGTCAGAAAACACCAAGCAATCGGCGGCCCGTGCCACCGCGGCGATGCCTTCAAGCTCCGATCGCGTCAGCACTCGACCAAGCGGATTGTGCGGGCTATTGATCAAAATCGCCTTGGTTTGCGGACCAACGACGCGGCGGAGTTCGTCAATCGGAAATGCAAACTCCGGCGCACGCAAACGGATGGCGCGGACCGTTCCACCTGCCATTGCCACACATGCCGCGTACGAGTCATAGAACGGCTCCACCAATACCACTTCGTCACCTGGATCAATCAATCCAAGCATGACGGCCGCAATGGCCTCAGTGCAACCACTGGTGACGGTGACCTCCGCATCCGGTGAGACTTCAATCCCGCTAGTGGCCCGAAAGCGAGCCGCCACGGCCGCGTTCAGTTCCGGCACCCCAAAAGTCCGCGCGTATTGGCCAAATCCATCCTTGATCGCACGCATGCCCGCATCCTTGACGAACTGCGGACCATCAAAGTTGGGGAAGCCCTGCCCCAGATTCACTGCGCCATGTTGCGCGGCGAGTCTTGAAATGGTGGCGAACACACTCTCCCCAAAGGGCTGCAGGCGAGCTGATGTTCCAAAGTTGCGCGGCGTGGTTTTCATGGTCATGTAGGTGTCTCAATTGACGAACAATCAGCGAGCGCCCTGCGGCGCATTGGCATTGAATGATGGTGCACCGCGCACATGAATGTCCATTTGCGGAATAGCAATGGCAATGCCCCGTTCAGCCAGAATTCGCTTGCTTCGTCCCACCAAATCATGGCGCGCTGGCTGCAGTTCTCCAGGGCGCGCTACGTAGATCGAGACATCAATATCGGCAGACCCGGACGTAAAGCCAACCAACAGAACTTCGGGGCCAGGATTGGCAATGACGCCAGCAGAGCCAGCCGCCGCTTCACGCAGTCCGGCCACTGCCGAATCAAGATCAGCATCAGCTTCAACAGAAACTCGAATGGTGACGCGCACGCTTGACTCTTGCAGCGTCCAGTTGGTGATCTTGCCAGTAATCAGCTGCTTATTCGGAATGATCACATCCTTATTGTCAAAGTCAACGATGGTGGTAGCGCGGGCGGCAATGCGGGACACTCGACCAGAAATTCCGTCAATGGTCACCAGGTCGCCAATCCGCACCGGTCGCTCCGCCAGCAGAATCAGACCAGAGACAAAGTTTGCAAAGATCTCCTGCAAACCAAATCCAAGTCCAACTGTGACGGCTGCGGCAAGCCATTGCACATCGTTCCAACGGATGCGCAAACACGCGAGCGCCACAATGATTCCCGTGACCACAATCAAATACCTGCCGAGCGCAACCAACGCGTAGCGCGCACTGCGGTCAATCGGGAAGCGCCGAAGAATCACGATGTTGATGATTCCTGGTAAGTCCCGTACCAGCGACATGGTCACCACCACGGTTGCCACGCAGAACACAGCGTCGCGGACGGACACGGGCACGCGCGTACTCCCATCACCCGCGGCCACCGTCCACACCGCCATGTTGCTCACAATTCCAAAGGCTGGAATCAAGTCATTCCACGCCCACGCCAATCCAGCGACAGTGACCAGCGCCAAGAGCAACCTGCCAAAGCTCCGCAGTTGATCTTCAAAGCGCGCCTCTTCGCGCGCTTCCAACTGGCCAGCGAGGTCAAATCGATCAAGTGCTGCACCCCCAATACGTCCGAGCGCAGAAATGCCGACGGCAAGAAGCAATATCACCCAATAGCTCCGCGCAATGTTCTCAATGACGGTGATGGCAGTGATGACATAACCCGCCGCAGCTCCCAAAGCCAACACTGCCGGCAGCAATGCACAAACGGGGTACCACACCGGTCGAAGCATGGAAATCAAACCCGTCGGATGTGCTGCAATCACGCCAGAGAACACCCCATGCGACGGCCGAAAGATGCGTGCAGAAACCGCGGTCAATACCAGGAGCGCCACAATCACCGCCCACCGCGCAATTTCCTCGCTGCCGGCAATGCCGTCCATATTCATACTGGCTTGGGCAACAAAGATCGCTGGCAGAAATCCTGCAGCCAGTGCCAACATCGCGCGCCGAATGGACGTCATCGTTGACAGTGACCAACCCAGTTGCTTTTCACCCGCTCCACCATGTGCCGAAAGTGCCAGTGCAAACGAGATAAGAAATGCATATCCGGCGACCGAATGCATGGCGGATCCAAACGGCGCCGCGGTGGCTGCAGCCGGTGTGGATTCGATCAAAAACCCAGCAAACTGCAAAGCAAGCGGAATCGGAGCCGCCAAGATCACCGATTCAAGCACCGCGCTGGCAATGTTGACTAACCCCGCCTCGGTGGAACTGCCAGGCAACGGAGTTTTTGAAATGAATCGAAATCCACGCCCACGAATCAATGCCAATGCCAGTACCAGCACCGCACCTCCAATCCATCGGAATGGACGGAATCGAAAGCTATCAACGAGGTCATCACCGATAGCACCCCAGAAGGGCCGGGTTGCGTAGCGACCGACATGCGCAGTCACGCCGCGCACATCTCGCTCGCCGATCACGGGCATGTCGGGGAGCCACAACAAGTGCGTATCAATGAAATTCCGGTACTGCTCAAGGAGTTCCGTGTATTCGCTACGAACGGTCACTTCCTCAGCCAGAATCGCGGAGTAAGAAGTGAGTGCCGAAACCAGCGGCCGGAGGTACTGGTCCGCGCGTTGGCGAAAGAGCGGCGCCAATTCGGCGGCAGTGGCACGTCCAGTTGGCTGATCGGTGATCAATGCCTCCGCAGCCTCATCGGTTCGTTCCGCACTGGCAAGATCTTCCGCTGCGTCCAGCCGTTCGATCTCTGCCGTTGCAGCCCCGGTCCGCGCTGCTTCTAAATCACGACGCTGATTCGCCAGCGGCGGCAGTGAATCGCGATGTCGCAGCAGTACCTCGGTGATCGGGTCGGATCCACTTCCCGCGAGCAGAACGCGCCGTTCGTCGGACTCCTTGATAGCACGCAGTTCCTTGATGGCAACCTTGAGATTGCTAACCACTTCGCTGACATGTTCCTGTTCAGCGCGCACTCGCGCTGTTTCGTTGGCTGCTTCCTGGTTGTCACGCGCAAGGGCTGCAATCCGCAGATCACTCTCGGCCGCTTGAGCGCTTTGCACTTGCAGCGGCAATGATGTAGATGTCGCGCCTGCATTGGTACTAGCGAACATCGCCATCAACACCAACACGAATCCCTTCAACACTTGTTGCATCACCGAATCATATCCCGCGTCCCATCCACTCCGTGAATGTCGCAAAGCGCCCCCGCGATCGCAGCCAATCAACAAACGCCGCAAATCGATCGCACATGCGTTCGCCATCGACCCGGCGCATATGCAGCGGCAATCCCGCACCGCGCAGATCGATAAATTCCCAGGGGTGCCAGAACAGATTCAACACGCCGTCCGCAGCAAGGCAGCGCTCACACGCGTCGCGCACGATGGGCATCGGTAGGTTCTTCCACGCCAGCCAGAACAACGGCAGCCGAAGTCCCGGAGTCGTAGAGATAGGAACCTCCAGAATGCCGCCCACCCGATACGGAACGCGCGGCAGCGAACGATTGCTGTATCGCCCAGGTAACCAGATCGGGTTCACCGAACTGTCATAGGCATAGCCCGCGGCGGCAATGGCGGCCGGATCCGTGTACTGCAGCCGGGGCCGACGAAACCCCAGTACTTCCTGAGCGCTTGCCGCGCGCAGGATGGCGCGGCTGGTGGCCAGATCATCCACGCTGAAACTGGCGTGCCAGCGAGCATGGCTGGCAATCTCATGACTCCGCGCCGCGCGGGTCAGCAGCCCCGGATGCCACTCTGCAAAGTTGGCCGTCGTAAACATGGTGGCGGGCACCCGCAATCCATCAAGCAGGGAAAGCGTGCGTTCTTGGCCGCGACCACCCTGCTCCATCTGCTCCGCCATCGACATGGCCCGCCCCCGGGAAATCGGGGCGTCAAACTCCTCGACATCGAAACTCAGGAGGATGGTTGGTTCTGCATGCGACATACACGGCCTTCACAACGAGCTACCATCGCGATCATACGAAGCCATGACGCAGCCCATCCCAAATCCCGCAGTCCAGTTTGATGTCCTCTATGAAGATGCTGGCTTCCTTGTCATCGCCAAGCCTGCAGGCGTGGTCAGCGAACCAGGCCTTGGGCACCGCGACGACAGCCTCATGAATGGAATTTTTGCGCGCTGGGGAGCATTTGCAAGTTCACTCGGCACCGCGCGCGACTTTGGGTTGGTGCATCGACTTGACCGTGATTCAAGCGGAGCGATCATCATTGCTTTGGAAGCCAGCGCCTACGACGCCTTACGCGCGCAGTTTGCCGCTCGAACCGTTCGCAAGCGCTACATGACCATTGTGGAAGGCAAGCCCCCGCGCCCGGAAGGAAGCATTGAACTTCCACTTGATGAAGTGCGCCGCGGCGACATGAAGATTTCGCTGGTCGATCATCGCGGCGGCGGTCGCCCCGCTATCACGCGTTGGAAGTCACTCGGATCCGGACATCGACGCACACTCTTAGATGTAGAAATCGAAACCGGTCGGTTGCACCAGATCCGCGCGCACATGGCGGAACTTGGCTGCCCAGTGGTTGGCGAATCGGTCTATCGAGTGGATCTTC
>JBIKZY010000016.1:0-29426 GCA_044354475.1 Phycisphaerales bacterium
CGCCGCGTCCCCTTCTATTATCCGCCCTCCCCGCCCGGATTCCCGTGCGGGCTGCCCGGAGATTGAGGCCACCATCCATGAACGCGAACCTCTTCTACGCCGCCGCCGCCCTGGGTGCCGTCGTCCTATACCTGATGATGGAGCCGCGCCCTGCGGCCTTCCGAGCCGCCCTCACCGTTTGCGGCCTTGCCGCGGTCGCGCTGATCATCAGCGCCGTCGCACGCAACGCACCGGTGCCGGAAGCCGCTGGCACGGACCCATCATTCTGGGTGCATGTCATGGTGGCGCTGGTTGCCGTCGCCGGCGCAGCACGCATGGTGACTCACCCGCGCCCGGTCTACGCAGCGCTGTATTTCGTATTAGTGATCTTGGCAGTGGCTGTGAATTTCTTGCTTTTACAGGCTGAATTCATGGCATTTGCGCTCCTCATTGTGTATGCCGGTGCCATCCTAATCACCTACCTCTTTGTACTCATGCTTGCGCAGCAGTCCGGCGATCAGTCCATGCGCGGCGAAGAGTCTGCCTGGTACGACCGCACCCCGCGCGAACCAATCGCCGCACTGATCTTGGCGTTCATCATGCTCTCCGCAACAGGCGACGCGCTGTTCCGACGCGACAACTCAGTGCCCTGGCTTGCCTCGCCCGCCGTGGTAGCGCAAGCGAATATCCGCGCCTGGGAGCGCATGGAAGACATGCCGGAACTCCTCCTGCGCGAGTCCGCTGCGATCGCTGAAACAGCGGGCATTTCTGACATCGCCAAACTGGAGCGCGGCGCTGACGGACGCCTCATTTCCGTGGATCCTTCCGGAACCACCGCCAGCCTCACACTTCTCAGCAGCAACGGCGATCGCCACCCCATCACGCTTGATGGCACCGCCGCACCAGCCAACTCCACCGCACTCGGCCACGCCTTGGTAGCGCAGTTCCCAGTCAGCCTGGAACTTGCAGGCGTGATTCTCCTCATGGCACTGTTCGGCGCCGTGGTCTTGGCGCGCCGACAGATGGCCATGGCAGAAGACGAACGCCGTGCAGCCGCCGGACTTCCCCGCATTGATGACGGCGGCTCCCTCAGCCGCGGAGGTGCAGCATGATCACTCTCGCTTCGATTGGTTCCGTGGCACCCATGACCCCTGCCATGCCCGCCAACATCCAAGTGACGTTGGCATTGGCCATCATCCTCTTTGCGATCGGCTTGGTGGGATTCCTCACTCGTCGCAACATGATCCTGATGTTCTTGTCCACCGAGCTGATGTTCCAAGCCGCCGCGCTTGCGTTCGTTGCATTCGGTCGCATGTGGATGGATCTCTCTGGACAGTTGATGGTGATCTTCATCCTCACCGTCGCCGCTGCCGAGGCTGCACTTGCGCTCGGCCTGGTGGTGCTCCTGTATCGCCGCAAAGAAACCCTCAGCAGCGAAGCATGGGCAGAACTCAAGGAATGAGCACCGTCGCGATCATTGCGCTCGCATCCGCTTTCGTCACTCACGCCACGGCACACACACCAACGGCTTCCATGGAACCAGCACTTCTCACCACCCTCGCGCTTGCCCTCGGCGACGGCGCACAAGCAGTCGCCGACGGTCACGTCGCCGACGCTGCGCACGCCGTCCACGCAACCAGCGGTTACGCCGATGTCGGCCCGCTCCACTTCGTCAAGGCCGTCGCCAACACTGACTTTGCGTGGCTCAAGTGGATGCTTCTTGCACCACTCGTTTCCGTGATTCTGTGTGGCGCCATGGCCATGTTCAAGGTGAAAGGTCGCCTGCCAGCGCTGTTCACGGTCGCTACGTTCGGACTATCAACCGCGATGGCGATCGCGCTGTACTTCCAGTTTGGACCAACACTCTTTGCAACGCATGCGCCGCTGACGGTGCCGTTCATGGATTGGCTCTCGCTGACCTGGGGCCCCGGACCGTTCCAGTCGTTCACTGCCAACCTCGGCTTCTATATTGACGGCATCAGCATGCTGTGGATGCTGTTCGTCACCGTGCTTGCCACGCTCATTGCGCTGTACGCCAGTGAATACATGGAGTCCGACCTCAAGGCCGGCTACGCACGTTTCTTCTTTGCAGTCAGCCTCTTCGTGACAAGCATGCTCATCCTGGTGATGAGCGACAACTTGGTCGGCCTGTACCTCGGTTGGGAAGGCGTCGGCCTGTGCTCGTACATGCTGATCGGTTACTACGCCACGCAGCCCGGCGCCACCGCCGCTGCCAAGAAGGCGTTCATCATGAACCGCATCGGCGACCTTGGTCTGGCATTGGCGATCTTCCTGATCTGGACCAACTACGGAACTGTGCAGTACGACAGCCTGTTCCAGGCGATTGCCGGCTCCACTTCTGACGCTGTGCAAGGCGGTTGGTCAAAGGCCGCGATCCCGTTCCTCTTGCTCCTAGCCGTGTGCGGTAAGAGCGCGCAGGGACCACTCTTTACTTGGCTGCCGGACGCCATGTGGGGTCCCACCCCGGTATCCGCCCTGATTCACGCAGCCACCATGGTGACCGCGGGCATCTACCTGCTCGCGCGCATGGCGCCCTTCTACACCGTACAAGCCATCGGGCCAGAGTGGGCGGAGACGGCACTGCTGACCGTCGGCTGGATCGGCTGCTTCACCGCATTCATTGGCGCAACCATTGCGTGCGGACAATTCGATTACAAGCGCGTGTTTGCATACTCAACCATTAGTTCGCTCGGATACATGGTGATGGGGCTTGGAGTCGGCACAGCCTTCGGTGGCGTGTATTACGTCTTCACGCACGCGTGGTTCAAGGCGCTCTTGTTCCTCACCGCCGGTGCAGTGATGCACGGCATGGCTGGCCAAGTTGACTTCCGTAAGTTGGGCGGGCTTCTCCGCGTGCCGGGCTTCCGACTCACCATGATCTGCATGTTGCTCGGCTGCCTCTGGCTTGCCACGGCACCGTTCAGCGCAGCGGCTGAATCAAAGGACATCATTCTGCTGACGGCGCTCACCAGCCACGTTCAGCAGGTGCAGTGGATGGGTTGGATTGGCGTACTCACCGCAGGAATCACCGCGTACTACGCGTTCCGCGTGTGGTTCCGATTGGCACTCGGCCCAGTGAAGATTGAACCGGGTGCAGATCAGCACGCTGATCATGGTCACGATGATCACGCTGGTCACGCAGATCACGCGCACGGATCCCACGCACACAGCGGCGCCGACGCGCATGCCGGACACGGTGCCGGACACGGTGCCGCACACGGCGGCGGCTTCCATCCGCACGCTCCAGGCTTCCGCATCTCGCTGGTCCTCACACTGCTTGCCATCGGCTCGGTCTTGGCAGGACTCCCCAGTTACTTGGCACACTCCCAGGGCTTCAACTGGATTCAACGCTTCGTGCAGAACTCCAGCGCTTGGATGCGCGCCGGCAACAGTGAGGAACACGGACAGATCCTCGGCCGCGACGCGCACAGCACACTGTTCGTCATCGCCACCACCGTGGTGGTTGCAGGCTTCCTGCTCGCCTGGATCTTGCACGCCAAGAACCGCGCGCTCGGCGACCGGCTCCGTGCGTCCATGCTCAACACCACCGGCCTCAAGTGGATTCCACTGGGCAGCGAACACGGCTGGTACGTGGATCAGTTCTACAACGCGATCATCGGCGTCCCCGCGTGGCTGGGTGCACAGCTCCTGGCATTCACTGATCGATTCGTCATCGACGGCGTAATCGTTGCCGCCATCGGTCGATTCCCCGGCTTTGTTGCTCGGGTGTTCCAGCCGCTCTACACCGGCACGGTGCAGAGCTACGCGCTCACCATGGCGGGCGGAATCGGGCTGATCGTCGCATGGGTTGTTTGGGTCTGGCTCTCGGGAGGTGCCTCGTGACACTCGCCGTCCTTCTGATCGTCCTGCCGCTCATTGGTGCCGTCCTCTGCCTCGGCGTGAGCGAACGCGCCGCCAAGACCGTCGGTCTCATCGCCAGCCTGGTGGTCTTGGCAGCAGCAACGCTGCTTGCATTCGAATTCCCAGCGTGGACCACCGGCACCTTCTGGCCAAACGAAGAGGGTTGGAAACTCTTCACGGCCTTCGGTGTTGAATTCCGGCTCGGCACTGACGCCGTGGGCATGCTCCTCATCATCCTGACCGCGGTATTGATTCCGTGCAGCATGCTGGTGAGTTTCTCCGCCATCACCCAGCGGCAGCGTGGCTTCTACGCGCAGTTCTTGTTCATGGAATCGGCCGTCATGCTCGCCTTCTTGGCGCGCGACGTGATCCTCTTCTATATCGGTTACGAATTCACGCTGGTCCCGCTCTTCCTCATCGTTGCCATCTGGGGCGGCAAAGACCGGCGCCCGGCAGCAATCAAGTTGTGGGTCTACAGCTTTGTGGGATCAGTGATCTCGCTGGTTGGATTCATCTATCTGGCGGCTGGTCACGCCACCGATACCGGCACACCCATTAACTTCAGCGTGCAGACCTTGGTGGAGTACGGCCAGACGCTGCCCGCAAGCACGCAATGGTGGGTGTTCCTTGCCATCATGGGTGGATTTGCGGTGAAGGTGCCGTTCGTACCGGTGCATTCCTGGCTTCCATTGGCGCACGGCGAAGCTCCCACGGCTGGATCCGTGGTGCTTGCTGGCGTTGTCATCAAGATCGGTCAGTACGGCGCGCTGCGCTTTGCGTTCCCGATGGCACCCGAAGGCGCATTGGCGCTCGCACCCTTCTTTGCCGCGCTCGCCTTGATCGGCATCCTTGGCATGAGCTTGGTGTGCTGGGTGCAGAACGATGTGAAGCGATTGGTTGCTTACAGCTCCATCGCGCACATGGGTCTGGCGCTGCTTGCCATGTTTGCCTTCAACGTGGTGGGCATGGAAGGCGGAATTTTGTACATGGTGAACCACGGTCTCTCTACGGCCGGCATGTTTATGTGTATCGGCATCATGTATGAGCGCTACCACACCAAGGACATGGAAGTGGTTGGCGGACTCATGCAGCGCATGCCGGTGTGGAGCGTGTTTATGGTGTTCTTCGCCATGGCATCGCTTGCACTTCCCGGTCTCAATGGATTCGTCAGCGAGTTCTTGTGCTTGATGGGTATCTACACCGCTGATGCTGGCATGAGGACCGGATTCCCAGGAATCCTTGGCCCAACCTACGCATTCTTGGCCGCACTGGCCTTGATTCTGGGCGCGCTCTACGTGTTGCGCATGCTGCAGAAGTTTGTCTTTGGACCGCTCCGCGAGCCAAGTCATGGACACGGTGGACATGATTCGCATAGCGGACACGGTCACGGCAATCACGCCGCGCACGCCATCCAGGACGTGAACTTCCGTGAGATCTTGGCCATGGCTCCACTTGCGATCGCCTGCATCGTGATCGGCGTATGGCCGAAGCCGATCTTGAATGTCATCGAACCGTGTGCTGCCAACGCGGTTGCCCCCTACGTCAAGCTCATTGAGCGCGACCTTGCCAATCCCCCACGCGCCACCGCGGATGACAGCGCCACCAAAGCCGCTGCCGCGCCTGCCGCCGACAAGGGAGCCATCCAGTGAACACCATGACCCCCGCCATTCTGGCCGCATCTAACAATCTTGGCCCCAAGTTCATGCTGATCGCACCGGAGGCGGTGCTCTTTGCGGGCGCTGTTCTGTGCGCTGTCATGGGACTCTCACACGCCCGCGCTTTCCGCGCCATGGTTCCGTGGATTGCAGTGGTGGCATTGATTGCAACGTTCGTCACCATGCTGAAGGTGTGGACCCCCGAAGCCGCCACGGCCGCGCAATTGCCGATGCCGATGCTCGGCAAGTACATCATCGCGCTGTTGTGCGTGGTGGGCGTTGGTCACGTGCTTGCTTCGATCGGCAGCGTTGATCGGGCAGTGGAGCGTCAAGTTGCCTCCGGCACCGGCGCGTTCGACCCCGTGCGCGTCATCCAAGGTGAGTTCTACGCATTCATCTTGCTGTCCCTGTGCGGCGGCATGTTGCTCTGCCACGCGACTGACTTGGTATGGCTGTTCTTGGCATTTGAACTGTGCTCACTGCCCACGTACGTCTTGGTAGCGATCGGTCGTGGTGCAGACCGCAGTATGGAAGCGGCTATCAAGTACTTCTTCTTGGGCGCGATGAGTACTGCCACCCTGCTGCTCGGCTTTGCGTTCCTGTATGGAGCCACTGGCACGCTTGAACTCAGCGCTATGCGCGAGTCATTCCAAATGCAGGCGCAAACTGGCGGCATTGGCAGCGTGGCGATCGTTGGCATGCTGCTGGCCGTGATTGGCATCTGCTTCAAGCTCGCCGCCGTTCCGATGCACTTCTACGCACCGGATGTCTATGAAGGCGCGTCCAGCCCGGTGGCTGCGTTCATCAGTTTCGTGCCGAAAGTGCAAGGGTTTGTCACGCTCATCGTCCTGCTTGGTACGGTCGGCTGGAGCGCCAACGGCGACAGCAGCATTCCGCCGGTCATCGCTGCGGTGCTGTGGATGATTGCGGTCCTCACCATGACGCTCGGCAACATCGGTGCGCTCTTGCAGCGCTCCGCCAAGCGCATGCTGGCGTACAGCTCGATCGCCAATTCCGGCTACATGCTGGTTGGCATTCTGGCGGGACCAACCATCGGTATTGATGCCACGCTTCTCTATCTCTTGACTTACGGCGTGGCTAATCTGGCAACGTTCGGCTCGTTGGCTGCCATCGAACGCAATGGCCATGAGGTGGATTCGATTGATGACCTCGCGGGTCTGCGTGTGCGCGCCCCGATGGTTGCAGCGGCGCTTGCTATTGGCGCACTCAGCCTCACCGGCATCCCTCCCCTCCTTGGGTTCTGGGGAAAGCTTGACCTCTTCGTGGCCAGCGCCGAAAGTCATCAGCGCACCTTGCTGGTGATCATGGCGCTCAACAGCGGCGTGGCAGCGTTCTACTACCTGCGCTTGGTGGCGATGCCGTTCGTACAAGAGCCAACGCCACGAACGCAAGGCGTCTCACCGGTTCCGTCGGTGTGGCCACGGCTCAGCGCACTGATCTTTGCGGCTGGGTGCATTGCGCTTCCGTTCTTTGCCAATCAACTGAAGGGCGAGGCCGCAGCCGCGGCGCGCACGGATCTTGACAAGCAGGCGACCGTGGCACAATCGGTCGAGAAGTAAGTAACGCCTTCAGCACCCCCAGGATCGGCACATCTCGGTGTTCTGTTCCTGTGCTGGTTGTGCGTAAATGACGTGGATCTCTGCACGAATCGCCCCCATGCCGTCGGGTGATATTTTCGCTATAATCTCCCCTCCTACTGCAGCAATGCAGACGGACACGCGACCGTAGCTCAATTGGATAGAGCATCGGTCTACGAAACCGAAGGTTGGAGGTTCGAGCCCTCCCGGTCGCGCTTGAAACGCCCTTGGCATAACGCCAGGGGCGTTTCTCATTTGACGGTCATCGTTTCGAATTGCACAGCGTGCCTCGCGCGCGAGGCGCAATGCGGCCATCCCATAGATCATCAAGAGCACAGCAGGCCGGCCGGCAACTGACCAATGTGCGAATTACCCATATGCATTAAAAGTATCGGTGTTCCTCGAAAGTCAACCGCCTACTGTTCCTTACTCGTTCGACATGATGTGAATCAAACGCGTTTAATGATCGTTCTACAAGAGGAGTATTCACACATCATGGCGCTCATTCACAAACCAGGAACAACTTGGAACGAGGTTTATCAGCGGGCGCGCATGGCGGCTCCGGAGGCATTTGATGCTCACCGAATTGCGAATCTGATCGGCGGAGAGTGGACCTTTGTTGGCGAAACGAAACCACATCCTCTTGCTATTGATGGAAGCTTCATACCGGGACCGCCGCGTATCAGTCGCGAGATCGCGATCACCGCGGTGGAGCAGGCGGCGCGTCAAGACGCGGAATGGTCAAAGGTTCCCCTGGAGGTCAGGAAACAACGGGTGCAGCAAGCACTCGTACTGTTGCGTGAGCATCGTGAAATCATCGCCCTCTTGTTGATGTGGGAAATTGGCAAGCCTTGGCGCCTTGCTTGCGCAGACTTCGATCGCTGCGTTGACGGAATTGATTGGTATCTCTCCAACATTGACAGGCAGATGCAGGGGCGCACTCCCTTGCATGGACCTGTTTCAAATATTGCCTCTTGGAACTACCCGCTCAGCGTGCTGGTGCACGCTGAATTGGCGCAGTTGTTGGCGGGCAATGCCGTCATGGCAAAGACCCCATCACAAGGTGGATTCCATGCCTTGACACTTTCGCACGCTTTAATGCACGCGCTGGTCTGCCGGTGACTCTTCTTTCCGGAGTTGGCGGCGACCTCAGCGATGCGCTCATTTCCTCGCCACAACTTGGCGCTCTTGCCTTTGTGGGTGGTCGTTCGAACGGTCGCAAAGCAGCCAGCACCTTGGCTGATCTTCGCCGTAGACACATTCTTGAGCAAGAGGGTCTCAACACTTGGGGCATCTGGAACTTTTCGCAATGGCCGCTACTTGCGGGTCATCTAAAGAAGGGCTTTGAGTATGCCAAGCAACGATGCACCGCGTATCCGCGCTATGTTGTGCAGCGTCGGTTGTTGCCTGATTTTCTTACTACGTATAACAGCGTCATTGGGTCGCTTCAATTTGGTAACCCGTTCGCGGTGGAATCGGCCACGGACCCACTGCCCAATTTGGACTTTGGTCCGGTGATTTCGCAATCAAAGGCAAACGATCTCCGCGCCCGTTACGACGAGGCGATCAGCGCCGGCGGTATTCCCCTGATCCACGGCGATCTGCGCACCGGCCGGTTCATCGACGGTCAGGATCAATCGGCATACGTTGCGCCGGCGTGCGTACTGAATCCTCCAACTTCATGGGGATTTCACCACAGTGAGCCGTTTGGACCAATCGACTCGATTGTGATTGTGGATACCGAATCAGAGCTACTTTCCGCGATGAATGTTTCAAACGGCGCGTTGGTCGCTTCGATTGCCACTGATGACCCCGCGTTTGCTGAACGGCTTCGACCCGATGTGCAGTCCTTCAAGTTTGGCGTGAACACACCGCGCAGTCGTGGCGACCGCGAGGAGGTGTTTGGCGGACGAGGCGCCTCATGGCGTGGCGCGTTTGTTGGTGGCGATTTGCTCATCCACGCTTTCACCGATGGCGAACATTCGCTCTACGGAAACTTCCCGAACGGATCGTTGTATCCACCCAATGCCTGAGTATGTCCAATATGCAATGCCAACCAGGTTTCCAACTTAGCGGTAGACGGCGCCGCGACTGCAATGGAGCCACTGAGCAGCGCGCGGAGATTCCCTGATGCACCAGCAACTCATCGCATCTATTTTCGCCGTGGCGCTCGTTTCACTTGCAGCGTCCACCATTGCCCTGTTCACCCGACCACGCGAGGCGTACCGCGGCTTCTGGCTCATGCTCGGTTTGTGGGGCGTTCTTGATGGAGCGATTGTGTGGCCCTCGCTGCTGCAAGAGCCAATGGCGCTGGCTGACCTGCGCGTTGTGCTTGGTATCAATCTGCTTCTGCAATGCGTTTACTTACCTACTGGAATAATCATGGCCACGCGCGCCAAACCACTTGTCAAGGGATTTGGCTTTGGCATATTGGTGTCAGCGATTTTGCTTGGCATTATTGATGCCATCTTTTATCTGCGCTTGAGTGCACAGTAGATGTCACCGAGAGGCATGGAACCCCGTACGAAACTGCTTTGTCCGCTCCAAATTGACGCTCGAACTCAACAAATCGAATGTCAACAGCTTTCGAATCTCAAGGCGCGACTGTCGCGTAGTTGCTAACCCCGCTTGATAACCCAACGCTCAAAGAGCCACGTTGTAAACGGTGGCACCGATGCCAGAAGTGCAAGCGCTGTCACCGCCAAGCTCCAGCGTGCCTCGCGCGCGAGGCGCAGTGCGGCAATGCAATAGATCACAAAGAGCACACCGTGGACTGGGCCCATGACCTGTACGCCGATCGGGTTGTTCATCGCCCCATACTTGAAGTACATGCCAACCAAGAGACCAGCCCAGGACAATGCTTCCAACAGCGCGGCAATTCGAAACTGCGTGCGAATACTGGTCATCAATGAGGCTCCTGTAAGTCGATCGCTGCCGCCGCACTCTCACGCTGCCAAGCCGCTACCACCAGCGGAACAAGCGTTACACCGAGTAACGCCGCGCGCACACCATTCAGCCAGCCGAACTGAAACCCGAGCGCATCAACAAACGCTGGCTCCATCGGCGCCAGTATCACCATCGCACCGAGTAGCCCCATGAATGCCACCGGACGCGCATCGGTAGTGCCATGACTCGCCGACCCCACGGGCCCCACCAGCCTGCCGGCGATCACCGCTGCTCCGGTCGCCAGCGCAAGGGTAACCACTGGGACCACAAAGAGAAATGACGCCGCCGGCGCCAGCACCGCCGCTGTCCCCGCCAACGCCCACCAGGGAACCCACGCTCCCAGCAACGCGCTCCATGGGTCGATGCGTCGTCGCGCCAGCCACGCGCCCGCGCCGATCGCCACGGCCATCGCGGCCACCAAGAGCAGCGCATTCAACACCCGCAATCGCAGTCCGGCGGTCGCCATGGTCAGCCCCGCCGACTGCGCGGCCAATTGGAAACTCCAACCAATTGCCGCCACCACGCAGGTTTGCACGAACACCGCCAGCAACACCAGTGCCGCACCTCGGCCAGGCGCGCGCGCACGTTGCACGGCTCCCGGCTCGGAACGCCGCATCGCGGCAGAGCGCACTACATTCCATGCGGCAACCACCGCCACCGTCAGTGCGCTGGCGATCACCATCACCAACGTCCACTGCTCCGGCCATCGCACGATGAACTGACCAAGCACATCACCAAAGACTGCTCGTGCCGTGGGGATCTCACCCGCTGGCAATCGCTGATCAAGCGCGCGCACCAATGCAAGCCCGGTGCGCCCCATGTGGTCGCGTGAATATTTCGACTGACGCTCCACCGTATCGAGCGGTGTGTGGTACGCGGCAACATCACCAATGAATGCGATGTTGAATCCAGTCATGCCTGCTTTCAAGAACACCGTGAAGTCAGTGCCGTTGGGCATGGCACCGTAGACAACACCCATGAGCGAATTGGTGCGCGGCGCATTCACACGCTCCGCCATCAGGTCCGCAAGCCACGCCGTCTGCGGGCCGGTCTCAAAGATGAAGGCCGGTCCAGCTGCTCCGCGCGCGTCCATATTGACGACTGCCCGAAGCGAAGCAGTCAGCGGTGATTGCGTCATGTTCGCGGCGAACGCCTGCGCGCCCAAGAGCCCGCGCTCTTCACCGTCAGTCAGCAAGATCAGCACATCATGTTGCGGCGGGTCCACGAGCAGTGCGCGCGCGATCCCCAGCGCAGCCACCACGCCAGCGCCGTCGTCCGACGCACCGGGTGCGCCGGGGGCACTGTCGGTGTGCGCCACCACCAGGACCTGCGCCGGCCCAGCCGTTCTGCCCGGCACCCGCACCAGAAGACTTTCCAGGTCCACCCCCCCTGCCCGGCGCTCAATGCGCATGGGCTGCCGATCCACGGAAAAGCCCGCAGTAGTGAACAGCTCAACCAGCCGATCCCGACCCGCGGCGGCCTCCGGCGTACCCGCCACGCGAGGCTCTCCAGGACCCATAAACGCCTGTAAATCCACGGCTGCACGCACAGAATCAAACTCAGAATGCAAGCGGGAATCTAAAACTCCCCAGCTCGGCAGACCCGGCCAGCACTGCATGCCCCAGCCCAGAATGCTGCAGAGAAACACGGCAACAATTCCCGCGGCCATCCACCGGCGGCCCGTCTGAACACGAAAATAACGTCCGAGTAACCGCATGTTTGGTGAACCATCCAATTGATGTATGCGTTTTTGCACTGTCGAGTTAGACTCGTTGTCAGCCTCGCTCTGTATACGGCAGGCACTCGACGTCAGTTATTAGAAGCCATACCTGGAGATTATCACGATGCGATTCATCACGATGATGGGCACCGCCGCCCTCAGCATGACGGCTGCCACCCTCGCTCAGTCAACAACGATTAATGAGATTCGCACTGGTAGTTCGAACGCTGAATACATCGAGTTCAAGGGCGCACCGGGCGCTTCGATGGCCGGTCTCACCGTCCTCATCCTTGGCGACGGTACTTCGACTGCCACACTGCCAGCCGTCCCCACCAAGAGTGGCGCCGTTGAGTGGAAGTACACCTTCCCCAAGGGCACCGTGATCGGCGCGAATGGCTATCTGGTACTCCACAATCCGGGCGACACCACGAACCCCTTCCCGTTCACCATCGATCCGAGCGCTACGAATCTCCCGTGGCCGCTCATCGCGGGTGATACGAGTGCAGCGCCAGCCACCAACACACAGATTGAAAGTCCCGACAATCAGACCTACCTGCTTGTCAGCGACTACTCCGGTACCGACACGTGGGAAACCCGCGCGCCGCTCGCATCAAACCCAGCGTCCTTCTCGCGCGACGGCTCCGGCGGTCAAGACCTTGACACCGACGACGACGGTGATCTTGACATTACTCCGTGGACCGCCATCTTGGATAGCGTTTCATTAAAGGAATCGAACGGCGCCGCTCCACTCACTGGCCAGGATTGGTGGTACAGCCCCAACACCTGCGGACCGTACATTTCCCGCAACATCGTCACCGCCACCAGCGGCACCGTGATTGCAGGCTGGGACTACCAGACCACAACGAACGCCAATGGTGGAACGGCCGCCGCCGCTGCACCAAACACGCCAAAGTTGTACAAGTCGAACGCTGGCGTTGGAACCATGTACCTCGACGGCACCAACGGTTCGAGCGACTGGGTGCAAGCCACGCAGCTCGCCTCGTTCACCGGAACTGCCGCCAATGCCACCGGCACCGCTGCAGGCGGCAACGGTCTTGACCCAGCAACCTTCGCTACGTCATCCATCTCCTTGGTGGGCAGCGCAGCGAATGGTCAGTCAGTGACTTTCAAGTTCTCCATGGCCGCCGTCCAGGGCGTCACCCTGAGTTACGCCACGCGTACCTCGGGCGCAACCTCGGGCTTTACCACCCACCAGTGGGCGTACAGCATCAACGGAGTTGATTGGACTGATATCGACGTCATCACCCCCTTCACGACGACCTTCGCAGTGAAGACGCTCGCTCCGCTGACGGCGATCGACGGTGCGGCTGATGCTTACCTGAAGTGCACATTCAGCCTCGCCACCACCCCCACCAGTAACAACCGCTTGGACAACGTGCTGCTTCTGTCCAATCCCGTGAGTTCCGACACCATCGTGACCAGCTACGCCGGCCCAGTCATGGGTATCAAGCAAGCAAACGGCACCTGGTTCATCGGTGTTGCTTCCACCACCGTTGGCCCACAGGACACCCCGGGATCGCTGAACTACGCAGCCCCCACCTATACCTGCGGCGACCCAAATGCTGGCGACTGCGCTGTTGCTCACGGTAACGCCTTCTGCGCTGACGCCTGCTGCTGCGCCTACGTTGGCGGTCTTGATCCCTTCTGCACCACGGTGCGGTGGGATTCCATCTGCGTGACTGCAGCCGCTGGATGCGCTGCCAACTGCTCGAGTGCTCCTTGCCCAGCTGACTTGAACAGCGACACCATCGTCAACGGTGCCGACTTGGGCATCATGCTTGGCGACTGGGGCGGCTCCGAGCGCGACCTCAACGGTGATGCAATCGTGAATGGCGCGGACTTGGGTCTCCTCCTCGGCGCTTGGGGCAACTGCCCCTGACCGATGAACGCAGCGGACTGACGCTGCGCTGATTCCAACACTTCCCGCGGGCCCAGCCGAAATGCTGGGCCCGCGGTGTTTTTGCTGCGGCGATCCCGCGCGTGCCCGTCCCGACCTGCTCCAGTACCGCCCCAATTCGTACCCACATCCCCGCGCATCCGTAAACTCCACAGATGCCGATCGCTGCGTTCGCCCCAGTCTCCGCGCTTGGATCTCGCGTTCATGACGCGATTGGGCGTTTCGGGTTGTTCGTGCGCTTCTCCGGGCAAGCACTCGCCGCCCTGATTCGATCGCCGCGCGCCACGCTGCGCTGGCGAGAACTGGCTCCGCTACTCCTGGAAGTTGGCACCGCTTCGATACCTGTGGTGGCACTCACCGGACTCATGGTGGGACTGATCCTTTCCATTGAGGGCTACACGCAGTTTGCGGCGATCGGCGCCGAGCGACGCATGGGTGGCATCATCAACGCGAATGTGGTGAAGCAGATTGGACCAGTGTTGGCTGCCGTCATGGTGGCAGGTCGAGTCGGCGGTGCCATTGCCGCGGAGATCGGCGCGATGCGCATCTCTGAGCAACTTGACGCCATGCGTGCAGCTGGAGCGAATCCGGTGGCGCGGCTGGTCGGCCCTCGCGTGGTGGCATGCATGGTGATGACGCCCATCCTCACCGTCTACAGCGACGCCTTGGGTGCGTTCGGCGCATGGGCGGTGTTGACGCAGGTCTACGGCGTACCAAGCACTGAATACTGGCACTACACATCCCTGTTCTTAGTGACGCTTGATCCATTGAACGGACTGCTAAAGGCCGCGTGCTTCGGCGGCGCGATCGGGCTGATCTCCTGCTACAAGGGTTTTTCCTGTGCCCCGGGTGCCGCCGGTGTGGGCCGCGCAGCCACCAGCGCGTTTGTGGCGAGTTTTGTAGCGATTGTGGCAATCAACCTGCTGCTGGTGGAATTCATGAACGCGCTGACGGTATGGATCTACGGCGGCCTGCCGCGCGTGTTGTAAGAGTTGCCATCGATTGGGAAGTTGTTGGCGCTTGGTGGTAAGCGCGGCGCGTATCGTGTTCATATGCTCATCGGTGCCGCCATTGCCGCTCTGCTGATCGCGCCGCCCGCGAAGGCGCCAGCCAGTACTACTGCGCCGGCAACGGCACCGGCAACGCCTCCGGCCGCGCCGCCGCCGCAACCCAGCGCAGCGACGTTCACCACCATTTCTGGTCGTCCGCCCGAGCTGCCACTCAAGCGCGTCGATCCGCGCATCTGGGAAGCACGGTTCGATGCAAGCCTGTGGGCCCCCAGCCTGCGTAAGGGCGACACCGTCACCCTGCAACTCAGCAACATCATGGTGTGGTTGCCGGTGGTGTTGCAATCCACATGGAGCCAAGTGGACCCTACCAGCATCAAGACGGAAATCTGGGTGCAAGGCGCCAAGCACAAGGCAGCCGCGGAACGAACATCATTTCGGCAGGGACTGGCACAAGGCATGGCCGCGGTGGGGATTTCCATTCCTGACACGCAAGGTCAGAGCCTGAAGTGGAATGTCACGTGGTTCGAACAGTGCTGGGCCTCCGTAGTGGACGAGGCTGCGGCAGCGCGCATCACGTGGCCTGCCGAGTGGCCAGCCGAGGTGCAAGAGAGTTTGAAACCACAGCCGGGCATCGAAAGCGGTCATGAGGACTTCAAGAAGTTTGTTGACAAGGTCACCGGCGGCAATCTGCGCAGCGTGACTCCGTGGATTGCTGCCAAGGAATTGGTGCGCGCCACCATGCAGGCTTACACGGCGGTGGATGAGGACGGAATGCGCATTGAGAATGGGTTCCCGCGCGGGCTGGTTGTGAACGGCGCGTGGGCATCCATGAAGGCTGGCACGGGAAGTTCGCACGACGTTGCGGCCGCATGCGTGGCGGTGCTGCGCACGGCGGGCATTCCGGCACGCGTGGTGCTGGGGATGACGGAACTGCAGGGCTCGAGCGGCGGCGCGGCGCGGTCACGCTTGGTGACGTGGTGCGAGTTCTTCCTGCCCGGCGCGGGCTGGGTTCCGTTTAACCCCAACGACCTGCGTGGCGGGATCCGTGGCGGCCTTTCAGTCGAGCGCCCGTGGCCGTCATTTGGCACCTGGGACGAGCTGAACGAGTACCTGCCCATCTGCTACGGCTTTTCGGCACCGATCCCCGGAGCGAGCAGCATGCCCTACCCGGCTGGCTACGTGTGGACCGCGCGAGGGACGATCGACATGAGTACGGCGAGCGATACGGTGACGCTGCAGATCCTTGGGCGGGGGCGGCCGAAGTAACGACGGGGGTTGTTGTATCGCGCCTGGGTTCTGGCTCGCAATCGCCTTACGAGGACAGCCACTGAGCGCGGCTCAGTCCTCTCCGGCGAGTGCGGCCAGGTGAGCGGGTGCCCGACTGTGGCGTTCAGTTGACCGTCGTGAAAATGGGGACAGGGGTGAACGGCACCTATTTAGTTCGGCACCTTCACGAAACTCACGATGCGGGGCTGCTCGCCGGGGCGGTCGACGGATGAACGGTCGATGGTCATCATGTAACGGGAGTCATCCACAATCGACTCGGGGTCGGTGCCGTTCCATTGACCGGTGAGCGTGTCCTGCTTGATGGTGCGGATGCGAAGCCAAATGGTGAAGACATCACTGCGCGTGGTGACGATGTTGGAGATACCGCGCAGCATCTGGTTCTGCTCAACGGCATCACCGGAGGTCATGTCGTAGTGATAGGCCTTCGTTTCAACAAACTGTGTGCCCAATGAGTCGTTGGAAGGGTCATTGATCTCGTTGGCGATCGTGTTTCGATCATCCGTGGCGGTTACCAGCAAGTGCTTATCAATGGCGGTTCGACCAGTGAGGGGATAGACCTGCGCCTGGCCCGCGGTCAGCGATTTCGGGATGCCCTCGGTGCGGTATGCCAATGCGGAACCACCGACTGATTGCGGACCGGAGCCAACGGTTGAACCGCGGCCGGCACCCCAGGATGGGTCATCCCACTTGGTTCGATACGGATCAGTACCCGCAAAGCGGATCGACCAGCCTTGGGCCTGGTTCCAGCTTGAACCAACCAACCCGGCAGCGTCAGCACTGTCTGCCACGTTGTTGCGGTTCACGTCGGCAACCTTGCCCTTGGCGATGTCTTGCACGTCTGGGGTGCCGTTAACGTCGGCATCGCTTGTATTCAGCGGCGGGCTGAAGTCTGCGCCCTTGACCAGGACTGCCAGCTCACCAATACTGTCAAAGCCGCGCTCGCCACGCGTACCCGGCGCCCACTCGCGGTAGTTGGATGCGCCTAGGAAATCAAGGCCGCGGCTGTAATAGCTTGGCATGTTCTGGAACAAGTTCTGGAACAAGTGAGGGAGTGCCGCATCAATGCTACTAGGAAGCACATTGCCCTTATTGCGCCACAGTTCCATCGCTTCAGCCACGCGAACGCGCGGGGCTGCCACGCCGTAATCAAAGAGAATGGAATTCTGATTGTTCGGGCCAGGGTCCCCGCCGCCCATGTCGTACGGGGCGGATTGCCACGCCAGTGGATCTCGGACGAGCCGGCGTTTACTCAGCGCGGAACTGGCCACCGTGAGAGATAATGGATCGGAATCAGCAGTCTTCGTGATCGGGAAATCATCGTCATAAACCAAGCGCATCATCTGCGGCATGGCGTGCAACACCTCAATGGGCGCGGTGTTGATGTTGATGAGTCCAGGCGTGAGCTTGCCTTCAAAGTTGCGAGCCAACCGAAGGCGTCGGTTCTCGGCGTTGGCGCGCTCACTAAAATCGATCACGCCATCGGGGGCCGAGGTGCTGGTCCACGTATCAAATGGTGCGGCGCCACGATCATCGACAACGAATGCGTCCAGCAACGCTGCACCACCCGGCAGACGAGCATTGAAGCCGATGCCGTTCTGTTGCGCGGGAGTGGTAGCGGTAACCGCACCCTCAATGGGCGGCGGCATAGTCTGAGTACCACTCAACAGCGTTGGTCGACCGCCTGTTGGTGCCACGGTGTCGTATTGCGCGGGCTCAAGTTGCAGGCGGTTGTAGTGCGTTTGATTAGCGCCGTAACTCAAGACTCCGTTTGACGTAGCTGGTGTGGGGAACTTGGGAAAATACAGCTTCTTCTCGAAGGACTCCTGCGGTTGTGCAAGAATTTCCGCAAGCGTGGCGTAGGCGCGACCGCCACCAGTGCGCTGCACCAGCGTTCCCCACAGGGGCACATCCAAGATCTCTGCTGCCTGATCAAAGTCCGCATCCTTCTGGAAGAGACGGTACGGCGCCGTGAAATTGCTGGGGTCGGCACCGTTGACGAACTTTGGATCAGAGACGCCCTTCTCGCCGTAGTTGAGTTTCGTACCAACGGGCGGAGTGGCGTTGGATAGCTGCCAAGCTGGATATTGGTAGGAGCGACCCTTTCTTGTAGTTTCATTGGCTTCAAAGATGCGCGTCGGAAAGAACGTTGGCTTCCCACGTCTTAGTTCGCCCCAGAC
Source organism: Phycisphaerales bacterium (assembly GCA_044354475.1). Classification (GTDB taxonomy): domain Bacteria; phylum Planctomycetota; class Phycisphaerae; order Phycisphaerales; family SM1A02; genus UBA966. The sequence continues at coordinate 18,173 of JBIKZY010000016.1, forward strand.
GTTGTAATACGGACGTATGAACCAAGCAGATGTCACATCGGACGCACTTGGTGGGGAAGTCCATTTGCCGTCCGGTGCTTGGCTCATAGAGAGGACATCTCCCTTGCGACCAACGCCCTCCTGCACGCCCCCTATGTACGTAGCGCGCCCCGCCGACCCGCCTGTTAGAGAACTCGAGGCAAGGACTCCAGTGGTGCGCGCAAATGCATAGCGCGGAGTGCGTTCATCCATTGTGATTACGCCGCGTCCCGCAGGCGCTGGATTCATGCCATTCTGCGTGTCAAACAGCCACTGCCGAGAACCGCGTGCCCAAGTGGTGAAATTATCGCCTGTTTGCAGGCGTATGCCATCGATCGCTAAGCTGCCGGACCGACAAACGATGGCCGGTGGCGGCGGAAGCGAGCCCCCTGAACTATCAACGTAAAGGCGATTGATGAGATCGGTGACCCGCTCGCCGTTCGGGCCGTCGAGCTCGGGATCTAGTTCATTTCCAAATCGATCAACCACGGTCCAAGTTACATCATCTGATACGGTGGAATAGATCGCGCGTCGTAACTCTATGTAGGAGTTGTTTGGCAACGCACCATTCACGGGCGGCACGGGCGAGGGCTTCCAACGGGCAATGTCACCAGAGGTATCAAATCCCTTTCCCCATTCGCTAGTGCTGGTGGCATCAAAGTACAGCGTTCCACCCCGTGTGCTCGGGGTCGAGAACGGCACAGCATCATCAGCGCTCCACGCCGGGTTGAAGATTGCATTCGAATCGGGAACAAACCCATGACCGGCCTTCGTCTTAGTTGCGTTGGCGAGCTCGATGGGATTTAACTGGCCATCGTGTGTTCCGTCCGCTCCAACAATGTCAATTGGTGCGCCAATGTCGAGAAAGTCGAGCCATGCATCACGCGGGAAGGCATCGCCATTAGGATATGTGTCAGGAATGCAGAAAACAATTGCAGTTCGCGGCTCCTCAGGAGTGCAAGGACCCAGTTCCACGTCCGGACCATAAATATTACCACTGTGTGTACTAGGCACGTCTTGCCCCCCAATGTTCACCGTTGGACCGGAGGCTCCGAATCGGAAGCGCTGCGCGGCGCCGGAAGCTGGATTGATGCGCAATTCAAAGTCCGCCAAATTCACTGGTTCATTGAACGGGTTGGCAATCTGCGCAACAAAGACCACCGCGGGCCACGTGTCCGGATTGCCGGGGTCGTACACCACAAAGTGCTCCCCTGCGCCGTTCGCGGTGCAACTTGGCAGTGCATATGGGTCGCTGGCATTCAGTGAGCAATTGTCAGGGTCGGGGCAGCCCGGCAAAGGATTGCCACCCGGAGGTCCAAGAACGGCATCAAGTTCCGCCTGGGTGACCTTGGACTTTGGATAGACGAACGCCAGGAAGACTTCCTGAATGAAGGGCTGCTTCTCAACGCCAATAAAGCCGGCATCGATGATTCCGCTGGTGCCGAGCGCATCGCTTGGAACTGCAATCGCCTCCGAGGGATGCAACGGCTGATCGAGATATAACTTCGTGTCGCGAATACGTCGCTTGCCGTCTCGATAGCACAACACGTTCGCTGAGAAGCTGGCGATCATCATCTTGGTGGCAGCCAGCGACGCACCGGCATAGGCGGAGTTCTGGCCAGGACGACCAAAGTAACTTTGCCGGCTTCCTTCATCAATGAGAGCACGGCGCATGACGCGTTGCAGGTCGAAGTCAAACTTGCGATCGGCTGCGCTTATCTGCGCAGGACTCGCCACAACACCAGCCGTCGGCACATCATTCGGGCGGCGCAAGTCAATCTTGCGATTGTCAGTCAGGAAGCGCTGACGCGCGAGTTCAAAGTCCTCAACAGTCGCCTTGCCGTCAGGGATGCCGAGAGGGTAGGCGTCACGAATGGCAATACCGAATCCGCTGCTGGCCGCGGGAATCAGCGGCGCTTCTGGGAACATGATGTTTGGGTGGTACGGCGCCAAGTCATCGGCAGTGGTAACCGAGCCGTCGCCGGTGACGTCGTCGGGGGTGCCGTCCAAGTCAAAGTCAACGCCGCGCTTCAGATATGCAGGGCGAACGCGCAAGGCGTTAAGTGGATTGCTGTGATCAACCACCGTCCACAAGCGCGGCGGCAACATCTCATTGCGTGCACCGGAAATGGTGGTCATCATGCGCCGGTGGTCAAGCAACAACTCTGCCCCACCGCGCGGCGCGAACGCGGCGCCCGTGCCAGTGCCCGTCCACGCCGCCCGTGCGCGCCAGTCTTGCACGCGAACATCGTCAGGGTCAAAGAACCGAGCGGACTCCTCGCGCGAGCGCGTGGACCGGAGGAATTCGCCAAACAAAATCTTGTTCGAGAACATCGATGCCGAGCTGTTCAGGGCATTCTCCAGACGACTGACCGCCTGCGGACTGTTCAGGCCGTTGGCGGCGCGCAACTCAATTTCATCGTCAGAGCCAAACGGGCTCAGGGTAACCAACCGAGCAGCGGTGACCGGGTCGACCAGCTCGCCGCCATTGGCCATCGCCTTGAAGTAACTCAGGCGATCCGCGGCGCGCGAAAGGACGAACGAGTCCCCGTACACCGCGGACGATCCAGCCAGACCAAAGTCCGCGGATGGATCAAAGAACGGAACCACGCTGTTGACGTTCCCGGCGGTGCCCTCTTGGATGATGCCAAGGTCCCGCAACATCCCGGTTTGGTACGGATCGTCGGCGTTGGCCCCCGCAGCTGCCAGCTGTATGCGCCTCCCTTCCCAACGTTCCGGAGCCCAACCGACATCGACGCCACCAGTCGGACCAGCGGCGCTACTGGCCACGGCATAGACCAAGTTGGCGGCGGCCTGCAAAGGCTGGTCCGCAGGAGTAGGCAACAGCGTCTTGAAACTAAAATTCACGCGATATTCCGGGTCATTCTCACGTGCGTTGAAAAATCCAACGATGGGATCACGGAAGCCCGCCGTATTTCCGACTGTGCTTGTTTCGTCATACGAATCACGGCGCGTGACGAGTGCCACGTCAGACGGCGTCAACCCATTGGTGCTCGCGCGGTCCGACCGTGTCGCGGTGTTGACGTTGATGAGGGCGCTGTTATCCATGATGCGCACCGCAATCAGCTGTCGAGTGCTGCGATCACTAGAGCTGGGCGCTACAAACCAGAAGGAATCCGTCCAGCCATCGCCATCGGCGTCCGCAAGGGTGCGTCCGATCAGGTTGCGCGATGTTGGAACATAAGTACCACCAACAGCAACTTGTTTGAACTCGTCGGATGGATCACCGAAGGCGCCAAGCTGCAGGAAGTTGGGGAGTGCATCGAGACGGCGCAACGGAAAACTAGCACCAGCTGCGTTCACACCCTTGATGATCTGTGCATGTGGAGGGACGGTGTTGAAGTTCGTAGTGCCGACGTTGAACCAGTCATTCACCCGCGCCTGCCAGAGTCCGCTATTGAGTAACAAGTAACCGCGCGCATCCTTGCCCGTCACATCGGGTTCACGCGGCGCCACAAAGGGAAGCCATTGTTCGTACGGAGTGCCCAGATTCAGCTCGCCAGCGGCCCATCGATCAGCTGCCGCTGTGGCGGTAGCCACCTTATGGTCCCAGTTTGATTCAACATTGGAGATGTTCCAGCACAAACGGAACCCATTCTCTGCCGTTGGAATCCAACTCATGTGCGGCCAGTGACTGAAGCCCAATCCTTCCGGCGAGAGAATCGGTGCGTCGTTGGAGAGCGCCAAGTTGCCCCAGTTGGGGTTGAATGACACCGTTTGCTGTGGATTCGGCGGCGCGGGCAACACCGGATTCTGCAGTTGCGTCAAGAGCATGGCGCGCACTGGCTCCGTGCTTGCCAACCAACGCGTATCGCCAAAGCCAGGGTTACCGATCGGATTGCCCTCGCCGGTGATGAGACCGTAGCGCTCGGGCCAGTTGGTGAACGGGTTCACAGAGAACGGCGCAAAGTTGTAGCCGTCCAAGTAACCGTCGCCCCCATTAACCGAGGTGAAATCCAAATTAGAAACCAAATCAAAGTAGTCAACCCCGTAACGTATGGCGAGCGGCTCCGCGGGAAGACGCGGGAAGTCACTGCGCGCCATGAACTCACCGAACGCCGGCTGCCCAGTCAGGCCCGTGGCCTGATTAGCGGCGACCTGTCCTACGGCTGCCGCAGTCATACTTGAGCTATCGATGCGCTTCACAAAGAGCGCGTTCGCTACTTCTTGAGCAATGTCCGCGGCAACGGACTCAACGCGTGCTTCGCGACCCGTGGCTTTCTGCTGTGCGGCAGCCTGCGCGCGCCCACTTTGCGCGCGCACCAAGAATGCAGTGGCAATGATGACCAGCAGCACCAAGATGGCGGTCACAAGGACCAGCGTGTTGCCGCGAGCGGTGTTGGTGGCATTCATGGGGTACATCTGACGCCCATGCGCGCTGGTAATGGGTGACGGTATTCGCTGGCGATTGATCACGTTGATCATGGGGTACTTTCGCGGAATGCGAGCAGCAACATTTAGTCCTTGCGACGCTTGGGGACATCAAGCACAAATTGAAACTCACGACCGCGGTCTAACACCAGGCGCGGGTCATGAATCGTGGCGGTGATACGAATCTGCGTTGGCCACGGGGTGTAATCCTCGCGCGCCACAATGAATCCATCCGGCGTCACGGTGTATGCATCGTCTTGGTTGAAACCAAACACAGCCGTGTAGACGCGGACGGGCACTCCTTCACCAAACGGGGCCAAAATTGCAGCGGGCGAGTTCGCCCCGGCGCCTGCGGTGCCTTCGATTGCCTGCGCAACGGCGCGCATGTGGAAATTAGTGCGATCCGTGTCCGAACCTCCGTGCTCAACATCCGGCATGAATGCCAAGTCCTGCGCTAACAGCACACCTAATTGCTGCGCTGCAGGCACCGTCACCGCGCCATCACCATAATCAGGGAAGCCAAACCACGGCTGCTGCCGCACGCGCTGTGTGGGGTCGGGTGCCAATGTTGGCCATGTAGTATCGGGATCGGCAAATGGCTCGTAACCGCGCATAATGGTGCTGGGATTGGACGTCACCAAAAACGCAGGAGCAGCTCCAATTTGGAGGTTGGCAGCCACTGGAAGAAGTGCCCCCGAAGAATCTGTCTGCCTGCCCGTCAATGGCTCCCATGTCCAGTCCACTTGGAACGTACTGCAATTAGTAACGAGCGTCGGCGAAGTCAACATCTCGCTCTTTCGGTCGGTGTTGCCCACCGATTTTTCGGAACGTGGCCAGCCGAGTAGTCCAAAGTCGGTGGTAATGTTTGGTGAACTAGTTGGCTTCAATGCTGGAATTCCAAAGGTTCCGCGCATAATTCGGTCCCGTTGAGTGGAGAAGAGGCCAATCAGACCGGAATCCATATTGTTCCCGACATTCACAATCGAACTTCCATTCGGCCACCCAGGTGCACCATCCCCCCCTGGCCAAGAAATTGGGGGCAAGGTGTTCCCAGGCGTGTTAAAGGGCACAGACATTGAAGACAGCGTTACCGACCCGCCGCCAATCTGAAGCGGCGTCTGCAACCGAAGCGTAGGTGAAATTTCCCGGCGGATCTTGCCAAAGTCACTCGCTGCAACATCAACCCACCCGGACTGCATCACCGGACTTGGAATCAGATTTCTACTCAGCGAAATGCGATTGCGGTCGCGCATTTCTTGGAAATACGAAGGGTCCGAACCAGCCGCGCCCACGTACAAACGATCGCCAAAGATGGATGGCGCCGAACTTGGTCCTTGGGTTCCCGCCACGGTGAGACTTCTTGGTTCCGGGTAGTAGATGGGCCGACCGCCGTCATCAGAGAGCAGCACTGCTTTACGTGCAAGCACCCACTGTCGGGCCTCGGGCTGGTTGGCAAGCACGCGCGGACCCGCCGTCTGCGTGGTGGTTCCGAACTGCCAGCCGAGTTGATAGGTCAGCGGGTCAAACCACGTCCACGGAACCACCTGCTTCAAACCGGCCGGAGTCGGACTGACGCCGGTGATGATGGGCTTAATGATGGAGTTCGGATTGGACCCGGGCGGGCTACCGGTTGGATCGTTCGGCAGCGATGGAAACTGTACGCCGTGACCGTAGTAAACACGCGCTCCGCGCGACTGCTGACCACCGCCGCCAGAGACTAAGTCGCCGGGACCTGCCCACCGCGCTGAGATTTCAGTGCCAGCGGTGAAGAACACAATTTGATCACAGCGCAGAATGGCGTCAGCAGGGAGTTGCGGGTTCAATAGCGGAGCAGGCGTCACAAGTGGCGGAGACGGCGAGATCACCTGATTGACATCGTTGCGGACCGCCACGCACTGAATGGCCATGTAGCCGTCTCGGCACAGGCGCTCCAAATCGCGGCGCATCTGCTCTTCGATCACGGTGCCCTGCTGCAGAACATCTGCGTTGGCTTCGCCAGTACTGGAGACCTTGCTTGCCGTATTGAAGATCTTGCTAGTGGCAATGATCACCGCCAGCATGACCACCACGGCGATCAGAAGTTCAACGACAGTAAATGCGCGACGCATCAGAGCTCCCTCACCGTGGCGTAGACAGGAACCAATTGCGTTCCATTGGCATCAATGATGGCTGGAACGTAGTGCATGGTGCGAATTCCCATTGGAACAGGGTCGGTGGTTCCAGTCGGCAGGAGTTCGTAATCGTCGTACACCTGAGCGTTGGGCACGCGCGGGACCGGTGCACTGAAGCGGACTTGCAGCGGATCGGTGGAGTTACGCCGGCCTTGCGCCACTCGGTGCACGTTGCTGTTGTTATCAATGATCCACTGCCCCGGCAACTGCCACTGTTCGCTCACTTGCGGAATTGATGCGGCGGCAAAATCTGTAGCGGCAATACCTTGATTCGCCCCGAAGAAACCAGTTGTGAACGGTGCTTGACCAGTCAGTGAAAGTGTTGCAGGCTGCTCCCACCCGGTGCGCACCTGCAGTTGAATCGGTGCACCTGTTGTTCCGGGCGCGCCACCAACACCTGACTTGGGAACGCGCCGGTACGGAACCGGCGGAAGATTGGGGTAGCTCGTACCGGCAACCACCGTCGGCAGGCTTGGCGCGCCGTTTGAAGGCGATGAGTAACTCCGCACCGCACCACCGACGCCGATGACGCGGTAAACAAAGATGGCTACCTGAATGCGCCCACCCATGCGGCGGAACATGCAGTCCCATGAGTAAGTTGGCGGCGTGAACGTGGTGGCGCCTTCCGGTACGGATGGCCACCACCGCTCGCGTTGCGTGACGATGATCGGCGGCGCCAGACTGGTGCGTGAGGAGTTGTACGGAGCGCCCCAGAGTTTCACATTACCGCCGCCGCTGACCCCCGCCTCGGGGAACTCGCAGAACTCTTGCGCGCTGGAGCCCGTATTCTGAGCAAGCGTCGAGAAGATATCAATGGCACCAACATCATCGATGGTGGTACCACTCTGATTGCTGCGGATCACGCCGGGGCGGATCCAACTCCAATCGCCAGCACTGGGTCGGAACACGTAACTTTTATTGGAGATTGACTGCGCCAAGAGGGTGGTGACGCCAAACTCTTCAAAGGTGCCAAAGTCCTCTGACTTCACACGACTGCGCAGCAGCCCCAGCGCCTGCTCAGCCACCACGGGGCCAAGCTGATCATCCGCGGTCTGCTGCTGCTGAGCGATGCCCGCAGGAAAGAGCGCCGAAACGGAAATGATTCCGATCGCCAGAATGAAGACGGACAGCAACAATTCGATAAGCGAGAATGCGCGTCGCATCACTTGATGCCGATCCCGGGAACGCCCGTGTATCGATTAAAGGTGATGCGGTCGGACTGCTCTTCAATAAACAGTGATTGATCACGAATGCGCGGCGGGGGGTTTTGGGTGGTTGTGCCTTTCCACGTGTTGGCATTGAACCGATCCCGGGCCTCAGCGTCGTTAAAAACGGCAAGGTATGGAACGTAGTCAACGAGCGGCTCGTCGAGTGGTTCGTCGTAGATGAAGTAGTCCACATTGGCCGGAGCGCCCCCGTAGTAACTGGTGACACCCCGCTCCGGAAATCCGTTGCCATCGTAATCAACAAAGGCCTTCACATACGCGTTCTGGTTCTGATCGTCGGGCGCAGCTGTCACTACTTCAAGCACCTGCTCCGGGTTACGAGAGAGCACGCGCCCATCCGGACCAAAAAGGACCCCGATGGCCCAACCGCGTTCAGTGCGTGCTAAGTCCGGCGTAAATGTTGGGGGCGTTGCGGCCAAGTTCGTGGTGCCCGCAAAGCGCGGCTGGGTCCGCCACTGCCGATCATTTGCACCCACGGATCCGTCAGTCACAAATCCAAATGCTGGACCAGCAATCAGTACGCCACCTGGCAGGTCCCGCGTTGGAACACCTGGAACGGGAACAAATCGATCAGCGAACACATCGTCCACCATGAATTCGGCGCCGTAGGTGTTAGGTGTGGGAAGCGGCGTGCTGGCAGTGACCACCTCGCCGGTCCAACGTGCCGTGACAATCTGTACCACCTGTGGCTCACGCGGCACCGCGCGCGACTGCCGACTTGGCGCCACGCGGAAGGTGACCATGACGTACGCGTTGTCTCGGATAGCGATGGCGCGCGCTGAACCAAGCGATGCCACCACGCCATTGGTGGCGTTGGCCAACTTGGCATCGCGAGTGACCTTGCCGACGCCGATCGCGGTCAGCACTGCCAAGATCATCATGATGCCCATGACCACTAACAGCTCAAGGAGCGTGAAGGCGGGCGCTCGGGAGAGCCGTCGTGCAGAGGATGATGGGCGTGCGCTGAGCATGGGCGTCAGTTTGGGGGATCCAACTCGTACAGGTAGATGTTGTCGGCAGCGGCGGTGTTCTGGATAGTGGCCGAATCCGGGGTGGATTCGCCGGGCACTCCAAAGAGACCATCGGGACCAGCGGACACTAGACATATACGGCGATTAGTGCAGACCCCGAGAAGATTCTCAGCCGGAGTTCGCACAGTTCCGTCAGAATCGGGAAGACCTGAATCTAAACCAAAGCGGAAAGCCCGGCCGGGGAACACGAATGCAATTCGACCGCCCCACGTGTCAACCAGTTCCGATCGGGTCGAATCCTTGGTGTTGGCGGTGGATTTGGCCGAGGGCGCGTACAAGACCGACGGCGTGCCGGACAAGATGTTGGTGGCGGGATAACTGGAACTATTCGCCTCCGCGCGCAATATGCTCGGCGGGATGCCCGCCAGCATGGGGCGGATCGATTCCAGTTGCGCGAGCAGATTGACGGTGAACACGCCAGCGCCGCGTGCACGCGTGTAAATCAACTTGTTGCCGGCATTATTTGGTGCCGGTGGCGTTCCGGGCTCACGGACATCAAATAGTTCCCCGCCGTTAGGAATGGGGAACAATTCCGTGGTCGGCGCCGTCAGCGAGTTAAACGCACCGTTGTACGTCACTGGCCGCCCCGTCTGCCCTTCCCATTCGGTGAACGCGCTCTCCATGATGGTCATTGCGCTCTCCACCTGCGAGCGCTCGGCTCGGCGCAACAACGCTGAGCCAACGCCCAACACCAAGGACGCCAGCACCAAGATGATGCTGATCACCACCATGATCTCAATCAGGGTGAAGGCGCGTCCTGTATGGCGTAAGCGGCGGGTGCTCATGGCCCAAACCTCACGATGTTGTCTTCGTTGTAGCCCTCGGTATCAGCGCGAATATTTGGATTCCAACGCTGGTCCGGTCCAAAGGAGAGTAGCGCGAACTCGGATGCCAAGGCAACGCGGCTTGCACCAGAGTCATTGTTTCCATCCGTCATGGCGTCAACATCTTCGCCCGGACCGAAACGCTGCGGACGCAGGGCAACGATGTCCGCCAACGACCAACTGCGATCCGTGGAGCGCGGATCGCCGTTCAGGTAGCCGCGTCGGTAGTAGATGATCGGCTTGCCAAAGAAGTCCAAGAGGCACTTGGGTGCGAGGTCAAAGTTGTTGATCTCGCCCGGCTTGGCAACGATCGGCGTGCCGTCCGTCTGAAATCCGGTGATACCGCCAATCTCGCTGTCTGACTTGACCTCTAAGTACGGTCCAAGCGACTTGCCGCGCAAGAACGCACTTGTTGAATCCGCGTTACCAGTGGCAGGCACGAGCGAAGCCAAGTTGCGCGAATCAAACCGACCCTTCCCCGGTTTAGTCGGTCGCGGATTGAGCAGGGAGCCCCATCCGCCATCGGAGCCTGGATTGCGAATGCCAAGAGCGGGTTGCTCGCGGTAGCCAGGTGTATTGGTGTTAGTCGGAAGCGCGCCAGTACCTTCCATCATGACTCCATAGCCATCTTGCGAACGATCTCCAAGCCCGAGTAAATACTCGGGAATGGTGGTCGCTGAGCACCACTTCTGCAGGTTCTGCCGGTCGGTGCTGGACCACGATGAGTAGTCGGGACCACCACCGTTCGGTGCGATTGTCACCGGTGGCCTCCACAACAAGTCGCGGCACCAACCAAGCTGTCCAAACGGTGTTCCAGAGTCGGGGGAACCCACCTGCGAAGGCACGCCAAGAATCGGAGGAATGTATCCAGTTTCAGCGCGGAATCGAGTCAGCCCCGCCACGATGGAATTCATCAGGAACTCCGTATTCGCAATGCGTGCACGCCGCGCGCCGTATCCAAGCCCCACAATCAGCGTGGAGATCACGCCGATCACAATGCCAAGCACCACCAAGATCTCCACCACGGTAAAGCCGCGGCGGATGACGGAACGCTGTGCCGGACGGGCGAAACCCATCACTTGCCGCCCTTCTGGCCGGAGACGCTTTCAATCATGCTGACCAGCGGAAGGAACAGCGCCAGAACGATTGTTCCGACGATGCCACCCAGGATCACCACCATGAACGGCTCCAACAGACTCAGCAGACTGGCCACGGCCACGTCTACTTCTTCGTCGTAGTTGTCGGCGATCTTCATGAGCATCACGTCCAAGTCTCCGGTCTCTTCACCGACGTCGATCATGTTGACCACGATGGCGTCGCAGACCTTGGCCTTGCGCAACGGACCAGCGAATGTTTCGCCTTCCTTGATGCTGTCATGGACGCTGCCGAGCGCCTTCTCAAATACCCAGTTTCCTGAGGTTTCCTTGGTAATGGTGATCGCTTCCAAGATGGGAACACCGGCGGCCACCAGCGTTCCAAGTGTTCTGGTGAAGCGCGCCACGGTGGTCTTCTCCACCAGCGTTCCAATGACGGGGATCTTCAAAATGATCCAGTCAAAGGCCGCTCGCCCAAACTCGGTCTTTCTGATCACC
>JBIKZY010000110.1:0-7589 GCA_044354475.1 Phycisphaerales bacterium
GCTGCGCGATGCCAACTGCCGCAGTGCGGCGGTGCGGCTGCGAGCCTTACTTGCGAAGACCGAGACGCTTGATGAGGGTCTGGTACCGATCGCGGTCAGTGCGCGCGAGGTAGGTGAGCAGACGGTTACGGCGACCAACCATGAACAACAGGCCGCGGCGGCCGTGGTGATCCTTGGGGTTTGCCTTGAAGTGGTCCTGCAGCGTGGTGATGCGCTCGCTGAGGATGGCCACTTGGACTTCCGGAGATCCGGTGTCAGTAGCGTGGGTGCGGTTGACGCTGATGACAGCGGCTTTTTTCGTTGCGGAGATCGACATTGCTTCTGGCTTTCCTTGCTTGAATTGAGCCGCGTAGTGTAGTGAATCCGCCGCTTAACTCAAGCCGGGGGAGCGATGACCGTTATCGGGACAGACGAAACCGCCGTATCCTTCATTCCATCATGGCAGACGCCCCTTCCGCCGCCCCAACAGGACTTCACGGGGCGATCGCCCAATTCATCGCCGAAAGCGCCAAGATCGAGCAAGGCGGTGGTCCGTCAGGCATCGAACGCCAGCACCGACATGGTCGATTGACGGCACGCGAGCGCATCGCGCTGCTTGTTGATGCGGGGACTGCGTTCACGGAACTGGGATTGTTTGCGGCGTGGAACATGTACCGCGAATACGGCGGCGCACCTGCAGCGGGCGTGATCACTGGTATCGGCACCGTGCAGGGCCGGCTGGTGATGATCATTGCCAATGACGCCACGGTGAAAGCGGGGGCATTCTTTCCGATGACCTGCAAGAAGATCATTCGTGCACAGGTGATTGCGGAGCGCGCGCGGTTGCCGCTCCTGTATTTGGTTGACAGTGCGGGCGTGTTCTTGCCTTTGCAGGAAGACGTGTTTCCCGACACCGATGATTTTGGTCGGATTTTCCGCAACAACGCTGTATTTAGTGCCATGGGCATTCCGCAGTACGCCGCCATCATGGGCAACTGCGTGGCCGGCGGCGGATACTTGCCGGTGCTGTGCGACACGCTGTTGATGACCGAGGGAAGCGGCCTGTATCTGGCGGGTCCAGCATTGGTGAAGGCGGCGATCGGACAAGAGGTTTCCAGTGAAGATTTGGGCGGTGCGGCCATGCATGCGCAGATCTCTGGAACGATCGATTTCCGTGAGAAGGATGATCCGGCATGCATCACGCGTTTGCGCAGTTTGCTGCAGGCGAGCCGCGCTGCGCTCATGGCGCCCACGCCAGCGGTGACTGCTGTGCAGCCTTCACGCGCGCCTGCTGAAGTGACTTCGGTGATTCGCGTTGAGCCTGGCCAGCAGTACGACATGATGGAGTTGCTCGGCTGCCTCGTGGATGCCAACAGCATGGATGAATATCGTGCGGAGTACGGGCAGTCGTTGGTGTGCGGCTACGCACGAATCGCTGGCTTTGCACTGGGAATTGTGGCCAACCAGAAGAAGTTGACGCAGAAGAAGATGGCCGGTGGCAAGGCGGGTCCTTCGGTTGCCACCAATATGCCCGCGGTGATTTACGACGACAGTGCTGACAAGGCCGCGCGTTTCATTATGGATTGCAACCAGCGCAAGATTCCAATTCTCTTTGTGCACGACACCAATGGATTCATGGTGGGGCGCGACAGCGAGCAGGGTGGCATCATTCGCTCGGGCGCCAAGATGGTCAACGCTATGGCCAACTGCGTAGTTCCTAAGTTGGTGTTGATTGTTGGTGGAAGTTACGGCGCTGGCAATTACGCGATGTGTGGACGTGCCTTCGACCCGCTGCTCACGCTGGCGTGGCCCAATGCCAAATGCAGCGTGATGGGTGCGGCGCAGGCAGCGAGCACTTTGCTGCAGATTGACCTTGCGGCGCGCGAACGCAAAGGCGAGAAGATTGACGAGGGTATGCGTGCGCAGTTGCTCGAGGCGATCACGCGCAGCTACTCCGAACAGCAGGACATCAAGTACGCGGCGAGCCGTGGTTGGGTAGACCGCATCATTGATCCGCAGCACACCCGTGAGGAACTGGTGGCGGCGATGCGAGTGGCATACCAAGCGCCAGTGGAAGCGCCGTTTCGTACCGGCGTGCTGCAAACCTAAAGCAACCAAGAGGAGCGAGCCATGCGCATCGTGATCGCAACTGGTAACCCGCACAAGGTGGATGAGATCCGTGCGGTGCTTGAGCCGATGGGATTTGCGGTGGTCTCACTGCCGGAACTTGGTCGACCGGTGCCAGCAGAGCCTGACGAGCCCGGGTCAACATTTGAAGAAAATGCACGAATTAAGGCTCGTTATTACGCGGCAGCGCTTGGTGAGGCCGTGCTTGCTGATGACAGCGGACTGGAAGTGGACGCGCTGCAGGGAGCGCCCGGCGTACATAGTGCGTACTGGGCTGGCACCGAGGGTTCACGCGCGGACCGTGATGTACGCAACAACGCCAAATTGGTCGGGTCGATGCGCGGCATTCCGCCGGATCAACGGCGCGCGCGATTTGTATGCACCATGTGTATTGCTACGCCGGACGGCATAGTATTGATTGAGACGCGTGGTGAATTTGAGGGCATGATCGCTGATGAGCCGCGCGGAACAAATGGATTTGGATATGACCCACACCTGTGGATTCCCGAGCGCGCGATGACCAGCGCGGAGTTGTCGCCCCAAGAGAAAAATGCCATGAGTCATCGCGGACGTGCAGTGCGACGCTTGGCGTATCTCTTGCTTCATAAACGGATTTCCTGGTGACCAACATGCAGCGCGCAGCGACCATTCCGTTGACGATTCTGCCATTGCCATCGCAGCGATACAGTTGCCATGGTTGCGGAAATTGCTGCCGTGATTTCACAGTGCAGTTACGTGAGGCGGACTTGGAAAAATTACGTTTCCAAGATTGGGAGCGCACGTTGGGCGATGTCACTGTTGAGTTTCGCGGACGACGATTTCTTGCCCAGCGCCCTGACGGCGCCTGCGTATTTCTCTTGGAGGGCGGGAAGTGCCGAATTCACGCCGAATTTGGCCTTGAAGCGAAGCCGTTGGCATGCCAATTGTTTCCCTTTAACTTTGCACCGGACGCTGGCGCTGCGCATGTTGGCATCAGCTTTGCGTGTGCAAGCGTGCTGGCAAATCAGGGTGCGCCGCTTTCTACGCATATGCGAGACGTGCGGCGCATGGCAGATGCGGTTCCGGAGTTAGTACCGGTTCGAACATTTCTTGATGACGCAACCGAGGCAACACCGGAGGAACTTCAGTGTGTTGCTGACGCGCTGGATAAATGGATGGCAAACAGCGCGGTGCCGTTGGTTGTCCGTATCGACGGTTTGGCATGGCTGGGGCAGCAACTGTCCGGTGCACGATTTAGCAAAGTGCGCGGGGCCCGTTTGCAGGAACTGATGCAGACGCTGGTACAAGCGCTTCCCAAGGAACTTCCACACCATCCGGTGCAGGCCGCAACGCGCGCGCAGCGGGCAACACTTCGGCAGGCGGCGTTCTTCCGGCTGGAGGATCCCAAGATTGGAGAGCTTCGTCGGGTTGGCCGAGTGCGCGCGATTGTTGGTCAGTACCTGCGCAGTCGCGCATTTGCGAAGGGTGCGGGAATGATGCCGGCGATGGGTGATCGTTGGCCTTCGGCGCAGTTTGCGGCGATTGATCAAGTGCGTTCGCTGACGGATTCGCCGGAGTGGAACGCGTGTGAGGAACTGTTGGTGCGGTGGATGCGCGCCACCATCCTGGGCGGTCGCGCGTGGGGCAGCGGCTACTACGGGTGGTCAGTTCCTGCAGGAATTCAGGCCTTGGCGTTGAATGTGGCGTGCGCTTGTTGGCTTGCGCGCGCGCATGCTGCCGCCTTCCGCCGTGCTGAGCCATCGCTTGAAGACCTGCGCGCGGCCATCGGTCGGGTCGATCGCGCTTGTGGTCGTGCACCGTGGCTTGGTAGCCGTGCCGAAGCAATGCGCATGCGGTTTCTGCGCGTTGATGACGGACTGCGCCGGGTGGCTGCAGCGGCGCTAGTCAACTTGGATTGATGGCGGGCTCGCGTCGGCGCATGCGATACCAAGAAACCACCAACGGCAACGAGATGAGCCCGAGCGGAATGGTGGTGAACATTTCGCCAAGACTCTCCAGCAATGCAAGTTGCTTGAATCCGCCATCGGCGTGTGAAACATCGAGGCCACCGCCAGCCATCCAGTTGGCAACTAAGACTGTGGTTGCTTCACGGAATCCGATCCGTCCAAATGGATTGAGCATGACAGCAATCGCCGCTACCCCAAGTACAGTGACGGTGGCGAAGGAGAGGCCAAGCTCAAGAATTTCTGCAGCGCACCACATGCGCACAATCCATAGGAGGACTTCTGCCACACGCAGAATCGTGCCGGTCCAGTAGGTGCTCGGTGTGGTGAGCATGCGGGTCCACTCGCCGAAGCGGCGCGTGATGATCGGTAGGTGAGCAAGCCGCTGCAACACGAAGCCGCCGATGGCAAGCGCAACCAGTACAAGCGCGGCCCAACCAAACCCAGGGACGGGAATGATGGCAGTCGCTGCGATGACCGCACCGAGAGAAACCAACACCACAAGCGTCACCGCAATGAACCATGCGGTGGCCTGCATAAATGTCAGGCGGTTGGCGAGTAGCGCGTAGGCGTACCGCACCGGAATACCCAGGCGTACTGGGAAGAAATTGCTCGTGGCAGTCACGAACGTCAGCCACTGAATCTCCATGAATCCAAGGCGCCGGACTGGCGCTAACACCATCCAGAACAGTGCGCCGTCGATGATCAAACTCACCGCGGTGGTCAGCGCGATACCGATCACCAGCCACGGGCGTTGATTCCATGCCGCGCGCACGCTTTCAAGAATCCCGGCACGAGTGGGATCGGCAGCCACGTCGATGGCGCCTTTCACTACCCATGCCACCAAGGCCAGACCAACCAAGAAGCCCACCGCTTGCATGGCCGCGCGCTTTGGGGCGAGGAACCGTTTCATCATGGCGCGGAAGCCAGTCAGTTCGGTGGGCTGATCGTTCATTGGTGGTTGTTACCTCTGGCGTGCGGTGCGCGGGTACGGAAGCGTTCGCGCAAGATGACCCACAGAGCACGGACGCCGTCCGTCCAGCGGATCTTCTTGCCTTCGGCAAAGGTGCGCGGTGAATATTGCACGGGCACTTCCGCCACGCGGATGTGTGCACGCGCCAACGCGGCGGCAATCTGCGGTTCAATACCAAAGCGCTCTTCAGAGAGCCATGGCAGCACGGTTCGCAACACTGGAATCCGGAGCAGTTTGTAGCAGCATTCCATGTCATGCACGCCCAAGCCGGTGGCTTGGTTACTGAACCAAGTGAGGGTGCGGTTGGCAAGGGCATGCAGGTGGCGGTACCCGCTGCGCTCGGTACCGGTTCCCCAGCGATTTCCAAAGACAGCGCCAATGGACGGACTGCTGAGCGCCGCAAGCAGCGCGCGGAAATCAGCGGGGTCGTATTCCAAGTCGGCATCCTGCACCAGCATGGCATCGCTGTCAGTGGCGCGGGTGAGCACTGCGCTGCATCCAGTCATCAGCGCGGCACCTTTGCCGCGGTTATGCGGATGAACGATGAGTTGCACTGCACCACCCGCACGCGCCGCGCACTGCGCCGTGGCATGCGCGGCCTCTGTGCGGCTGCCATCATCAACCATGATCAGTTGCACGCTCCAGCCGGTGGGCATGGGTGCTTCAAGTACGCGGCGCACAATCTCTCCAAGGGTCGACCCCTCATTGAAGACAGGCATCACCACGTAAAGAATTGGCATGCTCAGAGCAGTCCTGCGCGGCGCGTCAGGATTGCTGCTCCGGCTTACCGAGCGAAGCGCGCATGCTCGTATCAGCCATGATGTTCTGCATCTTGTAGTAGTCCATCAAGCCAAGATTGCCGCTGCGCAGCGCTTCGCTGATCGCCTTGGGAATCTCTGCTTCGGCCAACACCACCAAGGCACGGTTCTTCTCTGCTTCGGCTTGATGTTCGGCTTCCAACGCCACTGCGAGCGCGCGGCGCTGCTCGGCTTGTGCTTGGAATCGCTTGGTGTCAGCCTCGGCCTGCGCGGTCTGCAGGTTGGCGCCGATGTTTTCACCGACATCAATATCAGCGATATCAATAGAGAGAATTTCGAACGCGGTGCCGGAGTCAAGACCCTTGGCAAGCACGGTCTTGGAAATCTTGTCCGGGTTCTCCAGAACGCTCTTGTGATCCTCGGCGCTACCGATGGTGGAGATGATGCCTTCACCGACACGAGCGATGATGGTCTCTTCAGTAGCACCACCGACGAGTCGTGCAATGTTGGTTCGCACGGTGACACGGGCGCGGGCTTTCAGCTGGATGCCGTCCTTCGCTACGGCATCGATGGTCTGGCGACCCGACTGCACACTTGGGCAATCGATCACCTTTGGGTCAACGCTGGTCTTGACAGCGTCAAGAATGTCTCGACCCGCCAGGTCAATGGCAGTAGCGCGGTCCCAGGGCAGGTCGATCTTGGCTTTGTCTGCGGCGATCATCGCGCGCACGACGCGTTCAATATTGCCGCCGGCAAGGAAGTGACTTTCCAATTGATCTGAGTCGATGTCCAAGCCGGCCTTCTTGGCGGAGATTCGGTTAAAGACGATCTCGGTGGGCGAAACCTTGCGCAGGCGCATCATCACCAGTTTCAGCAGGCTGACCGGCGCTCCGGAGAGCCACGCCTGCACCGCGAGCTGGATGTATTGGCTGATGACGATCAGTATCACGAAACCGATCAGCCCGACGATGGCCAACACCACCCAGAAGATGATGTTGAAGCTGGCGCTGGTAGCCGGGGCGACCTGGGCGAGCAGATTGAATCCGTTGCGAAGTGCGGGTTCCGTAGTCATGCATGGATCTTAGCCGCGCGCTCGTACCACCACGCGGTCCCCGGTTGATTCGACCACCGTCACCACTGCCCCAACGTCGATCATGCCCATTTCTGCAGCAGCTTCCATGCGCAGGTCACCGAAACGGACAAACCCGATCGGTCGAAGCGGCGTGAGTGCCACGCCCTCGGTTCCCACGGCTACTTGGCCGGCAGCGACCTTCGTTGGTTGCACGCCTTCCGAATCGGCGTCAGTATTTCCAAGCACCATCCGGCGCGCGATCGGCGTGCGCGTCCATAATTTGAATCCGAGCAGCACTGCAAACGGCGCTCCCGCGGAATAGGCGAGGAGCGCCGCGAAGCCCCACAACATGCCGTGCATGAAGAATGCAATGATTGATGCCACCAGGCAACTTGCAGTAGCGACTGCCAGCACACCGCCGGTTGGAACAAAGAGCTCCAACACACCCAACACCACCGCGACGGCGAGGAGTATGAATCCTGCAGCGATCCATACGGAGGAATCGCCGCTGGCAGTGGTGTCAGCCAACAGAGCAATGGATGCGTAAGAGATCATTCGTTGGTTTGTTCCACATCAAGAGCGTACGGGGTGGAGCGCACCACCACGATTCGCGCGCCCGACGGGATGATCGGACCGATGGCCTGCACATCCATCAGTACGCCATTGAATTCAGCCTTTCCGACGGGGCGCAGTGGCGAAACAGCGATTCCTTGCGCGCCGACCGGTACCGCCCCCGA
>JBIKZY010000017.1:0-29302 GCA_044354475.1 Phycisphaerales bacterium
CGCTGCACTTCTTCGGCGAGCCATTCGTCTGAAACCGTGCCCGTGCCTTGCGTATCCACCAACACACTGGTTGGCTTGGCCACGCCGATGGCGTAACTCAGCTGCACTTCGCAAACATCAGCGAGACCAGAAGCGGCGATGTTCTTGGCAATGTATCGAGCCATGTACGCAGCACTGCGATCGACCTTGGACGGATCCTTACCGCTGAATGCGCCGCCACCGTGACGGCCGCGGCCGCCGTAGGTGTCCACAATGATCTTGCGACCAGTGAGGCCGCAATCGCCGTGCGGGCCACCAATTTCAAACTGTCCGGTTGGATTGACGTGGATGATGATTTGATCGTTCCACCACTTACCAAGCACTGGCTTGATGATGTGCTTGATGACCTCGGCCTTGAGTTTCTTCTGACCAGCAACGCCGTTCCACATCGGGTCATGCTGCGTGGAAAGCACCACCGTGTCAATACGTGTTGGCTTGAGGCCAACGTAAGCGACCGTGACTTGGCTCTTGGCATCGGGGCGAAGGCCCTTGATGATGTTCTTCTCACGAACCACGGCTTGACGCTTCACCAGTTCATGCGAAATGGCGATCGGCAGTGGCATGAATTCCGGAGTTTCTTTGCAAGCAAATCCGAACATCATGCCCTGGTCGCCTGCGCCTTCGCGGTCAACACCCATGGCAATGTCCGCGCTCTGCTTGCCGAGCACCACACTGACGCCGCAACTCTTGTAATCAAAGCCCTTGTCTCCGCTGTCATAGCCAGCCTTGCGGACTGCTTCGCGAACGATGTCAGGAATATTGACGACGGCGTTGGTGGTTACTTCACCAGCAATGACTGCCAAGCCCGTGGTCACCAGGGTTTCGCATGCCACGCGGCTCGACGGATCCTGCGCGAGCATCGCGTCGAGGACGGCATCGCTGATCTGATCCGCAAGCTTGTCAGGGTGGCCCATCGAGACGGATTCGCTGGTGAACAGGTAGCGCTTGTCAGACATGTCGGCTCCAATACTGGGAGAAATGTGCGTTCGGAACGGGATCAATCCGACCATCCGGATACTCGGATGGATCACCCTCATGCTATCGGTCGCGCGTGTTCGCCGCAAATCTCACGCTCCATGGCGGGTTCCCGGACTTTCACGAAAGACTCGGGAGAATTTCATGGCGCCGGAGCGCTCACACCTTACTGTTGAACAGGTTCCAACTTTCCCGACCACCCGGCTACCGGGACGCGTATTGATTCTGCAGATGACGTTACTCACCTACCCACTCTTCTCCTGCGCCGCGCTTGCCGCGGTCATGGTTGTTGCGCCAACAATGGGCGCTGCGCCACCGGTGGTGGCAACAGCGCCAGCACTTGCAGTCGGTGCCGCGGGCGAATGGGTGTGGGCCGCGGATCGCACGGGTGGATGGTCGAGCGATCATGTCATGGTGAAACTCGTGGCCGGTGCGCGCATCACCATTGACGTCAACCATGTGGTGACGGTTACGCAACCCAACGGACTCCGCGATACCGCACTAACCAACGTGCTCACGCAAGCAGGTGCAACGAGCGCCACGCGCGCCTCCACCGTTGGCTTCAGTGATGCAGCGCGCGCCACCGCCCTTGGACTTGATCGCTGGCAACACATTTCTGTCCCTGCGGGCACTGCGACACCCGCGCTGATTGCTCGTCTCCAAGCTGCACGCGGCACCATTGAGATTGCGGAGTTAGACGCCATCGGTGGCATTGCCAGCGACGCACCCGCACCAACCGATCCGTACTACCCGCAGTGCTGGGGACTTGAGAACACTGGTCAAATCATCAACGGGGTTTCCGGATTGCCAGGCGCTGATGTCAGCGCGCGCGCTGCGTGGCATGTGAGTACCGGTTCGGCATCCACCGTGATTGCCGTCATGGATAGCGGTATGACTGCACATGCTGACTTTGCGCCGCGCATGATTGCCGGCTGGAATGTTCCAGCTAGTACCACTGATGTCGCCGACCAATGCGCAGATCACGGCACGCACGTCGCTGGAATCGCCGCCGCTTCTGGTAACAACGGAGTAGCGATTGCTGGCCTTGATTGGCAGGCACGGATCATGCCGGTGGTCGTTCTGAGTGGCTGCACTGGCTACTCAAGTTGGCTTGCCGATGGCCTGGTATGGGCCACTGATCACGGCGCCAACATCATCAACATGAGCCTGCAATATTCCGTGGGCACGCAGTACCTGCGCGATGCGGTGACGTACTCCATCGGTGGCGGCGCGCTGTTAGTGGCGTCATCTGGAAACACCGGCTTGGGTGGCGTGGCGTGGCCAGCGCGGTGGGCGGAAGTGCTGGCGGTTGGATCGCTTGATGCGTTCGACTCTCCCGCGGGATCAACCGCGATCGGACCAGAGGTTGACATTGCCGCACCGGGCGTCTCCATTCTCTCCTGCGTTGGCACCGAAAGCGTTGAGTTCAAGTCCGGCACCAGTATGGCCGCGCCGTTTGCAACCGGCACACTGTCACTGATGCGCGCGGTTGCGCCAAACGCTTCACCAACACAACTCGTTGAATTGCTCGTGCAGTCATGCACTGATGTTTCAAATGCAGGCTTCGATGAACGCACCGGCTGGGGGAGAATTGATAGCGGCGCAGCGGTCCGGCTTGCGCGCAGCGCCGCCGGTGTGGGTGACTTGAATAGGGATGGCGTGACTAATGGCGCAGATCTCGGCAAACTGCTGGGCGACTGGGGTACGAGCGGCTATGACTGCGGTTCTGACCTGGATGATGACGGCTCCGTTGGCGGTGGCGACTTGGGAGTCCTGCTTGGCCATTGGGGATCGGCGAGTTAAATCGCCTGGCACCCACGTGGTCAACCGCCTGACTCAGCCGCCCCGCGCTGCGCTTGGGCCTCTTCAAACATCGATCGAATGACCTCCGAGTTGGGCTCCAGCTCCAGCGCGCGCGCGAACTCCGCCATCGCCTGGTCAAAGTTCTGCTGGCGCATGAGGCCGCGCGCAAGTGCGGCGTGGGCAAATCCATTGTTGGGAACCATGCTGATGGTTTGCCGAATCAACTCAACGCCCTCGTCAATCTCCAGTGGCATCGTTCCGCGCTCGACCAGCGCCAGCGACAGGCGCCGCATGGCAAGCAAATCGTTGGGACGCGCCGCGAGCCCTTGCCGAGCGCTCTGAATGACTCGCGCGTATTCACCTTCTTGATCAAGCCAGGTGATTTGTTCTTCACGCAAGCGCTGCCACTCCGGATGTACGTCCAGGGCTTCGTCGTACCAAGCAATGGCATCCGGCGAACGTGATACAAACGAACGCACGATTCGCCCGATGACCGCAGCAGTCGCTTCGTCAGCTCCATCGCGTTTCCATGAGCCGCGCACCAAACGCTCGGCCGTTGGCATATCCCGAATTGCGGCGCTCAGATAGGCGCGGCGCAGGTCAACTTGCCGCCATCCTGCTGGAATGATCGACCAGCCTTCCGGTGCGGCGGCTACCAGTGCATAGAGCTGCAGCGCGCGTTCGGCGCTTTGCTGCATGGATGCTTCCGGTGCTTGCGCATCGGTGGAGAAGATGTACTCCGCTGGAAGAGTGACGCGCGCATCGGCGCGGTCCGCGAGCCAGGTGATTCCATTGAGTGCACCAACGTACGAAACGCTGACGAGTAGTAACGCGGCCGCGGCAAGCCAGGCGATACCGGATAGTCCCAACTTGCCCTTAAGGCGTAATCGCATTCCATGAAATGAAACCGAAGGATCGCGCACGATCCGCCACGCCTTCCATGAAACAAACACCGTGCATGCTGCGATTCCCGATGCAAAGAGAAGTGGCACGCCGATGTAGATGCCGCGCACCGCAAAGAGCGTTAGTACGCCAAGCAGCGCACAGACAATCTCTTCTGTCCAAGAAAGGTCCCACCGTCGTTCCGCTGCAGCCGCGGAGCGCGATGAAGTGCGATCAATCAGTACCGCTGGCTTGCCAATTCCAAAGCTCAGTGCTTCGTTCGGGCAGCTGCTGACGCAGTCCATGCACTTCATGCATCCGGCATCGACCACCATGCCAAAGTCTTTGATTTCCTCATGCACTCGAACATTGCTGGTGCACACCGCGGTGCACACGCCGCATGAGTGGCAGCGATCATGATCAACAACAATGCGCATGGGCGCGAGTTCATCAACGGGGGCAAAGAAGCCGCCGTACGGGCAGCCATAGGTGCAGTACCCCTTGGAACCAAGGAGCCATACCACCAAGATGCCCGAGACAAAGACAAAGGGAATGCCCATGGCAAGGCCCGGGAAAGTTGCCCAGAAATCCTGCGTCATCACCTGCGTGGTGAAACCAGGCCAACGCAAGTCGGGCTGAATCCACGGTGCAACAGCGAATCGATAGAACAGCGGCCACACAAACATATAGAGCGCCAGGCTGAGCGGCAACCACACCAACAGGCGTGATCGAAATGGCTTGGGGCGAATTCCAGCGCGTGCCAGCGCCCATGCTGTTGCGTCCTGAATGGCCACCCAGTGGCAGCCCCAACCGCAGAACCATCGTCCCAGTAGCGCGGTGGACAGCAGCGCAACAGCAAAGAAGATCGCTCCCACCGTGATGATGCCATCTTTCACGGTCTGCATCGATTCGCTCGGCTCAATGGGCGCTAGCGTGGTGCCAAGCGCAAGCCACTGCACCAGGTGCCCAATCATGAAGAGCCACACGCCGGCAAGTACTGCGGCACGCACCCAACCCCGGCGTGATCCGAACGATGTTCGCTGCGACGCACTGGCTGAGGGAAGTACCGGAAGCGCGATCGAAACGGGACGATCGGTGGTTCGTGGGGTGCAGGAGTCCATCGAGCGGGGAATCGTACGCCGTACTGGATGCGGAGACTGCCAACTACGGGCCATATACTCCGCTGCGCCCGCAATGGAAAGTGATCTCTACAAGCTCCTCGGTGTTTCAAAGACCGCAAGCACGGATGACCTGAAGAAGGCGCATCGCGGGCTGGTGCGTAAGTTTCATCCAGACGTCAACAAGGAACCGGGTGCTGACGCGCGCTTTAAGGAAATTCAAGAGGCGTATGACATCCTTGCGGATCCAGAAAAGCGCAAGATGTATGACCAGTTTGGAATTGCTGGTGTGAAGAGTGGCCCCACCGGCGGCGGCGGCGGTCAGCGCGGCGGTCCGGGAGGCGGCGATCCGTTCGGTGGCGCTGGACCGTTTGGCGGCGGCGGTGGCGGCGGCGGTCAGTCATGGCAGAACGTTGATCCGTCCACTTTCGAAGATGTCTTTGGATCGATGTTCGGGCGCGGCGGACCACGCAGTGCGCGCGGACGTGGCTTCGGGGGATTCGAAGGCGATGAAGAAGACGATGCACCGCAGCCAGGTCGAAACGCACCCGCGTCGGAGACCATCGACTTCACCACGGCGGTGCTGGGCGGAACGCGGTCGTTCCGACTCGAAGGTGAGTCGATCGAAGTTCGCATTCCTGCGGGCATTGCTAGCGGAACGAAACTTGCGGTACGCGGCAAAGGCGGAGTGAGTGCAGCGGGCGGTCCGCGTGGTGATCTGATCATCACCATTCATGTTTCACCGCACCCGTGGTTCCGCCGTGAAGGCGATGACATCTTGATGGATGTACCGGTGACGATTGCCGAAGCCGCGCTGGGTACCACCGTGCGCGTGCCGTTGATTTCTGGCAGCGTGCAACTCAAAGTTCCCGCGGGCGTCAAGAGCGGCCAGCACCTCCGGGTGAAGGGCAAAGGTATTCAGCCCGCCAAGGGGAGCGCTGGTGATTTCCATGCGGTGATTCAGATTGAAGCACCCAAGGAACTTGATCCGGCGGCGCGTGAATTGCTTGAGAAGCTGGCGGCATCGCTGCCGAACCCGCGCACTGGCACGCAGTGGAATCAGTGATCGATTCAATCGGTGTGCCAGCTCAGCGGCGATAGCGGCGCCGCGTTTCTTCAATGAGCGCGAGCACTTCTGCAGCATTGGAAATCATGACCCATGCGGCGTCATAGTGGCCTTCGTGTCGTGAACTAAAGGTGATGGTGCCGGACCGGAGCGCGCGGTCGATACGTGTTTGCAGCAGTTCCACCCGTTGCAGTGCATTCAAGTTGGCAGAGTAAACCGTGGGTGCCAAGACGCCGCGCCGGCGTAACACGCGGCGATCGGTGAGTACATAGACACGGCTTGCCCAATCCGCGCCGGCGGCTCCCAGGCGAGCGCAGATGAGGACTGCCCCGGCTTGGAGAACCAGCCATTCCCATGAGTGCTGCGCCCATCCGGCGGATGCTGCAGCGAGCAACGTGATGACAATCAATACTGAGACTCCGCGGGCGGAGCGCAGCGCAATCCACGCCAGACTTGGGCGCCACACGCCAACAATGATCTCGCTTGGCTCCAGCATCGACGCCGCAAAGAGCGGGATACCAGCCTCGTCGAGCGCAGTGGCCGCAAACGACGTGCGCTCCGATTTCACGGGGCGCTCGCTGCTGGATGAAGGATGCGCACCTCGGGGAGGTTGCGGAAGCAGCCATCAAAGTCGAGGCCGTAACCAACTACGAATTCATCGGGGACATCAAAGCCAACGAATTCGCACTTGGTAGCCATGGCGCTCGGAATGGTCTTGCGGAGAAGCACTGCGGTGGCGAATCGTGCCGGATGCTGAGCTTCAAACTGCTCGCGCAGGAAGTTCAACGTGCGGCCAGAATCCAGCACGTCATCAATGACTAACACGCGGCGTCCCTGCAGCTTGGCGGGCAGTTCACCAAGTGGACGAACGCCCTGACTGGTCGTGGCATCGCCCGGGTAACTGGAGACGGTGGCAAGCGTGATGCGCATGCGCACCGGCATGTGCCGCACCAAATCGGCAGCAAAGATGAATGCGCCGGTCATTACTGGAACGATGACCACGTCGTCGTCACCTTCGCCCATCCATGCGACGATCTCGCGTGCGAGCGCAGGAATACGCGCGGCAATTGCGTCGGCGGACACGACTACTGATCCAAGCGTGGCGCGCGCGGCAGGAGATTCACCATTCATCAAGAGCCCTCTCTCAGTTTGGAAACAATCCGTTCATTGACTGTCTTGGCATCAACAGCACCACCGGCGAGTTTCATCACTGCGCCAACAATTCGACCAATAGCATTCATCTTGCCAGCGCGAACGTCCTCAGCAGCCTGCGCGTTTGCGGCGACTGCTTGTGCGATCCATCCATCAAGTGCGGCGTCATCGCGCACTACCAAGAGACCAGCGCGCGCTGCTGCATCGGCGGCAGTATCCGAAGTGCCCGCCAAGGCATTCACCAGCGCATCCACATTCTGTGCGCCCAGCGAACCAGACTCGCGCAGCGTCACGATGCCCGCCACCTGCTGCGGCGAAAGCCCCGCGCGATGCAAGCCAACGCCCTGCTCATTGGCACGCTTTCCCAATTGATTCAACAGGAATTTCCCGGCTGCATACCCCGCTTTGGCGGTGCCGCCGAGTTCCGCAACGCACGCTTCAAAGAAGTGGCACGGGTCGCGATCTTCCACCAGTGATGCGGCGTCTTTCTCTTCAAGGCCGTATACGCCCACGTACCGCGCGCGACGTGCGAGTGGCAACTCCGGCACTTCCGCTTGCACGCGTGCGAGCCACGCATCGTCCACGACAACGGGCACCAAGTCTGGGTCAGGGAAATATCGATAGTCGTGCGCGTCTTCCTTTTCGCGTTGCAGCACGGTGACGCATTTGACATCGTCCCAACCGCGTGTGCTCTTGGCACCGGGGCCCATGACTTTGCCGTCTTCACGCCAACGGGTCACTTGCGCCTCGGTCTCAAATTCAATGGCGCCGCGCAAGGCCTTGAAGGAGTTCAGATTCTTCACCTCAACAATCGGCGTCTTCACTTCTGTGCCATCGGCAAGCTCAATGATGACGTTGATGTTGGGCTCGAAGCGCATGTGGCCCTTCTGCATGATTCCCTCAGTCACACCAAGGAATCGGCATACCCCGCGCAATTCTTGCGCAAATGCAACTACATCTGCTGCGCAATCAAAGTCTGGTGCGGTGACCACTTCCAAAAGCGGCGTGCCTGCACGATTGAGATCGACCAGCGAACCTTCATAGTGGAACCCGCCCGGCAATTCATGGCCGAGCTTGCCAGTGTCCTCTTCAAGGTGCGCACGAATGATTCCAATGCGGCGTGTTCCACCGGCTGGCACTGGCAAATCAAACGCGCCATCGTGACAGAGCGGCAGGTCATACTGACTGATCTGATATCCCTTCGGGAGATCGGGGTAGTAGTAGTTCTTGCGATCCCACTTGGAGCGGCGCGCAATGCTGCAACCGAGCGCAAGGCCCACCATCATGCTCATCTCAACAGCACGAAGATTCATTACTGGCAGCGTGCCAGGCAGCGCGGCCACGGTTGGCGTCACCAGCGAGTTGGGTTCGCGGTCGTAGAACTCTGGATTGCCAGGACTGCCGGCACGCGCAAACATCTTGCTGCGCGTGGCGAGTTCAATGTGGATTTCAAGACCAACTTTGAGGCGAACGCTCTTGATGGCCACGGGTGCTGCAGCGGGCATCGGAGGATCATACGGATGCGCCGCGGGAGTGATTCACCCGCATGGAATAGTGGCGGGCGCGGCGATGACACAATCGCGACCCTTGCGCTTGGCGTCATAAAGCGCTCCGTCGGCGCGGGTCAGCAGCAGGCTGATGACCGTGTGTGGGCGCGCAGTGGCAACGCCCACGGAAGCGGTGATGTCCAAATGTGTGGAGTGACCCACAGTGATCGGGGTGGCAGCGATGCACGCCCGCAGGCGCTCACCGACCGCCTGAGCAGCATGTTCGTCACAGTCCGGAAGGACCACCGCAAACTCTTCGCCACCGTACCGAGTCACTGAATCGACCGGACGAGCAGCGGCGCGAAGCCTTCGTGCCACCTCCGCGAGCGCGAGATCCCCAGCACCGTGGCCGTACAAGTCATTGATTTTCTTGAAGTGATCAATGTCTAACATGGCCACTGAAATCGGGCGGCCGCTTATCAACGCTTGTGCGAATTCGCGCTCGAGGATGCTGTCGAGACCACTGCGATTCCAAACACTGGTGAGGTCATCCATCATGGCTCGCCGCTGCGCTTCACCAAGTTCCGTGATCATGGACTTTTGTGATGCCGTCAACTGACGCCGGTGGAATTCATCTTCAGTGATCGCCGCGAGGTCCCGCAGGAAGCCAACATCGATCGCCGAATGGTGGCGCGGTTCGGTGTCCATGACGCTCAAGGAGCCGATTTTTGCACCGTTCGGCGAGCGAATAGCGATACCGGCATAGAAGCGCGCGTACGGCGCATTGATAACCATCTCACCGCGAGCGAAAATCGGATCAGTCAACGCGTCGGGGATGAGCAGCGCTCCGTCATGATCCATGACCCAGTTTGAAAACGTATCGGTACGCGGAAGTTCGCTGATCACCGTGCCCACGCGCGACTTGAACCACACTCGCTGATCACCCACCACCGAGAGGGTGGCAATGGGCGTCGCAAAGATGCGGGCAGCGAGGCGGGTAATGCGGTCGAAGCACTCCTCGGCTGGCGTGTAAGTGACTGCCAACCGTTCGATGGCCGCGAGGCGCTGTTGCTCGGTGATGGTGTCTGATCGACGCGCGTTCTGCGGCATGGGTGAGGTTCGAAATGTGGTCCCGAAGAACGTCACGGTGACATTCAGGGGCGGACTCCGCAAGGGGAATACTCCGTTAATTATCAAATTTCTGAATAAGTGGCGATTGGGGGTGGAATTTGCGCCCCGGGCGCCAAAGCCCAGGCGGCCGCGCATGCGGACGCCGCGGACCGGGCACCGCCCGGGACGCACCGTGGCCATGAAGCGAAGCAGCGCGCCGCCGAAGGCAGCGCGCTGTTCGAGCGTAAAGGCCGCGGTGGAATTTGCGCCCCGGGCGCCAAAGCCCAGGCGGCCGCCCCCCGGACGCCGCGGACCGGGCACCGCCCGGGACGCACCGTGGCCATGAAGCGAAGCAGCGCGCCGCCGAAGGCGCCGCGCTGCTGAGCGTAAAGGCCGCGGTGGGATTTGAACCCACGAATAACGGATTTGCAATCCGTCCCCTTAGGCCACTTGGGTACGCGGCCGGCCGAAGTCGTATAGTGGCACAGCACTCGCTCCGCGTCAACGCAAACAGCGATCCGCGCCACCAAGATTGCAACGAATCACCCACTTCTGCCCCTTCGGATGATCCGAAAGACCCCAAACCTCGCCTCCGCCCTGCTTATCGCCCTCGCGGCGACCCCCTGCGCCGCCCAAGTCGGTGGCGGGCAGTCGAACCCGTTCGGTCGCAACAGCATGATGCCGACCACGGCAGCGCCCCAAAGCACCGCCAGCCCCGAGCTCCTGAAGCGCTCCAAGACCGAAACCCCGCGCGTGCAGTCGGACGCGCCCGTCCTGAGCGAAGGAACCTTCCTCGCCAGCGTCAAAGGCTTCTTCGCGCCGTCGCTGCGTGAGCCTGGCCTGCTGACCTTCCGCCTCAATGACCGCATGGTGACCAGCGCACCGCGATCGCTCTTTGTGATGCCATGCGATCACGCCGATGATGTGAAAGCCATACTCGATGATCCGCGCGTGGACTCACCGACCCTCTTTGAAGTCACTGGCTCTATCTACGAATGTGATGACCGTTCCTACTTGCTGCCAGTAGCAGTCGTGGCGCTCCGTGCACCACCAGCGCCCGGCATGCTGGCACGGATCGCTCCCGCAGAACTTCGCCGTGCATCGGTACAGGCAGAAGGCCCACGTCCACCGCGGATTGAGGCCTATGCGGATCTTGCCTCTGCGGAGCTTGCTGCAACTCCAAACCGACACGCACCGGATGATCGACGTTCGCACGAGCCGAACACCGCCATCTTCACTGGCCTGGATGATGGCTTCGCGGATTCGCTGGAGCGATCGCTTGACGCCGGTATCGCCGCAAGTGGCATGGGGATTGCCGTGAAGCGCGACATCGTGCAATACGACCGCAGCCTGTTGTTACCGCCCGCAACACGCTTTCAGGAACGCCGCGCGTCCGTGCTGCGTGACCCGGTCACCGGCGTATGGCGTGCGCGCCTTGACACCGCGCGCGCGGGCACTGGAGCGCATGACGGCGCGGAAGTCTCCATGGAAGTGCTACCAACCAAAGCACTGCACAAACTAGAGAAGCTGATTCGGCAGCGTCCGATCGGCACCACCTGGCTCCTGAGTGGCGAAGTGGTTGTTTCCAAGGAGCGCAGCTACTTGCTCCTCACGCGCGCGATCGCAAGTCCGATCCACAAATTCATGTCGCCGTAATGGCGGCACGCCCAGCGCATCAAGCGCTTCGCACGCCGCAGCGGCAGTACCGTTACGCTTGGCGCCATCATGGCAACCAAGAAGTATCCCACCGCGACAATCGAGACAGAACACGGCACCATTGAGCTTGAGCTCTGGGAAGATGTTGCGCCTAACCATGTGGCTAACTTCCAGAAACTTGCCAAGCAAGGCTTTTACCTGGGCACCGGTTTTCACCGCATCATTCCTGGCTTCATGATTCAGGGCGGCTGCCCGAAGGGTGATGGCACCGGCGGACCCGAGTGGAAACTCATCGCAGAGTTCAACGATCGCCCACACGAGAAGGGCGTCGTCTCCATGGCACGTTCGGTTCATGAAGACTCCGCGGGCAGTCAGTTTTTCATATGCCTCAACAGCGCACCGCATCTTGATGGCAAGTACACGGCATTCGGCAAGGTCACCAAGGGCATCGAAGCTGTTGACGCTATCGCTGCACTGGAGTGTGCGAACGATCGCCCGGTCGGCGGCATTCCCAAGATGCTCAAGGTGACTGCGTAAATCTTCAAGCGACGAACATTGCAGCGCAGCATCGACACAACGGCGCATCAGTCCAACGCTCACCGCCGTCGCGCGTCACGGCTTCCAGTTTGACAACAAGAGTCCCAGGTCTGCCCCATCCACAATTCCATTGCGATTCAAGTCCGCGGGACCGGTTCCGCCCCATGCAGCTAGCAAAATGCCCAGGTCCGCGCCATTGATCTTGCCATCGCCGTTTAAATCGCCGGGCGTCGCTGATGCAAGCGTGTAAACCACGGTGATTGTTGGATGGTGGGTGATGTCAGAACTTTCCCGTGCATCAAAGCGCTTTGCGGTTTCCAGCGTGGCTTCGTTGCCCACCATCACCCAACCGTAGTTGACGGCGGGTGTATCGAGCCAGGCTTGAACATCCGCTACCAAGGCGGGGACAGTGGCCCATGTGTAGAAGCCCACGGCATTCACGCTCTTGGTGGCACTGGCGGTGGGAACAAACACACCGCCCGGAACCGCCCATGTTGACGTTGGCCAGAAGTTGTATGTCCACGTGGCGTCGTTCACTTCGGGACTCGTGCCGCCGCCGCCGAATGCAAAGCTGGTTCCCTCACCCCACGGAGCAAGCATGCGATGCAACTTGCAGTCGTTCGCGCCGGAATTGGTCTGACTCATGTACGCCTTGTAGCTCACCGAAAGAATGGTGGAGCCAGCAGGAATTGCTGAGAGATCAAAGCGCACCACTGCTCGACGCAACGTACCGCCGCCATTCACGCCGACTCGACCGCAGTAGATGTTGTAGGCGGCACCCAATGCGTATTGCAGACCGTCATTCGGTTGAATCAGCGTCACATCGGCAACTGATCGCAGCACTGCTGTGTCAGCGACCGCTGTTGATGCACAGGGCGCAGCACACGCCACTGCAAGTGCCGCGAGTCCAACATGATGACGAGAAGGACGCGGGGCCATGAGTTCAGAAGTCTGCATTGAATGCTGGCGGAGGCAGGCGATGACGGTACGAATCAACCCCAATTTCCAAGCAGGATCCCCACATCGCTGCCACCAACGGTGCCGTTGTGATCCAGGTCAGCGGGGCCAGGGCCGCCCCAGCCCGCCAACATGATTCCAAGATCCGCACCGCTCACCAAGCCGTCGCCATTGAGGTCGGCTGGATTACCGCCGCCGATGGTCGCGCTCAACGTGGCAACAATCTGCGTCGCTGCGGCACCGGGGACATTTTCATCGCTGACTTGAATGGTGGCGTTGGCGGTGTAAACACCAGGGGTCAAGCCGGTGGGATTGAAGCGCACGCGAACGCTTCCTGGCGTTGCGCCGATGCCCGTGGTCGCACCACTGACGTAGGAGAACGGGCCGGCAGGAATCTGCACGGAGTCAATATCGAGGGTCGCCTGATCGGTGCTGAAACCAAAGTTTGCAACCGCGATCAACTCATCGACCGCGGGGCCAGCAACCGTGGCGATCATGGGGATGGTGACCGTGTTGGCATCAGCAGTCGTCGAGAACGAAGCATTGCTGACCCGCAACACTTGCACGCTCACTGGCAGCGCGATGCTGGGATTCTGAACAGCCTCGTTGCTACTTGTCACCGTGGCGGTGCCAGTACGCAGGCCAACCGTTGCAGTGATGACGGGGACGTTCACCGTGGTGTAGGAAGGCGTCAGCACCGCACTGCCGGAGAGAGTGCCGGAAAGCACTCCGGTACCGGTGACGGTGTAGTCAAGCGCGTCCACGCCGATGACATTGTCGCCAGGAGCATCGTTGGCGACGCGCACTTGCGCGACAACAGCGGTTGCGCCTTGCATGACACGCGTGGGCACAGTGCCGAGCACCGCGGTGTTCCATGCTGGTACTTGGAAGTCTGCCAACACGGGCATGTGATCGGCAGCGGCAAAGAGGTTGGCAGCGAGCGTATTGGAGCGCGCCGATTCGCCGGGAAAGTACGAATTTGCCCCAGTATTAATAGCTAGGTTGTAGTGATTGCCGTCATTACCCACACAACGGTAACTCCCAGGAATGAAGGCGAGGCCGTTGCCGTCCATCATTTGCGTGGTGGGAAGAATGAAGTCAAAGCGATCGTCAACTCCGCCACCGATCAGGCCGTCCGCAAGAATGTCGCGCGGGCTCTGTGTGTGCTTCCTGGCATTCGAAGCACCAGTCCAGTTGGCGGTACCCAGTGGATCAACTGCAGCACCGTTGCCCGCCGCCATGAACGCTGCGTAACCACTCTCGGTGTTGGTGTAGAAATTCATATCGCCGCAGTACAGGGCGCGGACACCAGCACCCAGCGCATCGCAATTTGAGCGCAGTAACTGCACGCCAGCGAGGCGAGAATCCACATTGGCAGAGCCAGTGGAAGCCTTCAAGTGCGAGCCGTACACGTAGAAACGCGCGGCGGTTGATGTGTAGCCGTTCAACTGAAAGAGCCAGCGATCGGAGTCTCGACTTCCACCCGTTGGCAAGTCCACATGCGCCGACGGAATTTCAGTCATCAAGTCTGTTCGATAAATCACGGCCTCGGCACCACTCACTCCGTCTTGACCAGCGCCGGTGTAGGTGGCAAGCGCGTAGGTGTAACCCGCCGGCGCTGCTTGATTCACGAGGGCCAAGAGGGGCGCCGCATCCGTCGTGTGCACTTCGGAGAACTGAAAGAGCGCCACCGGCGCCGCGTAACCCGCCACGTTATCTACGTGACACGACGCGATCACCGCCTTCAGTGCCGCCTGATTGCCCGCGAGACCAGTGCAGTTGTAAACAACCACACGCAGTTGCGCGTTGGCTTGCGAGGCAACCGCCAACATGCCACCAACAACACCGGTGACGACCCAACGGCAGAAGCGTCCGAGAACGGGATCGGTGGTATGGGGCATATGAGGAACAATATCCCCGAAGACGCCCAATTCAATACCCCACTTGGTCGGATTACGCGCAGTACCCTGCGCAACCCGGATTTGTGGTCCCGGAACCACGCCAGACACCTCACCGCAACGGAGAAATGCATGCGCTTCGCCACCATTGTCACCCTGATTGCCGCCACCCTCGCCTTCGCCCCTGCGGCTCGCGCCCAGCAAGTGGAGCCGGAAGTCTTCACCCTTCCCAATGGGATGAAGTTTCTGCTCGTCCCGCGGCATGACCAGCCGAACACCGTGGCGGCCGGCTGGCTCGCCAAGGTGGGCTCCGTCAATGAGCGCCCCGGGATCACTGGCATCAGTCACTTCTTTGAACACATGATGTTCAAGGGCACCGACGCCATCGGCACCCGCGATTCCGCGCGCGATGCTGACTACCGCGCCCGTCAGAAAGCGATCCGCGACAAGATCAACCAACTCACTTGGAGCGCACAGTACGACAGCTACTTCAAGGGAAGCATCGCCGACGCATGGGATGCCAAGAACGACACGCCGGAACTGGCGCGTCTGCGCGCAGAGTTGAAGTCGCTGATGGACGAGCAGCAAGGCAAGGCGGGCGACGCGGAAATCAAGCAGCTTGAAGTTGAGCTTGCCAAGACCGACGCTGCCACCCCAACCGGCACGCAGCGCAAGGCCGACCTGGAGAAGCAGATTGCCAACCTCAAGGCGCAACAGACCGCGCTGTCAACGATCGTCAAGGATGAGTTCGACAAGATCTACACCGCAGCCGGTGGCACGGGCATGAATGCCTTCACCAGTTACGACCTCACCTTCTACTTCATCAATGTGCCCAGCAATAAGTTTGAGCTGTGGGCTTGGATGGAGAGCGATCGCCTCAACAACAGCGTGTTCCGCGAGTTCTACAGCGAGCGCGATGTGGTGCATGAAGAGCGCCGCCTGCGCACGGAAAGCACGCCCACTGGTGTGTTTCAAGAGCAGTTCGACAGCATGTTCTGGATGGCCAGCCCGTATTCGTGGCCGGTGATCGGCTGGACCAGCGACCTCAACAGTTACGACATGGACGAGGCGATGAAGTACTGGAACACCTACTACCGCCCCAACAATCTTGTGGGCATCATTGTGGGTGACTTTGATCCAGCCGCTGCTAAGAAGACCATCAGTACCTACTTCAGCCGACTGGAGCCGGGCAAAGTTGCACCGCCACCAGTGGTGACGCTTGAGCCAAAGCAAGGCGCAGAGATGCGCATGATGGCTGAAGCGGAAACGCAGCCACAGGTGGAGATCCGCTACCACACCGTTGGCTTCCAGCACAAGGATTCCTATGCGCTGGATGTCATGAGTTCAATCCTCAATGGTCGCACTGGTCGTCTGTACAAGGACATGGTTGAAGGCAGCAAGGTGGCAAGCAGCGCCGGCGCGCAGCAAGACTCACGCAAGTACGCCGGAGCGTTTTCGTTTGACGCGGAGACCAAGGGTGATTCCACTCCGGCGCAGTTGGAGGAAGGCTGGTACGCGGAACTGAAGAAGTTGCAGACCGAAGCAGTCCCAGCGGGGGAGTTGCAGAAGGTAAAGAATCAGGCAATGGCAGACAGCTATCGACGCTTGCAGAGCAACTTCTTCCTGCTCATCCAACTGGCACAGGCTGAGGCCCTTGGCGATTGGAGCGAAATCAACAAGGAAAGCGCCAAAATTCAGGCAGTGACTGCCGAAGACATCAAGCGTGTTGCGAACCAGTACTTCGACAAGACCAATCGTTCGGTAGCCACCTACACCCGCAAGGCGGGCGCCACGGTGGCGGCTGATCCAGAATTGGCTGCCTTGCCGGGCCCGATGCAGGGCATGGCACGTCAAGCTGCCAAGAAGATCAGCGAAGAAAAGGATGCCGGCAAATTGAAGGAAGGTCTGACGCAGTTGCGTGACCAAGCAGCGCAGGTGCCACCGCAAATGGCACCCGTGATGGAGTACCTCTTGAAGAAGATGGAAGCGCGGATTACTGAGTTGGAGAATTCCGCCAAGTGAAGTGCTGCACTGCATCACACGCCAGACATACACAGGAACACACCATGAAGAACATCGCCACTATCGCTCTCCTTGCCGCCAGCGCAGCATTTGCTGGATGTGCATCACCGCAGAACACTGCCACAGCCAAGGAAGGCAACGCCGATACCAAGGCTGTTGCCAAGACAGGCACTCCGTCTGAAGCCAAGACCGATGCCAAGACCGTTGCCATGACTGATTTGCAGCCGGCAACGAAGGCCAAGATGGATGCCACTCCCGTCGCACCGGTTGCGTGGGTTGCAGACCGTTCCGCCAAACTTCCGGCTCGCCCGGAAGAGTTGAAGTTTGCCGCACTTGATTTCACTCCCCCCAAGGCGAAGGACTTCCGACGCACGCTGCCAGACGGCACCACCGTCTACATGGCACCGAGCAAGGAGTTTCCGCTGGTGTCACTGACGCTGACCTTTAAGGGCGGACAGTGGCTTGATCCCAAGGACACGCCTGGACTCACCGCAGTGATGGCGGCGATGACGCGTACCGGCGGTACCGCCACCATCAAGCCTGCAGACTTGGACGAGAAGTTCGACTTCCTTGCCACCAATGTTGGCGTGAGCGGTGGTCAGGGTGCAGTGATTGCAAACATGAACACGCTGAGTTCCAACCTCGACCAGAGCATGACGCTCTTCTTCGACATGTTGCGCAATCCGGGCTATGACCAGGATCGCCTGAACATCATGCGTGGCCAAGCAACCGAAGGCATGAAGCAGCGCAACGACGAGGCTGGACAGATTCTCGGTCGCGAGTGGAAGTACCTGATCTTTGGCGAAGACTGCTTTGAGAGTCAGCAGGCCACCAAGGATGGCTGGGATGCCATCACTGTGGACAAGTTGCGTGCGCAACATGACAAGTTGATTCAGCCAGGGAATGTCATCATCTCCGTCACCGGCGACTTCAATCCCGATGACATGATGAAGCGCCTTGCGGCGGGCATGGACGGTTGGAAGCGCGGCGATATGGCCGCAAATCCACCGGCTCCAACCAATGTGTTCAAGCCAGGCGTGTACCGCGTTGCCAAGGACATTCCACAGGGCAAGGTTCGCATTGGTCGCCGCAGTATTCAGCGCGACGATCCGGATTACTTCAGCGCCGAGATGATGAATGAGATTCTTGGTGGTGGTGGTTTCACCAGCCGCCTGATGAGCAACATTCGTTCCAACGAAGGCTTGGCGTACAGCGTCGGTTCACGATTCGAAGCAGGCGTGTACTACCCGGGTCAGTTTGCCGGCGCGTTTGAATCGAAGAACGGAACCGTGGCGCTTGCCGTCAAGTTGATGCGCGAAGAGTTCAAGCGCATGCAAGACGAGCCGGTGAGTGCGGAAGAACTGGAGATTGCCAAGAAGAGCTTCATTGAAGCTTTCCCTGGTCAGTTCTCCAGTAAGGATGCCACGCTGGGAATCTTTGTCTCTGACGAGTGGACCGGACGCGACCCTGAGTATTGGCAGCGTTATCGCGATTCCATTCAGAAGGTGACCGCGGCTGACATTCAGCGGGTTGCGAAGAAGTACCTGAACTTTGATGACATGGCGGTGATGGTGGTCGGCAAGTGGGACGAAATTGCCCCTGGCGACCAGACCGGCCGCGCCAAGATGTCTGAGTTCTTCGGCGGCAAGAGTATGGAATTGCCGCTGCGCGATCCGATGACGATGAAGCCAATGGATACACCAACGCAGAGCGACGCTGCGCCGGCTCCGAAGTCATAAAGTTCTTGGTGTGAGCGCCGAGGTCTCAATCCTCAGGCTCGCAACGAGTCCTATTGCAACAGCGCCACAGTGAACGCTTCACGCGCTCATTGTGGCGCTGTTGCGTTGAACTGCACACCGTTGATGGCGGACACGCGACCGGCGGTCACTCCCGCGGCGATGTCACTGATGTAGACGGTGGGATCATCCGCAAGGCCCAGCGCTGCCAACGCGCCGTGCACGTTCGGAATCACCTTGCGCACTCTTCCAACAATCACGGTGAGGCGATCCTTCCGCGCGTTGTAGGTGATGAATATGGTGGATGGGTTGCCAGCAGCAAGGACCGGCTGGCTGCCAAACGCAACGAAACTGTTTCCGTTGGAGCTGTAACGAATGACCAGGCCACTCAGACCGCCAAACGAACTGCGGTAGGGATCAAAGTACGGGTTGACATACATGAACGGCATGGTGTTCACGGAGAAGAACCCCTGGCTACCGTTGGTTCCGGCTGCAAGCGTCGGTCCGGCAGCGGCCGAAGCCGCGGTGGGATCGGCTGGCGTGCGAAGCCTGACCGAAAGTGTCCAACTGCGATGGAAGTTGACCGTGCGATCAACGGTGATAGAAATATTGGAATCCGTCGCGGCGCGGCACACGGGCGTGGCAGCCACCAAGGCGAACAGACTGAGGAGGAGGGCCGACAGGAGACTTGCGCGGCCACCCTGGTGGAGACTGCGCGCCGTAGGGGTGGTCAGGTTGGTTACGTTGGTCAGGGGACTCATGCTGAACAAGGGTACGCCCGGGGTGACGCGGCGGTTCGCTGGACCTGACATCCCGCCTATCCTTTACCTCTTATGACGCTTGCCGCACCTATTTCTGGCGCCCACGCTGCACCTGCGGTTGAGGGTCACCCTGCCCTCCGAACCCGCCGCCGCGACCCGGCACTCCTGGACATCGCACGCAAAGTGGAGATGGGCGAACGGCTCACCGCGGCGGATGGCGCGGTGCTCTTTGCTACCCCGGACATCCATGAAGTCTGCCGCTTGGCCGACATGGTGCGCCGACGCCTGCATGGCGACGCGGTCTTTTACAACATCAATCGGCATCTGAATTACTCCAACATCTGTGCCCTCAGTTGCAAGTTCTGCGCGTTCCATCGCAAGAAGGATCAGGACGGCGCGTACGAACACAACTTGGATGACATCCGCGCAGAAGCGCGCAAGGCCCGCGAGAGCGGCGCCACGGAGATGCACATTGTTGGCGGATTGCATCCGTGGCTTCCGTTCAGTTACTACACCGACATGTTGCGCGCCATCGCCGAAGAAGCGCCACAGATTCACATCAAGGCGTTCACTGCGGTAGAGATTGTGCATCTGCAGCGCATCTCCAAGCGTGGCGGCGATGGGTACCAAGGCGTGCTTGCTGTGTTGCGTGATCTGATCGCAGCGGGGCTTGGCAGCTTGCCGGGCGGCGGCGCGGAAGTCTTTGATGATCGCGTGCACGATGAGGCGTTCAAGGGCAAGATTCGCAGCGACCAATGGCTTGACGTGCATCGCGCGGCGCATGAATTGGGAATCAATTCAAATGCCACCATGTTGTACGGGCACATTGAAGAGCGCAGCGAACGGCTGCATCACATGGAACTCTTGCGATTGCAACAAGATCACACGCTCAGTGCGTGGGCTGATGCGCAAGGCATTCAGAAGGACGCGAACGGCGCGGTGGTGCTAACTGGCCCTGCTGCCAACTATCCGCAGGAGCGACTGCCGATGCCGGGTTCGCGCGGGCTGAAGACTGGCTATTTCCAAACGATTATTCCGCTGCCATTCTTTCCGAATGCCAGTGAGCTTGAGTATCTGCCAGGGCCGACTGGGTTGGAGAACCTGCGCACGCTGGCGATTGCGCGCTTGATGCTCGACAACTTCCCGCACGTCAAGGCGTTCTGGATCATGCAGACGTTGCCGATGGCGCAGCTTGAGTTGCAAGCCGGCGCTGATGACATTGACGGCACCGTGGTGTGGTACGACATCACCAAGGCGGTCGGCGAAGGCAATCACCAAGAGACAAGCGTTGGTGATTTGGCGCGCGCGATCCGCGAGGCGGGATTTGCCGCGGTGGAGCGCGACACGGTGTATCGACGCGTGGAGCGCGATGCGCAGACGGGGGCGTGGAGGTCGGCGGGGGCGTAATTGGCGCTGTCCCGGTGCGCGGGGCGGCGGCGGGCGCGACGTGCGTAATTGGGGACAGTGGTGAACGGCACCTATTTGCCGCGGATCGCCCAGCCGAGTTCAGGCATCTTGAGGAGACGGGCGGCGGCCATGTAGGTGACGATTCCGAGACCCGCGAGCACCAGCGTGGCAGCAACACTCCAGAGCCAGGTGTCATGACCACTGAACGCAAGGGACGCAAGACCGGCAACGCCTGCCATGGCTGCACTCGCTGCAACTGTCCGCCCGAATGAAGCGCGCGTTTCGCGATCCATGATGATGCCCATGCGCTTGTGCATGATCCGCGTCATGATGATGATCTGCACGATCGCCGCAATCGCCGTACTCAGCGCCAGCCCGCCAACGCCAAGCGGTGTCCAAATCAGAATCATGTTCAAGACGAAATTGAGCGCCACCATCCACACACTGACTTTCACCGGGGTGACGCTGTCGCCCAGTGCGTAGAACGCGCGTGTGGAAAGTTGCTGCATGGAATACGCCCAGATAGCGGGCGCATACATCGCCAGCACGAATCCCACCTTCTGCACATCTTCGTGACTGAACTGGCCGCCTTGGAAGATTGCCGCTGCGAGTGGCTCGCGCACTAACACCAGGCCAACGCTTGCGGGAAATCCAATGAAGAAACTCAGCCGCATGCCGCGGCGCAGCGTTGCCATGAATCGATCGGGATCGTTGGATTCGCGCGCCAGTGCAGGAAAGATGGCCGTGGCAATTGCTACGCCGAACACGCCGAGTGGGAATTCATACAGGCGCTGGCCGTAACTTAAGACAGTCATGCTGCCGGGCGGAAGCGGGTAATCCACGCCAAAGATGGTTGGACCGATGATCGTCTGGTAGCTCGCCACCAATCCATCGATAAAGGTATTCACTTGAAAGATGCCCAGGCCCAAGAGCATGGGGAGCGCCTTGTAAAGCACTTCCTTCATGTGCGGCCAACTTGGCTTCATATCGAAGTGCGGTCGAATACGGTAGTGACGGAGTGACCACAAACTCCACAGCAACTGCAACATGCCCGCCGCGATCACGCTCCACGCCACGATCTGTATGTGCGGTACCGGCTCCACGTGCTCGGTCATGCCCGCATTCACCGCGTAGTAACTGCCGTAGAACGCAGCGGTAACAATGGTGACATTCAGAATGATCGGGCTTGCCGCGCTCGGACCAAACTTGCCGTGCGTCTGCAACATGGCGCCGACCAGTGCAACCAAACATACGAGCGGCATGTACGGCAGCATCACCATCAAGAGCTGAATGCCCAGCATCGGCGATTCGCTCATGTCGTGGATGAAGTACAGGGCGATCTCGCCGACGATGGTCACGCCGGAGAGCAGCACCGCAAGCAGCGCCAGCATCAATCCCGCGAATTGGCGCGCGGTCTCTGGGTGGTCGCGGTCAAGCTTGGTGTAGACGGGCAGGAACGAGGCGGTGAGCGCGCCCTCGCCGAACAGGCGACGGAACAGGTTGGGAACTTGGAAGGCGAAATTGAACGCGTCCATCACCGCGCCGGCGCCGAAGACGCGGGCCAGCAGCGCGTCCCGGGCGAAGCCCGTGATTCGGCTGATGAAGGTGAGCACCGTGAAGGTGCGAGCGTGGCGTTCGAATCCTCGACCCATGGTTGTGCGCGCGGCGGTCGGCGCGGTTACCTTGTATCGGACAGATGCGACGCCTACCGACAGCCATCGCCCTGCTTGCCGTCTCCGCCGCCGCACTCTGGGCGACGGGATGCAGCACGGAGCCAGACAGCGTGCTGCAGTCTGACTTGCCACAGATTCCTGGAATGACTCCGCGCGACAGCTCCGGTCTGCGCCAATCCGAAGGACGCGTTACCGCGGGTCAGTTCTCGTACAAGGGTCCAATCAGTAATTTGAATGCTCGCGTCGGTGAGACCATGGCTCGATTTGATCAGGCCGGTTGGAAACTAGCGTCACAGACGTTGAGCGCATCCACCGCCAGCCTCACCTATCGCAAGGACGACCGCACTGTCCGCGTAGAGATCATTCAGAACGGCGTACAACCGAAGATGTCTACTGGCGTGCTGACGGTGACATCGGACCCCGTGCCGGTCAGCGGTTGAACCAACGCAACACGGCTTGGGATGCAAGCGTGCCACTTCGGACGGCGCCATCGATGGAGCCGTCGGTCACGTGGTCGCCGGCAACAAACATGCCGTCGTCAATCTCCGTGGATGGTCGGGCATGGATATCTGCGGTGTGCTGACGTGGCAAAGCGCGCGCAATGCGATCCATGCGCAGTAAGCGCCAACCGCGCATGGCACCAGTGCCAAACCATCGCTCCATTTGCACCACCATGCGTGCGGTGAGGCTGGACATGCTTTCGGCTGCCCAATCCACGTCCACCATATTGAGGGCGATGAGCGACTGTCCAGCCGGCGCGTATTCAGGTGCAACGCTGGAGAGGCAGGCCGCGTGATTCACCGGGCCATCGCCGGTGCCGTCAAGAAAGAGCGTTGGTTGGTGCAGCGGCGCGGGTAATCGCCCAACGTCACAAGCCCAGTAGAACGTGACGTTGGAGCACCACGCGCGCGAGTTAATACGAGCATCAAGTGCGTGCGCCGCGGCCATATCGGTGGCCAACACGATGGCATCGAAGATCGATTCGTCGCCGTTGGCATTGCGCACTGCAAACGATTT
Source organism: Phycisphaerales bacterium (assembly GCA_044354475.1). Taxonomy (GTDB): domain Bacteria; phylum Planctomycetota; class Phycisphaerae; order Phycisphaerales; family SM1A02; genus UBA966. The sequence continues at coordinate 23,297 of JBIKZY010000017.1, forward strand.
GCCGCGACGAGCAATACTGCTCACGGGCGCGCGCAAGCGAATCCGTTCCGCTGGCAGCGATGCCGCGATTTGCTTGGGTATCTCACCCATGCCCAGTGCGGGCACAACCGTCTGCCCGCGCGCGAATGTAGAAAAGATGTACTGAAACTGACTGAAGTCGGTGCCAAGGGTGCGGTCCAGAAATACGCCGCCAAAGAAACTGCGCATGAAGCCATCCACGGTGGCCATGCCAAGGTCCATGCGGCGCAGTTCATCGAGCGTGCTTCCAGCTGCAACGCCCGGCTTCAAGATGGGATGACGAACCGCGTCAAGGGCCATCGGCGCGAGGCGGGCGAAATCAAGCGCCATACCGGGACGGGCAGCCAGACCACGAATCGCTGAGAGTGGATGACGAAGTGGATGGGAGATTTGCGTGAAACCACGGCCGTCGAAGACTTCTGCACCGGCACGGAAGGTTCGAAAGTTCAGGGGCGCATATTCAAGCAGTTCACCCGCTGCGCGGTACGCCGTGAGATACACCTGAAAGCCGCGGTCGAGGCGAAATCCGTCAACCATGTCGGTACGGACGCGGCCGCCAACGGCATCGGATGCTTCAAAGATAGTCCAGTCAACGCCACGCTTCTGCAACGCGTGGGCGCAGGAAAGACCTGCAAGACCGGCTCCGATGATCGCTGTGCGAGACATGGGGGAATCGTAGTACGCGGGGATGCGTGCGGGGCGAATAATGGCCGTGGATTGAGCCGCGTAAATAGTTGGCCGCGCTATGCGTTGCGTTCCGGCAGTGTGCTCGGCGTGGCGGTTGCGATGCGGACAAATCCTCCACCGCATTCGTGACATGTTCCGGCGATTGCCGTGGGCGTTGTGGCGCGCAGGTCAAATCCGCAGCCAAGACATGACGCGCCGCATTGATCGACGCGCGCTGCAATACGGCGTCGACATGCAGCGAGTCCACACGCGCCGATCAGCGCCACCGTGGCGATGTCACCAAGAATGCGCGCGTCCGCTGGCAGCATCTGGTACCAGCTATCGATGCGAAGTACAAAGTCACTGCGCAGCCGGAGCGTGGTGACGATGGTGATGAAGGTGACGCTCAGCAATACCAGCGCCACCGTTGACAGCAGGATCGGTAGCAGGCATGCACTCAGTTCTGCACTGGCTTGCAGTGGTGCGATCGGTGCCCAATCGGTCCCGCGTCGTGCGGCGCCGCAGCGCGTGCACTGATTGGTCTCAGGGGCTGGAGTGCTGGCGATTGGAGCGCCGACATCGGCGGCGGCGATGATTTGCGAAGAAGCTCCACATGTGAGGCACGGCTGCTCGCTTGTTGCGCGACGCACGCGCGCGCGGACACCTGCTTCCCAGAGGGCGTGCACGCCAACGGACATTCCCAGCATGCCGCCGATGAAGCCGTACTGCCACGGTTGCGGGCCCTTGCGGATGAACCACGAATCAAGCAGGACGCCCAGCGGCGCGCCCGCCGCAAATCCAAGCGCCGCAACGGTGAGGAGGTGGAGCCACGCCGTGGGTTGCACGAACAGCAAATCTGCGGCAATACTTCGACGTTGACCAATCAGCCGCGACGCACCCGCACCAACCGGTCGAGCGGCCATACAGAACGAAAGAGCGATGGCGATGCCAACCACATCCGCGCCCCAGTCATCAAAGTCAGCCGAGCGGCCGAGTTGCGGAATCATCTGCAGTACCTCGTCGAGCGCTGCGATGGCAACCATGAAGAGCAATGACCACCACAGTGAACGCAACCATCGCGTGTAAATAAACAGTGCAGCAAGGACGCCGAAGGCAGCTGCGTGAATCAACTTATCGATGGGTGACTCACCGGAACCGATCGATAATCGCGGCCACAACGTTGTGACCAAAACAAACACCAGCGCAATACTCCATGCAATCCGAATGTTGCGGATGGCAAGTGCGGCAGGTGTGCCGATTGGCAATACGCGAAGGTCCGTCATGGGCGCGTCAGAGGCTCAGGCCGCCAGATCGCAACGATCGGCGAGCGGGGCGCTTGGTGGGCTTTGCAGGCTTTGTGGCCTTTGCAGGCTTTGATGCTTTGGCTGATCGCGCTGCCTTGAAGGATCGCGCAACCTTCGTGAGCTGTGCCTTGGGGGTCGTGCGTGCACTCTTCGTGAGCATCGCCATCGTGGTCGCGCGTGAAGCCTTGGCCACTTTGACCGATCGTGCCGCGCTGGCTGCTTTGGAAGCGTTGGCCTTCGCCGCCTTTGCGATCGTTGCCTGTACACGCTTGACGAGCTTGGCCGACTTCGTGGCGACCTTGGTGGCAGCCTGGGTGGCGCGTGATTTCTTCGCAACCTTGGATGGCGCTTTCACGGACGTCGTGGACTTCTTCGCCGCCTTCTTCGCGGATTTGCTCGCAGATTTCGAAGATCGAGCCGGCTTCGTTGGCTTCGCTGCCGCTCCACGCGCTGCGCTCACTCCACGCTTCGTCACCTTGGTTGCCTTGCGCTTCTTCGGCACGGCGGTGCCCGAGTCCGTGCCGCCCACTGCCGCGCCATCGAACGTGCCGTGCGGCAAGCCCCAGCCGATGAGCAACTGCTCGACAATGCGTCGATAGTCGTCAGCGCCGGGGCATTTCGGGGCGTAATCAAAGATGGTCTGACCAAACGACGGTGCCTCGGCAAGTTTGATATTGCGGCGCACCGGCGGATCAAGCACCGTAGCGGTGGACCATGGCACATCCATGCCGCGGAATTGCGCCAGTTGTGATTCGATCTCACCGATGACCGCGCGTGCGTGACTTGATGAACCATCGTGCATGCACAGCAGAATGCCGGTGACGCGAATGGTTGGATTGAGCCCCTGAGAAATCAAATGCACGGTCTGCAGGAGTTTCTCAAGGCCACGCAGTGGCAAGTAGTGCGCCTGCATCGGAACGAACACTTCGTCCGCAACGGTGAGCGCGTTGACGCTCAACACACCCAAACTTGGTGGGCAGTCAAGAAGAATGACATCGTAATTTCCGTAGACCGGCTCGAGCTTTGAGCGCAGTACGGTTTGCATGCCTTCTTGCTGCGCCAGTTCGCCTTCCACCAGCGCAAGTTCGGTGACGGCCGGAATGAAATCAAGTCCAGGACGCGCGGTTTGCACTGCGTCTTCGATGCGACATGTTGGGTCAAGAAGTAGATCGCGAATCGTGCGCTGTTCCGGGCCACTTTCAACGCCAAAGTGCAGGGAAAGATTCGATTGCGGATCAAGATCAACCAGCAGAACACGCTGCCCATAGCGCGCAAATGCAGCGCCAAGATTCACGGTACTGGTGGTCTTGCCCACCCCGCCCTTCTGATTGAGAAGTGCAATGACGCGCGGCTTGCGCGCGGGCTCGCTCTCTTCGATAGCGCCGCTCGCTTCAGGTGCGAGCGCACTTGCATCAACAGTGCCGCCTGCTTCCGGTGCTACCGCGCTCGCCTCAATAGCGCCGCCTGTCTCCGGCGCGAGCGATGGATGCAATGCTGGCTGCGGTTCGTGCGGTTCTTCGTGCATCGGTGCGCGAGTATAGATCGCCACCTGCGACTTGCTGCTTTAGCGGCCCAAGTTGCCCCAGAGTCCCAGATCAACCAAGATTGGCGGGGCGCTTGGCAACCACGCCGGGCGTGACAGGCCCGCACATTGGCGCGGTTGTGTGGGACCAGGGACGCGCTCCACGGAGAGCAACAGCGGCCGCGCGCCCGGAGTTGGGGTACCGAGCCACTTCTCAGGAATCTCTACGCGCGCGCGCCACCGATCGGTCCATGCCATGAAACCAACGGCAACCCCGTCGTCATCACCCAATTTCATCTCCAGTGCGCCATCGCCAGTAATCCGCAACACGTGTGATGGGTCATTTGCGTCGCCAATACGCACGATGACTTCGTCACGCTCTGGCGCGGGTGCACCCTGCGGGCGGAACGCTTCGACAAACAACTCCCAGCGGCCAGCGCGACAACGTAACGATGCTGATGTCTGCCACGCGGGGGCAATCGGTTCGATTGATGATGATTGAATATCCGCCAATGACAGCGGTGGCATAAATGCACCGAATGCCAACGCTGGTGGCTTGACCGGATATTCGCGCCCGCCCACCATCAATTTCATGTGCGCTTCGCCATCAGTAGCTTCCAGCGATTCCGTGCGCGTGCGATCGTTGTTGTAGGCGTCGGCGGTTGGCTGAAGTGGCGGACGATCAACCCAGGCGCGCGCGATGCGATGCGGCGGCACTACCAAGGCAGACATGCCGGATTCGCCAGCGGATCCACTCCAGGAAAGTTGCAGAATTCGTTCGCCGGACGTGGGGTTGGCAACAGCCAGCCTGATACGGTCGCCGCAGTCCTCTTCAACCCACATGGTGCACGTCCAACGACCACGTGCCCACGTGAGCGCGGCCTCCACTATCTCGGCGTTGTTGCGCTGGTGATCAACAAGTAAGGCGAGCAGCGTTCGCAGATCTTCGGGGCGCACTACCCACGCGGCCACGGATCGCGCGTAATCCGGATCTTCTACTACACCAGCGAGAAGATCGCTAAGTTCATCGTGAACACCGCGGCTTGTTGCCCGCACGCGTTCGAGCGCTCCGAGCCAAAGACTCTGCACATGACGCGCCCACAGTTTTTCAGCGGCACGCCCGCGCGGTTCGCCGATGCGCGCACCTTGGCGTTCGGCAATCAACGACCAACGCCAGAATTCAAACGGCGTGTTGGGGTCGGGGCGATCATCCGAAATAGTGGCTGGAACAAACAACACCGGGGCATCGGGGCGCACGCGCTTGGGCGCCGGCAGCCAATGCGCGGTCATAGTCACGCCACCAATTTCAATGTCTCCTTCGCCCGATGCAGGGAGCTCCACCATGGCAAAGATGCCGCCAAGCGTCTCTGGCTCGGGTGTTTCGGGAAGCTCAGAAACCAGCGCAACATCAACCTGCGCAGGCGCGCGCGTCCATGAACGCAATCCATCATCCGGGCGCGGCGCGATGAGTACCAGCGTCGCTTGCGACTGCAGCGCGCCAATCTTTACCGGAATGCGGGCGGGCCACTCAGAAAGCGCGGTGCGCTCCAAGGCGATGGCTGCCACGCCGCCTGGAGTGCAGACGACGGAATCGAAACGGGGACGGATATCACGCGCGGCGGCGATGGGCGCGAGGAATGCAACAGCGCATGACGCAAGAAGCGCGAAGCGAAGGCGAGTGGAAAGGTGAGGAGTTCGGTGCGAGGACGCGATGGTGCGTGAAGGCGTGACGGCGTGTACAGGTGCGACCGCGTGCGAAGACGCGGTAGAGCGCCGATTCCTGGTGCGCGCGATAGTCATGCGAACAGTTCGGAAATGCACGCGGTGTTACTGCGCCTTCTTGGCACGGCGCATGAGTTCATCGATGCGGTCGCTGAAGCCAGGTTGCGAGGCACGCAGCACAGGAGTGGACGATCGGTCCACCGCATCGGGCGATGGCGGACCCATTGGTTCAGGAGAGCGCGCGGGATACGAGATATCTTCGTCCGGTGCGCGCACCGATTTAGCAGTCGCGGGCGCATCAAATCGACCATCAATGCGCGCGGATTGCGCGGCTGCGGCGCGTCCATCAAGCGGCGTTCCATCAATCCGCTGCACGCCATTCATGCTGGTCATGGCGGTCGATGGTCTCTTGGAATAATCGCCGTGATCGTCATGAATGAAGTTGATATCACGAACGCCGGTACTGGGAATCACACGGAAATCAGGGCGGCCGATATAGAAGATCGTGGCGGCGGGGACGACCGCTTTCAGCGCGCCCTTCTTCTGCGGGTCGCGGATGTATGCCGACTGGCTGAACACCGCGTAGAGCGCGCCGTTGGTGCGCATCATTAGGTCGTCGCGGCCGGGCACTGCGTAGAGACGTTCGAATCCGTGCGGCGAAAGATCCACCTGCATGACGCGCGACGATGTGGAAAGCGAATTGCGATCGCCGACCTTCTGATCAATCAATGTGGGATTGTCGGATGCGGAGATGCGGCGCACATCTTGCGCGTT
>JBIKZY010000111.1:0-7473 GCA_044354475.1 Phycisphaerales bacterium
GGGGCGCTTCGCGTTGTCAGCGAAGGGGACGATCCGCACGGAATCACGGATCTGCGTGTCACAAAGAATGCTCATCGTCCAACCCCTTGACTCGGACCTTCCTGGTCCGTCAAATGCTTCACTTCAACTTCAACCCACGACACTGGCAACACCGGCGCGCACACCGTCTGACTTTCTCACCACCTAAACAGAAATTTGAACCGCTGTTCGCATTCTGTTTGGTATCATTCCTTCGTCCAAGCACTACCAACGCTTGGGCGTGGCGCTCATCGTACCCCTACCTGTTGTGGTTGCAACCCCTGTTCGCATCGTTTTTATTGACTTTCGTGTGAGCGCGCTGCAAGTCTGTCTCGGCTCACGATTTATGTTTATTTAATTGTGTTCAGTCGCTGATTTCGGCCTGTGGACAGCATGTCGATGCCTGTCTCCTAGACTCGCCAAGTCGACTGGCGCACTGAGCGCTTTCGCGCACCGCAAGGAGGCCCCGCGCATGCTGTTTCCCGAATTACCGACCCCACTTAAAGTGGCACAAACAGGCTACAAATCAGCACAATCTGCGGCTGATAGATCAGCACCGGAGCATGCACCCGAAGCGGTGATTCCGGAACTTGATGCCGACGCGCTCCTGGAAGGCCTCACCGAAGACCAGCGCATCGCTGTGGCACATGTTGATGGACCGCTCTTGGTGCTTGCTGGCCCCGGCTCTGGAAAGACGCGCGTCATCACCCGCCGCGTGGCCCGTTTAGTGGCCCTGGGCATTCCGGCGTGGCAGATCTTGGCGCTGACGTTCACCAACAAAGCTGCTGGCGAAATGAAGCATCGTGTGGAGTCAATGATTCCAGTTGAGGTGCCCGGTCGACGCGGATTGGTGGTCAGCACTTTCCATGCATTCTGCGCCATGTTCCTTCGCCGTCATGCAGTGGATTGCGGCGTTGACCCGGACTTTGTGATTTACGACGCCGACGATCAGCGTTCAGCAATGAAGAGCGCGATCGTGGAAGCGGGGCTTGATACGAAGAACTTCCAGCCTGCCGCGGTGCTTTCCAAGATCAGTACTGCGAAGAATCAACTGGTAGATGCAGCCACATTCCGCGAGGCAGCCGGTGATTTTGCAGCGCGTCAAGTTGCCAAGGCCTACGAGGCGTACGAGAAGATCCTGCAGCGCAACAAGGCGCTCGACTTTGATGATCTACTCATGCGCACCGCCATCAGTTTGGGCACGAATGACTCACTGCGCGCGATCGCCGCGGGCCGCTACCGCTATGTGTTGATCGACGAATACCAGGACACCAATCGCGCGCAGTTTGCTATTGCGCGCAACATCGCCGGTGGGCATCGGAACATATGCGTGGTGGGCGATCCGGATCAGTCGATCTATCGCTGGCGCGGCGCGGACATTCGAAACATCCTTGAATTTGAGGAGTGCTTTGATGGCGCTGTGACTGTGGCGCTCGGTGAGAACTTTCGTTCGACGGAACATGTAGTGGCCGCGGCCGACGCGCTGATTCGGCACAACAAACGTCGCAAGGCGAAGCCGCTCTACACGGGGCAGGGCGCGGGCGAGAAGGTGCGCGTACTGCGCGCGGCCGATGAGCACGCTGAGTCCGACGAAGTGGCCAAGGCCATCGTGACGGCCAATGCAGCGGGCACGCCGTGGAAAGAAATTGCGGTGCTCTACCGAATGAACGCGCTCAGTCGCGTGGTGGAAGATGCACTGCGGCGCAGGCAGATTCCGTACCGCATTGTGCGCGGCACCGCGTTCTATGACCGCAAGGAAGTGAAAGACTTGATGGCGTACCTGCGCTTAGTGGCAAACGCTGCTGACGATGTTGCGTGCGGTCGCATTGTGAATGTGCCCACGCGTGGCATTGGTGATTCGTCCCTCACGCGCATTGAGCGCATTGCGGCTGTTCAGCAAATTCCCATGCTTGCGGCGCTGCGTTTTGCGCGCGAGGCGGGCGTTGCGGATCGCACGGCGCGCAAGATTGATGAGTTTGCATCCATGCTGGCACGTTGGCGGCAAGTGATTGAACTTGGGGAGCCGGACGCGCTGGCTGCATTTGTAGAAATGGTGCTTGATGAAAGCGGCCTGCGTGACTTTGCCGACGGCACCGATGGCGATGACCAAGAGCAGCGACGCCTCAATCTTGACGAAACCGTCAACGCCGCGGGCGACTTTGAATTACCGGATGACCCTGCCGGCGCGCCTCCAACATTGTTGCGTGCGCTGCAGGGGTTCCTGCAATCCGTGGCATTGGTGGCGGACTCCGATGCGTATGACTCCGACGCTGGATCGGTGACCTTGATGACGCTTCATGCTGCCAAGGGACTTGAGTTTGAGATGGTCACCATGATCGGCTGCGAAGAAGGCCTGCTGCCACACATGCGTGCGCGCGAAGGTGATGAAGATATTGAAGAAGAGCGACGTCTCTGCTTTGTGGGCATGACGCGCGCCAAGCGGCAGCTCTTGATGACGCACGCTGCGCGCCGCACCGTGCGCGGCATGCGCATGAGCGCGATGGAGAGCGAGTTCCTGCGCGAACTTCCGGAGGCAAATGTTGAACGCACTGACTTGGCGTCCAGTTGGATGGACGGCAGCGGCGACGGCTCTGGAGAAGGCTCGGACGGCATCGACGAGCCGTGGGCAGACGAGTTCGACAAGCCGCGCGGCCTCGGCGCGCAGTTTCCGGTTGGCTGCATGGTGCGTCATCCGCTCTTCGGAACCGGCACCGTGCAAGCAATCTTGCCGCGCGGCAGTGTCACCAGCGCGCGTGTGTCATTCCGCACTGTGGGCGTGAAGACGCTGGTGCTGGAGTACGCGAAACTGGTGCGATTACAGACGTAGAGTGAACGGGTAGAAGATTGCTGGCAACGTTCCGCATCACCGGACGTATAGTGAGCACATGGGGAACAACCGGCTCAGATCATTGATCGCAGTACTCGTATTGGGGCTGCCGGGCAGTGCTGAACGACTCCGTGTGTTGACTGCATCAGCACTTGCATTGCTGCTGTGGATTGCCGCGCCTGCTGCCCGCGCGGGTGGTCCGGTGCTTCCGGTGTCGTTCGCCGTGAAGCCCTCGTGGGTGCTGCGCCACTTGGTGGAGTCCGGCGTCCACATTCCGCGCGAGCAGGTGCTTGCCGCGCTGCAGGCGTACGTGGATGGCCTGGAGCAGGCCACCATGCAGGCGATCGACGCGGGCAAGGGTGCGCTGTCTGACTCGGTGGATGACCTGCGCCGACGCCAGGATTTGGTGAACCGTGCGTCGAACGCGGCGACGCGGCTTCGTAATGAACTGTTCGATGCGTTGGCCGCGGCGGCACGGCCCGAGGATCGCCCGGTGATCGATGCGGTGCGCGCCAACGAGGCGGTGCGTGCCGCCGAAGCCGAGGTGCAGGGGCAGGTGGGCATCGTCTCTTTCAGCATGCCCGACGACCTTGGCGGATGGGTGATGCCGATGGGGGCATGGGGCGGCACGCCCGAGGAATACCGGCACCGCGTCCTGCTGGCGGCGACCAATGCCGACGCGCGCGTGGCGGTGCTTGTGTTGGCGCGCAAGCGCGTGGCGGAGGCCGAGCTCGACGCCGTGCGCAATCCTCCCACTGAACGAAGCGTGCAGGTGAAGCGTCCAGACGGCACGATGGGCACCATGGTCATCCTCGCCCAGGCGTCCCGCGTGGACCCGCTGGAGCCCGGCACCGACGTCGGCGACCGCCTGTTGCGCGCGCAGCTTGATGCGTACCGCGCGATCCTGCCACAGCTCACGCCGGACGAGCGCGCCGAACTCCGGCGGTTGTGGGTTCCGCGGATGCTTGGGGTGAACGACGCTCCCAACGGTATCACGCCCATCATGACCGGCTCGCACGCCGTGTCCCCGTACGTGACCGAGATTCTGCGCACCGGCGGGTTGGACGATGCGGCGCGCGATGAGATCCGCCGCGTCGGTCGCGCCTGGGTGAAGGACGACGATGCGCTGATCGATGGCGCGATGAAGCGATTGGTGGAGACGGGCAAGCAGGCCGATCTCTCCGATCAGCGCGACGCGCGCATGGAAGAGGCGCGGCAGCAGTTCGCGGCGATCAAGGGGCTGGAGTGGCTCGCGGTGACCGACCGCATGGCATCTTGGCCGATCGAAGGCCTGACCGACGCGAGCAAGGATGACATCCGCGAATTTGGGCGCGGCTTGGGTTCACGAAGCGCCAACAACGTTGCGCGCATGGAGCGACTGCCCGAAGGATTCCCGCCGGGCTGGTCGGGCGACTCGGAGGCCCAGTTTGCCGAGTTGCTTTGCTTGGATGACGCACAGCGCGCAGTACTGGCGTCGGTGGTCGCGGACGCGCGTGCGCGTTGGGAAGCCGAGGTGCGTCCGCTTGTAGTGGCGGCGGCGCCGATGTTGATTCGGCAGGCGGCATTCGATCAAGCAGCCATGTCTCGGTTTCTTGCCGCGCAGCGTGGGTCGAACGATGCAAAGTTGAAGGCATGGTCAACGGCCACGGCCATCGACGATGCCGCGTTCGACGCGCTCCGCGCGGGGCTCGGCGAGCGCTTTGACGCCGGCGGGCTGGCGCTGGCGCGCGCCTGGCGCGAGGCGCGGCGCTTCAATCCGGACAACATCCGGCCGCAGCCACGGACGATCGCGCTGGCCGATCGCGTTCTCTCGACACCGGTCACGCTGGAGGGCCGGGCTGCCGCAGTCGCTGCGGCTGCACCGTTGGTGGGCGGATGGATCGATGCGCTGCGCACTGCGCATATCGCGATGCTGCGGCTGCAAGCATGCGAACTGGACGTGAACCAGCAGCGGATGCGACCATGGGTAGACGGCGAGCCGGCGGTGGAAGTGGACGCGGCGAACGCCGCCCTTGCCCAGGCGAAGGACGAGCTCCGCGCGCGCAGCGCTGCAGCCGACGCCGCTGCGCAGCACATTGAGGACCCCGTGCTCGCTGCGCTTTCAGGCGAGGACCAGTCCCGCATGCGCCAGTCGTTCGCGCTGATGCATGGTCGCGGCGCGGTGCAGGATCTTTGGTCATTCTGGCGTGCGGTCGATAGCACCTTGGCCGCGCTGCCCGCCGACCGCCACGCCGTGGACGGGCCCGCCGTGGTCGCGCTTTCATCGGCGGTGCTCGCATGCGACGCGCGCTTGGGGACCGCGATGGACGCGCTGCCGGGCACGCCCGATTCCTACGATGGTGCCGACCCCGCGCGCCCCGCACGCTGGCTAGCTATCGAGATCGTCGCCGACGCCGTTGCTCTGGCCGGCGCGCGTATGGACGCGCTGCTTCCCGTGGACAAGCGCATTACGGTGGTCGAAAAAGACGGCGGTCGCCCGGACGACGTCTACGCGCTGCGCACCTGGCTCGCCCGTCTTGCCGGCGACCCAGCCGCGGACGCGCTGCCGCAGCCCTCGGTACCGGCAAGGATTCCGTAGGGACCACGCGCGATTCGCCCGTCGTTCGCGCCGAATGCTTCGCTTGATGTTGTCGCAGTCACCGCTTCGTCGTGGCTGCTATTCGCTTGGTCGAGCGGCGCGTCGGCTGAGCGTTGCTCGTGCTGCCTGCCGACGCTCGTGCGGCGCGCTCCAAGATTGGCTTCAAGTAGCGACCGGTGTATGAAGCCGCGGTGGCCGCCACCTGTTCGGGAGTACCGGCGGCGATGATCGTTCCGCCGCGCTCGCCGCCTTCCGGACCGAGGTCGATGAGCCAATCCGCGCATTTCACTACATCCAGGTTGTGTTCGATCACCACCAGCGTGTGTCCGGCGTCCGCGAGCCGTTGCAGCACCACCAGCAGTTTTTCTACATCGGCAAAGTGCAGGCCGGTGGTCGGCTCGTCCAGCACATAGAGCGTGCTTGCACTGGACATGTTGCCGAGTTCGGTGGCAAGCTTGATGCGTTGCGCTTCACCACCAGAGACCGTGGTGCTTGCTTGCCCAAGTTGCATGTAGCCAAGGCCAACATCGCGCAGACACTCAAGCATCCCGCGGACCTTTGGGTGCGCTTCAAAGTGCAACACCGCGTCATCCACAGTCATGTCCAACACTTCGGCAACGTTCTTGCCTTTGAATTTCACTTCAAGCGTTTCGCGGTTGTACCGGGTTCCCTTACAGGTTTCGCATGCAACAAACACGTCCGGCAGGAAGTGCATTTCAATCTTCACCATGCCTTGACCTTGGCATGCTTCGCAGCGGCCGCCCTTGACATTGAAACTAAAGCGACCGGGCTCGTAGCCGCGGATCTTTGATTCCGGCGACTTGGCGAAGTGCTTGCGGATCTCATCAAAGATGCCCGTGTAAGTAGCAGGATTAGAGCGCGGCGTGCGACCGATTGGGCTTTGGTCAACTTCCACCACGCGTTCGATGCCTGCAAGACCAGTGACGCGCGCGTGGGTGCCGGGCACCACCTTCGCAGCGTGCACATGTTTTTGCGCGGCCTTGAGCAAGATGTCAGAGACCAGCGTGCTCTTGCCGCTACCGCTCACGCCTGTCACGCAGACGAGTCCGCCGAGCGGGAACGCGGCATCGATCCCCTTCAAGTTGTTCTCTTTGGCACCTTTCACCACAATGGCGCGGTCGGCGCGCACCGGGCGGCGCTCGGTGGGCACAGCAATGGAGCGACGACCGGACAGGTACGCGCCAGTGAGACTCTCTTTGCAGGCGGCAACATCATCAACGGATCCAGCGGCCACGATGCTTCCGCCGTGGCGACCAGGCCCGGGGCCAACATCCACCAAGTAATCCGCGGCACGAATCACATCTTCATCGTGTTCCACCACCAAGACGGTATTGCCGATATCCGCCAAGCGCCGGAGCGTGGCGAGCAGTCGATCGTTGTCGCGCTGATGCAGTCCGATGGTTGGTTCATCAAGCACGTAGGCAACGCCAACGAGGCCGCTGCCCACTTGCGTTGCCAGGCGAATGCGCTGCGCTTCGCCACCAGAAAGCGTGCCGGAGGCGCGGTCGAGCGTGAGGTACCCAAGGCCGACGCTCGCCAAGAATCCGAGCCGCGCATCCACTTCCTTGAGGATCGGCTCGGCGATGGTGCGCTGCATCTTGCCGAGGTCGACGCTTGAGAAGAACCCAAGCGCGCGTTCGATGCTCATGGCGGTGGTGTCGGCGATACTCATGTTGAGCGTGCCGCTCTTGAGTTTCACAGCGAGTGCAGCGGGGCGCAGGCGCTTGCCGGCGCACGCGGGGCAGGGCGCGGCGCTCATGTACGCAAGCAGGCGTTCCTTGACGAATTCGCTCTCACTGTCTTGGAAGCGGCGCTGCAGATTTGGCAGCACGCCTTCGAACTTTCCGCCGAGCTCGTCGCGTTCATCTTCGGGGATGCCGTTCATCAAGTAGCCGCGGATTTTCGCGGGGAGTGATTCAAACGGCGTGGTGGGCTTGAGTTTGAAGAACGCGCCGAAGTTGCGGATGGCGCGCGAGTAGAACATGTTCATGCGCGGGCCGTTGCGGCGCCACGGTTCCACTGCTTCGGA
>JBIKZY010000112.1:0-7380 GCA_044354475.1 Phycisphaerales bacterium
CACAAGCCACGCCCAGCCACTGCCGAAGCGCTTCATGCCCGCATCAGCAAACTGCGTCTTAAAGTTGTCCATGCTGCCGAAACTCTTGTCGATCGCTGCGGCGAGCGCTGCGCTCGGTGCGCCGCCTTGACCCTTTGGGGCCATCCACTTCCAGTACATCGAGTGGTTCCAATGCCCGCCGCCGTTGTTGCGCACTGCAGCCTTGACTGCATCCGGCGCATCCTTCGCCTTGCGGCAGATGTCATCAATGGACATCTCTGCCCATGGGGTTCCTTCAACGGCTTTATTCAGATTGTCGATGTAAGCCTGATGATGCTTGGTGCGATGGATATTCATCGTCTTTGCATCAATGGTTGGTTCGAGTGCGTTTTCGGCGTACGGAAGTTCTGGCAGTGTGAATGGCATCTTCTTCTCCTTGGATGCGTTGGGGGTGGACTGAAAGGCAGCGGCTGAGCTGACCGTTCCCGCGGCTGCGGCCGCAGCAGCAAGTCCGATCGATGCGGCGATGAAGTCGCGGCGGTCGGGATTGCTTGGAGCGGTACCGAGGGAATGGTCAGCGTTTGCCATGGGAAGGGAAGGATAGCCACGCTGCTACGCTTAGGGGATGCGATCGGTCGCCCGTGCCATGGATGCCAATGCGAACCGCGCACGCGAGGCACTGCGTGTGCTTGAGGATGCCGCACGCTTTGCGCTCGACGACGCGGAACTTTCCGGACGACTGAAAGCGATCCGCCATGGGCTCCAAGGAGCGCTTGCGTCCCTTCCGTCCGGCTGGCTTGAGGCCAATCGCGACGCCGCCGGTGATGTGGGTACGGCAATCGATGGTCAGTTTGAAGGCGCCCGCGCAACGCACCATGAAGTGGTGGCTGCCGCAGGCAAGCGCCTCGGCGAGGCGCTTCGGTCGATCGAGGAATGCATGAAGGTGGTCGTTCCGGCAACTGCATGTGTGGTCGAGGCGTTGCGCTACTCGTCATACGACGCAGAGCGCGATCTACTGATGCGAATGGGAAGCGCTGCACGCAAGCAGTGGCGCGTGTGCGTCTTGCTCACGGAATCCATGTGTGCGCTGCCATGGCACAAGACACTCGACGCGGCAATCGAAGGCGGGGCAGATTGCATACAGGTGCGCGAGAAGGACATGCCCACTCACGCCTTAGCCGAACGCGTTCGCATGGTGATCAGCGTTGCTCGTCCTGCGGGCGTCAGCGTCATTGTGAATGACCGCGCGGATATTGCCATCGCCTGCGGAGCAGATGGGGTGCATGTTGGTCAGGGCGATATGTCAATCGCCGATGTTCGCCGCATGGCTGGTACCTCGCTTCTTGTTGGTGTGAGTACTCATTCGATCGCCGAAGCACGCGCCGCGCGTGATGCGGGCGCGGATATCTGCGGTGTTGGCGCCATGTTTGCAACGAGCGTGAAGCCTGCAATCATTCCGGGCGGTGTGGGCTATCTGCGTGAGTACCTCGCCGAATGTGCACGCGTTCCACATCTGGCGATTGGTGGAATCACTCAAGGAAACATCGGGGAATTGCTGGCAGTTGGCTGCCAAGGTGTGGCCGTGAGTTCGGTTGTGTGCGGCGCGCAGGATCCTGCACGGGTCGTACGTGATTTGCGCGACGCCATTGCTGGAGCAGGTGTGTGACAACCGGCGCGAACACAAGCACTGTTGCTCACTCAGTCACTGCCGCATCCGGCGTCACCGATGTTCGATTCACGCTGCTTGGCACAGGCACCAGTTCTGGCATCCCCGTGATCGCGTGCGACTGCGCAACATGCACAAGCACCGATTCGCGTGATCGCCGAACGCGGGTTGGGGCAATGCTTGAGTTTAAAGATCCAACCGGAATTCATCGCGTCATATTGATCGACTGCCCGCCTGATCATCGCGAGCACGCGCTGCGCCATCGCATTCGCCGTGTTGATGCCATCCTCTTCACGCATTCGCATGTTGACCATGTCTTCGGTCTTGACGATGCGCGCCTGTACAACGTGACGATGAAGGCGCCGATCAATCTCTATGCCGAGCGCACGGTGATTGATGAGCTGACGCGCATCTACGACCATATCTTTCGACCGCACCGCAATGTCAACAAGAGCTTCGTAGCCGATGTAGTGACGGTAGCAGTGGAGCCTGGCCGCAAGGTTCATCTCTTTGGAATTGATGCAACGCCAGTACGACTCTTGCATGGAGCACTGCCGATTCTTGGTTGGCGCTTTGATGCAGCAGTTGGAACATTGAGTGCCCACTCCGCCGCAGGAACCCATGCCGCGTTGCCGATTGCCTATTGCACCGATGTGAGTGCGATTCCACCAGAGTCATGGTCAGTCCTTGCGGAGCTTGACATTCTAGTGCTTGACATGCTTCGCGAGCGCAAGCATCCGACGCACTTCAGCCTGAACGAGTCGCTTGATGTGGCTGCGCAACTTGCGGCGCGGCGGACAATCTTTACCCACATGACGCACGATGTTCGGCACGCTGAATTGTCAGACCGCCTTCCCGCCGGGGTGGAGCTTGGCTTTGACGGCATGCAATGCTGAGCGAGTTGCGCCGAAACCCATGAATTCCTGACGTTGGCGGCTACGGCTCCTGATCCGCTATCATCGTTGCCCCTATGGCACAGCTACGCGAAATCAAGAAGCGCATGGGCGCCGTGAAGACGATTCAGCGCATCACCAAGACGATGCAGATGATCGCTACCGCTAAGTTCACGGCGGCGCTCACGCGTGCCAAGAACAGCCGGCCATACACCGACACCATTCGTGGTCTCGTGGCTAAGGTCTCGGAACAAGCGGGCGACGCGAGTCATCCGATGCTTGAGCAGTCCAACCGCGCCTCCAAGAAGGATTTGGTGCTGGTGATCGCTTCGGACCGCGGCTTGTGCGGCGCTTACAACTCCACGGTGCTCCGCACGGTGACCAAGCTCCTCAACGAAATTCGTGCCAACGGCCGCGAAGTAGTGGTGGATGTTTCTGGTCGTAAGGCGCTTGCCTTCTTCAAGTATCAGAAGCAGGAAGTCTCCGCGCGACACGCCATTGGAGATAAGCCGCAGTACGAGGCGGTTGAGAAGGTTGGACAGGATTACATCGACCGATTTGTGGCTGGCGAGTTTGCCTCGGTCAAGGTCATCTACATGCGTTACATCTCCGCGGCGCGTCAGCGTCCGGAAGTGATGCAGCTCCTTCCGCTCACTCTTCCCAAGGCTGATGAAGTGGCTGGCGATAAGGTCTCGAACGCGAACTTTGATTTCAGCCCATCTGCGCCGGAACTGCTGAACGACTTGCTGCCGCGCTCCCTCAAGGTCTCGCTTTACCAAGCATTTCTTGATGCAGTGGTGAGTGAGAACGTCATGCGCATGGTGGCCATGAAGGCCGCGACTGACAACGCAGGCGGCCTTGGTCGCACGCTCAAGCGTAATTTCAACCGTGCTCGTCAGGCGCGTATCACCACCGAGCTCACGGAAATCGTGGCTGGTGTTGAAGCTTTGAAGTAATCAAGACTATGAACGTATGAAGTGGTGACGCGTTGACACGCTGATGCGTGCACTGTCTCACGCATTGACGCAACGAATCACCGGCTCGCCGCAGCGAATTCGGCGCGCGCCTTTACCGCACGCCCTGTTCGGGAACTTCCACGCCGCCGCGTTCCGCTGGCTTGATTCCTGCTGCATCTTTCTTTGGTGGGGTACCGCCGCCGGGCTCAGTGCCGGTGACAAGCGTGTAGCCATCTTTCTGCCACGCGCGGATGCCGCCTTCCAAGACGTAGACGTTCTTGAAGCCGAGTTCCAAGAGTCGCTTGGCTCCCGCCTTGGCGAGCGCATCTTGAAACGCGTCGCCGTAGACCACAAAGAGATTGTGACCAGCGAGTCGCGCTGCTGCAGTCTCGGTCATGTCAACAAGCGGTGCACTGATAGCACCATTGATGTGCCCCTTGGCGTAGTCGTCCGCGGAGCGCGGATCGACCCAACATGAAACGATGGCCTTCTCGAACATGCCGGTACGCGGGTGCATCTTTTCGACCGCGGACGGTGGGTCCAGAAACACCAAGTCGCGATCGCTGGTCTTAATATCGCATCCAAGGAGCGCGACGAGGGGTGCGGCTGCAATCGCTGCAAGTAGTACGGATCGCGTGCCAAGCACTCGGAGTGGGGTGGTCATGCGGGAAGTGTCCGCGTTATCACCGAATTTCGCAAGGTGCTGCCCGGGAACGTGCCAATACGGGCATACTGTTGGCATGCTGATGACCTTCGCTGTTCCTGTTGTCCTGTTGATTTCCTGTCTCTCGATGGCTCCGCAGTCAGACGCGTTGCGCGCGATCGCTGCCGTGCAAGATTCGTCAGATTCTGCACCACAGTCGGCTCCAAACGCTGACTCGCCATCGAACTCACAGACGCCTGATCAGTCTCCGCCCGAAGGTATTGAGCGCAGTTCCTTCCGTTGGGCGCAGGCGAGTGATCAGTCATGGATCCTGGTGGCCACGATCAGTCCCACGCCCGGTTGGCATCTCTATTGGGAGAATCCCGGCGACAACGGAAATGCGCCCGCGTTTGAGTTGACGCTTCCCGCCGGTTGGCAGGCTGGGGCCACCGTGTATCCGCGCCCCGAGGTGAGTTCGATTGATGGCGGCGTCTTCTACGGCTACTCGCGAACAGCAGATTATTTGGTTCCAGTCCGCCGCGCGGGCGTGCTTCGGGAAGACCCGTGGAAGAGCGACAGCGATAGTGCGCAGCAAGGCGTGTGGTCGGTGCGCGCCAAGGTCATGGTTTGCAAGGAGCGATGCGTCGTTGCCAAACTATCCGGCGGTGGTAACTGGCCGCCAGTAGCTGAGGCGGGTTCCGGCGTTCAGTTGAACGGCGGCTCGTTCGGAGGTCGATCGCTGCCCGCGACCGCGGCATCAGCGCGGCTGTTCGCGAGCCTGGAGAACGGCAAGGTGTCCATCAGGGGTTCCACGCAAGGGAATGGCTCGGTGCGATTCATCCCGGCGGGAGTTGCCGGAATGCAGTTGGCCATGTCCGAGGGCGCAGTGGCGATCGAAGGCACTGTCTCTGGGGAACAATTTAAACTTGAATTTATGGTCACTAGCATGGGCGAGGGTCCGGGTCAGCCTGCAGTGGCAGGATTGATACTTTTTGGCAATAGCGCCTCCGATCCATGCGTTTGGCTCACCATTCCTCACCCATTGGCTGGTCCCGGCACTTCGCTTGGCGCCAATGGGGTGGGTGCATCGGATCAGGCTCCTCCGTCGAAGTGAGCCAACAGAGTGCGCGCGCGTGCGTGCACTCACCATTAGCTAGGCGCCGTGCGCCTCACAGGAGATTTGATGAACCCGCTCAAGATGATCGCAACCCTCGGAGTTGCTGCCGCAGTCGTTACTGGTGTTGCTTATGCCAGCCCATCGCAGTACGCCTCGCAGGACACCAAGAAGGAATCGAAGAAGGCAGAGAAGGCTGATGCCGCCAAGGTCGGCTCGCCAGCGCCAGCCTTCACGCTGAAGGATTCGGCGGGCAAAGATGTCAGCCTGTCTGACTTCAAGGGCAAGGTGGTGGTGATGGAGTGGATGAATCCGGGCTGCCCAGTCTGCAAGGGCAAGATGGAAGATGGATCAGTTGCCAAGATGATGAGTGATTCGAAGGCGATCAACTCCGACGTGGTGTTCTTGTTCGTCAATTCCACCGCATCGACGGCGGGCAAGCCCATGGAGAGTGGCGAGTACTTGACGAAGAACAAGATTTCCGGTCCAGCCTTGATTGATGGCGATGGTGCCGTTGGTCACGCATACGGCGCGAAGACCACGCCGCACTGCTTCGTCATTGATGCATCAGGAGTGCTTGCATATGCGGGCGCGATCGATGATCAAGGCGATAAGAATTATGTTGTCAGTGCTGTGCAGGCGCTCAAGGACGGCAAGCCCGTTTCGCCCGCTACCACCAAGGCCTACGGCTGCGGTGTGAAGTACGCGCGGTAATGATTTGAATTGATTTGATTTGCGGCCATGGCATGTACGTGCATGGTTGCAGTGCTGAAAGAACAGGAGCCTTGACCTTCAGTGGTCGAGGCTCCTGTTTCGTTGGTAGATGATTGCAGATGCGCCGGATGAACCGCGGCGCGGCTTTGGTTACACCACGTTCACTGGCATCACCACGTAGGTGAACTCTTGACCCACCTTGAATACACCCGGCTTCTGCGGGCTGCGCATTTCGATCATCACTTGCTGACCGTCGATCACTTTCAGCGCATCGACGATGAACGCCGGCTGGAAGCCGATTTCGATTGCATCGCCCACGTAACCGGACATCGGCACGCGGATTTCTGCCTCGCCCATTTCGGGCGCGCGGCTGGAAACCACCAGCATGTCGCCCTTGAAGGTGAAGCGAACGCCCTTGGATTCCTCGTTGGTGAGGAGCGCGGCGCGGCGGATGGCGGTGGCGAGATCAGCGGCATCGAAGGTGACGCGCTTGTCTTGGTCCTTCGGAATGACGTCTTCGAAGGGAGGGAATGTGCCTTCCACGAGACTGGTCACCAAGTGGCCAACGCCCTCCACTTGGAACACGGCTTGCCCGTCGGCTTTGCCAATGGTGACCGTTGCATCCGGCTCGCTGAGCATCTTCATGAGAATGTTCAGGCTCTTCGACGGAACGATGAGCGTCATGTCGCCTTCGCCAGTGCAGGCGCCGGCGGCCACTGCGAGGCGCTTGCCGTCAGTGCCGACCAAGCGAATGCGCTTGCCTTTGCGTTCCATCAGTACGCCGTTGATCGCAAAGCGTGCGTTCTCAACAGCGGTGGCAAACAGCGTGCGCGCGATGAGGCGGCGCAGTGTCTCGGCGGTTGCTTCAAAGGCACCGGTAGCTTGCGGCTCGCGCGCGACGGGATAATCCTTGGGGTCGTAACCGAAGATCTTGAACGTGCTGCCTTCGCTGCGGACGGTGACGACGTTCTTGTCCATTTCCAGGGTGACGGTCGAATCTTCGCAGGTGCGAACGATCTGGCCGAGCTTGTCTGCTGGGATCAGGGCTTCGCCTTCGGAGATCACTTCCACGTTCGGTACGGTCAGTGCCAGGGAGATCTGCCCGTCGGTGGCGCGCAGGACCAGTACACCGTCCTTCGCCGTCAGCTTGAGGCAGCTGAGAACGGGCGTGGTGGTGCGGGTGGGCACCACGGCGGAGGCCAAGGAGAGTGCTTCGACAATTGCTGATCGGTCACAGTTGACCTTGAGATGCGCTGACATGTGCTTTGCTCCCGTGTGCTGTTTTTGCGAAAATTCAGTGTAGCCGGATCCGGGCGAGCGCCGCGACCGCGTACGATTTGGGCATGCTTCAGCGGTTCTTTGCCGCCCTTCGCGCCCACTACGGAATGACCGTGTTTGTTCTGTACCTGTGCGCG
>JBIKZY010000113.1:0-7325 GCA_044354475.1 Phycisphaerales bacterium
AGCGGCCGAAGCAGCAACGTGGCGCGCTTGGCTGGCACTGGATTGGCGGGATCGAGGAAGAGCATGGCCCCGGGCTCATCGGTGACACCGGTGAGGTACTCAAAGTGCGCGTGCGGCTTCCATGGGTGGTGCAGCGATGGATCCGCATCGCCAGCGAGGACCAATCCCGCGGACTGCCCAAGATCGGCCAGAAGCCGGTCGCGTCGGGCGCGGAATTCAGCGTGCGTGATAGTTAGCGCTGCAGCGGCGGTGCTCATGACGAGAAGGTTACTTGGCGGGCTGCTCGGCGTCCGGCTCATCAGGCCCCCACACGCGGTCGCGAATGACCACTAGCAGTGCATAGAAGACCGGCACGATGACCAAGGAAAGGAGCGTCGATACCGCTAGGCCAACCATGACGGTCACGCCGATCGATTGGCGTGCGTTCGCACCAGCTCCGCTGGCGAACACCAAGGGCACCACGCCCAAGATGAAGCTGAGTGCAGTCATCAAGATTGGTCGGAGGCGCAGGCGCGCAGCATCCATGGCGGCTTGCACGGGCGAACGTCCTCGCTCAGTGGCCTCCTTGGCAAACTCCACAATCAAGATGGCATTCTTTGCTGCCAATCCAATGAGCATCACCAACCCGATCTGCGCATAGATATCAAGCGGCATACCTGCAATGCGGAGGCCGCCCACGGCGCCGAGCGCAGCAAACGGAATAGCGATCACCACCAAGATCGGCAGCGTCCAGCTCTCGTACTGGGCAGCCAGGAACAAGAATATTGCAATGATCGCCAACGTGAAGACGATTGGGGCGGCGTTCGAAGAGGTGCGCTCTTGATAGACGATGCCCGTCCACTCATAGGTCATGCCTTGCGGAAGGACCTTCTCGCAAATCTCTTCCATGAATGCAGTGGCAACGCCGGAACTGACACCCGGAGCGCCCGCGCCATTGATGGCGATGGTGTCGGTGACGTTGTAGTGCGTCAGGTTGTCCGGACCGGTAGTGGTGCGTTCATGCGCGAACGCGGAGAACGGGATCATCTCTCGATCTCGGTTGATCACATACAGCTTGCCGAGATCTTCGGGCGCCATGCGGTAGCGCGCGTCCGCTTGCACATACACCTGATACACCTGATTGAATCGATTGAACTGGTTGACGTACGCACTACCGAAATTCAATTGCAACACCGCGAATGCGTCAGCAACCGTCACGCCCAGACGCTGCAACTTCGCGCGGTCGATATCAAGCCAAACTTGCGGAACGTCCTTCTGGAAGAACGTAGAAACACCCAGTAGTTTGTCTGGATGATTGCGTGCCTCGGCCACAATGTTCATTGCCGCGGCATACAGCGCGTCGGTTCCCAGGCCAGCCCGGTCAATCAACTGCAATTGGAATCCGCCAACCGTTCCCAACCCTGGGATTGATGGTGGATTGAATGGGAATGCCATTGCTCCTGGAATGGTCCACAGAAGTGGCTGTAATCGTTGCACGATGGCAGTGGTGCTGTGCGCGGGGCCGGTGCGTTCCGACCACGGCTTGAGTACCGGGATGAGTACACCGCTGTTGGACTGCGGCGCATTCGATAGAAAGTTCAGGCCATTGATCTCGATGATCGTGTCAACTTCCGGCTGTGCAGCTACGATCTTGCGCGCTTCAGCGGCGACAGCATTGGTGCGGTCCAGCGGGGAACCAGCGGGCAATTGATAGGCAACAAAGAAGTACCCGTTGTCTTCGTCAGGTACGAACGCCGTCGGCGCGTTGATCACCAGCCATAGCGCGGCTGCAATCGCTGCCAAAAAAATGACACCAGCAACCACCCAGCGCCGAACTAGCCAACCAACGGTGGACTCGTATGTCAATTCAACACGTGCAAATTGCCGATTGAACGCGCCAAAGAAACCGCGCTCGGCCATCTTGCGGGGGCGGAGGAAGATGGCGGCAAGGGCGGGGCTCAGTGTCAGTGAGTTGATGCCAGACAGGACCACCGATATGGCAATGGTCATGGCAAATTGGTTATACAACTGGCCAGTGACCCCGGGCATGAGTGATGCTGGAACGAAGACCGCGGCGAGCGAAAGTGTGGTGGCAACAATTGGACCAGCCACTTCCTTCATCGCTGCACTGGCCGCTCGGTATGGATCAGTTTCACCCGCTTCGAACTTGCGCTCGACGTTCTCTACCACCACGATGGCGTCGTCCACCACGATGCCGATGGAGAGCACCAGGCCAAGCAGTGTCAGCGTATTGATCGAGAATCCCAGCCCCAGCATGATGGCGAATGTGCCGATGATCGACACCGGAATGGCGATCATGGGGATGATCGTCGTGCGGAAACTCTGCAAGAAGACGTAGATGATGATCAATACAAGAAGCGCGGCCACCCAGAAAGTCGTGACTACTTCCTCGATCGATGCCTTGACGAACTTAGTAGTGTCGTAGTTAATCCGGTAATCAACATCTTCCGGGAAGTCCTTCTTCAGTGACTCCATCGCTGCGGTGACGCCTTTGGCAATCTCAAACGCATTCGATCCGGGAAGCTGGAATACACCCAACAGTCCACTCGCCTCGCCATCTTGCTTGCCAATGGTGGCGTAACTTGCGGCACCAAGCTCAACTCGTGCAACATCCTTTAAGAGCACGGTTCCGCTCTTGCCACTCCGCACCACAATCTGTTCAAACTCTTTGACCTGCTCAAGGCGGCCCAGGGTGTTGACCTGCATCGTGAATGCGGGCATAGTGGCAGTCGTAGGTGATGCACCAGTTTGTCCAGCAACAGCTTGGCGATTCTGTTCATCGATAGCCTTGAAGACAACCGGTGGTTCGATGCCCAGCGCCGCCAATTTCTGCGTATCCATCCAGATGCGCATGGAATATTGGCGCAGTCCAAAGTTGGAAACCTGAGCAACACCCGGGATGCGCTGCAGCGTCTGGACGATGTTGATATCAGCGTAATTGGCGAGAAAGTCAGCGTTATACGTGCCCTTTGGCGAACGCAGGCCAACAACCTGTACAAAGTCGGTTGACTGCTTGCGGACGGAAATGCCTTGGCGTTGAACTTCCGGTGGCAGCTGCGGGATAGCAGTCTGCGCGTAGTTCTGTACATCGACCGTGCCGATGGAGAGGTCGTATCCGACATCGAAGGTGACGGTGATGACCGCATTCCCGCCGTTCACGGAATTGCTCGACATGTAAATCATGCCGGGCACGCCGTTGATTTGCCGCTCCAGGAGGCGAGTGACTACGTCCGATGTTGTTTCCGCGGAAGCGCCGGGATAGAACGCGGAGACCTGTACGGTGGGTGGAGTGATCGGTGGAAACTGCGAGACCGGCATGATGGTCATCGCAAGCCCGCCAGCGATCACCATGAGCAAGGCGATTACCGTTGCAAAGATGGGGCGCTTAATGAAGAATTCGATCATTCGGCAGCCTTACCCATGCGCTTCTCAATCTTCGCTTCCACGGCCTGCAACATGACTTCGGGCGGAACGGTTTGAGTTCCATCGCGGAGCTTCTGCATGCCTTCAATCACCACCGTCTCATCTGCGCCAAGCCCATCGGTAATGACGATGCCCGCTCCGCCGCGCGGGCCGGTGGTTACCACCTTCTGACGCGCCTTGCCTTCGGCGTCAACCACCCAAACAGTTGCGGCAGCGGTTTGATAGGTCAGTGCATTTTCTGGTATGGAAACTGCATTTTTCAACTCGTCCACCTGAAGTTTCACAGTGACGTACGCGCCCGGCGCCATGACCAAGTCTGCATTGGGGACTTCAATTCGCGTTCGAATGGTGGAAGTGTCGCGGTTCACTGAGTTGTCAATGAACACCACCTTGCCGGCGCGCTTCCAGGTGCCGCTCGGTAGCGCTGCTTGCGTGGTTGCATCACCGGCAAGCTGCATGCGGCGCAGCACGGGAATATCTGAATCGGTTGGCTCAAACTCCACCCACAGTGGATCCATCTGCCGAACAGTGACTAGTGTGTCCTGCGGGGTGACGGAAGTGCCGGCGTACTTGTTGGTCGCACTGGCCTGACCAGTGACGGGGCTCGCAATACGGGTAAAGGAAAGATTTAGGTTCGCTTCGTCAAGGGCGGCGTGCTTTGCATCAAGATTGGCTTCCGCGGTCCGCTGATTGGCAAGCATTTGATCGAATACCTCTTGCGAAATTGCTGAAACCTCAACGAGCGGGCGGTTGCGCACTACTTTGTCACTGGCGTTCTTCAGCTCCGCCTCTACAACTGCAATATCTGCTTTCGCCTTTTCCACCATCACGCGGTAGGGGCGTGGATCGATGACGTACAACATCTGTCCTTCGTCGACTGCCTGGCCATTGGTGAAGCCTTGCGTATCGATCCATCCGCTCACGCGCGGAATGATGTCAACGGTGCGAACGCTCATGGTCATTCCCGGGTATTCCCGGTGGATTGGCACATCGCTGACCGTCGGCTTGATGGTGCGCACTGGCGATGGCGGCATTCCAGCCGGACCTTGTGGCGCGCGTGAGCAAGCGCTGGTGACAGCGGCGGTCAGCATGATTGCTGCGAGAAATCCAGTGTTCTTGATAGTCATGTGTGTGTACTTAGCCGTTGGACTGACTAGCAGCAGCGCTGCTTGGCGCCAAGAAGTCGTTTGCGGTTGGGGTGGGGTTGAATCGCTTCACATCCTCGACAGCGCTCGGCATTGGACTGTTCTCCCAGCCACCACCGAGCGATCGGTACAACTCCACGCAGTCTTGCGCCACCAGGCCCTCGGCTTGCGCAAGTCCATTGCGCGCCAGTACTGAGGCCTGAAGGAATTCAATGAGACGCGAAATGTCAATAGTGCCGGCGTTGTATTGCATGAACGCCAAGTCATAAGACGCGCCGATTTCGCGGGCGCTATCCGAGAAGTTGCTGCGTACGGCACGTGCCGCAGTAAAGGAAGTAATCGAAGACTCCACTTGGTTGACCGCAGTCACCACCGCGAGTTGGTATCGCAGCAGGGCGTCTGCAGAGCGCGCCTTGGCTTGTTTGACGCGCGCTTCGGCGGCGCCAGTCAGGATGTTCATGAAATTCCAATTGACCGCGGGCGTGAATCCGTAGGTCATGTTTTTGTTGACATCCCCCAAGTCACTGAAATTCGGAGTCTGGATGATGAAGTTGCCAGTGAATGTAAAGCGTGGCAAGTAGCCCGCTTCGGCGACGCCGATTTCGGCAGTGGCGGCTTGGAAGTTGCGTTCGGCAGCTTGAACGTCGGGGCGACGCATGAGCAGTGTCGAGGGAATACCCACAGCGATGGGCATATCCACCGTGGGCACTTTGCCGTCGGTTTCAACCAATGCGCGAATGCGCTCGGGCGTTTCTGCTAACAGAATGCACAGGCCAGACAGCTGTTTGGCGATCATCCCGTCAAAGCGCAATGACTCGGCCAATGCCGATGACTGACGTGATCGAACCTCGCCAAGTTCCACCTTCGAACCTGCCTGATAGCGAACTTTCTTCTCGATCGCGCCGACCAGTTTTCCGTAGCCCTGGGCAAGGTCCCTGAATGCCTTGCGTTGTGCTTGCAGTTGTCGAATGGTGACATACGCCTGTGCAACTTCAGCGCGAATGCTGACTAACGCTGCGCGGTATTCAGCGGCGCTCATCTGCACGCGCGAAACTCCTGCTTCGATCTGCCGACGCACGGCGCCCCACACGTCAATTTCCCAAGCAGCGGATGCGATGTTCCATTCCCAATTGCTGAAGCTCTGATTCAGCGCGTCCGGGTTCTGAATTCCCAGCGCATTACCGTTGATCCGTCGGCGGCTGAACCCGAGCCCCGTATCCATTTCCGGGAACAGCTTGGAAAAATCAATGGTGTATTGCGCGCGGTACTCCTCAAGCGCAAGTAGTGTGCGGCGCAGATCGATGTTCTGCATGTCGGCACGCGACACCAGTTCGCCCAGCACGGGGTCGTTGAAATTCTGCCACCAGCGCTCGCTGATTGGTTCGGTTACCGCGAGGGCGGAATCACTTTTGGCGGTGAATTGCGGCTCCACCGGAACCTGGGGCGCTTGATAGTTCGGGCCAAGGGCGCAGCCGCCGAGGAGTGCCGCGATGGTTACAGTCACAGGCGCCCACATCGGGCAGGAATTCAGGGTGCGGCGCATTGCCCGGAGTGTAGCGGTGACGTTCGCTCGACTTATGCGTTCACGGGCCGACGGGCTGGGTCAAGGAGTCGCTGCGCGTAGGTATTCATAGCATCGCGAAGTTGATCGAAGCTCTCAAGAACATAGAGAATCGGCTGGTAATGGTCGATTTCAAATGACGTGTTGCAGACCGTTTCAAGGTCGAACGGACGGCGGTCGACATCCTGGGAATCAAGTGCGTGGGCACTTTCGCCGGGACTTGAAATCAGCCCACTTCCATACAGCCGATTTCGCCCACCTTCGCGGATCAGACCAAACTCCACGGTGAACCAGAAGAGACGTGCGAGGCGTTCGGTATGGTGCGGATCATCGGTGCTGACCGCGGCCTTGCCGTAGGTCTGCAGGAAGTCAGCAAAGGTGGGGTCTGCATGCAACGGGACATGTCCAAAGATGTCATGGAAGATGTCTGGCTCGGGTAAGTAGTCAATGGACTCACGCGAACGAATCACGATGGTGGTTGGAAACTCGCGGCGAGCAAGGCACGCAAAGAACGCCTTCGCGGGCAAGTAGCCGGGAACAGCCTTGCTCTGCCAACCAGTGAGTGGCATCAAGAATTTGTTTACTGACTGCGGTCCCTCGAGGTAAGGGATGTGGTCGCGAACCAAGTTAATGCTGCGTGCGCCGCTCAGATAGACCTCGCTGGCGTTGTTGGCCAAATACGCCATTTGCCGGTCGTAGAGAACGCGCCACGTTTCCTGGTTCTCCGCCGTGTACCCGCCGTAATTCTGTCCGATGTACGCCTTGGTAATGTCGTGGAAGCCAGGCTCACCAAAGTGGTTGGCGTACTCCTGAGCCGCTTTGCCTTGCGGTCCATCAATCATCGCGTGGTTCAGATTGCCGGACATTCCTTGAGCCATCGGTGGTTTCCTTCGTGGACATCGAATTGACGAGCCGTCAGTCTAAGCGGGCGCGTACCGCGCGCGAAGCCCTTACCCGCCGGCTTGTTCCGTGATCCACGGTTTGACGTCATTTGTAGATGCAAGGGCTGGATTGGCTGAAATGCGCGCAATCCCGAGTTGCGCGCGCGCATCAATCCCCCACGGGTCGACGCCAACCACTTTCGGGTCAATGAGTCGGTGCTCACCGGATGCCCGTGCCGCGCGGATCACCAACTCTTGGCAAGAGCTATTGAGTTCCTTGCAGAGAGCGCCCTCTTGAGCTGCAAACGGGTTCTC
>JBIKZY010000114.1:0-7270 GCA_044354475.1 Phycisphaerales bacterium
GACGGCCAGGGCATGGCAAACCCCACTGCGTGCAAGCGCAAGCAGTCTCGGTCGACGGTTTCCGTCGACGCCCGTGTCCACGGGTATCGGGGCGGGTCGCGTGCTGGAGCCAGTCGGTAACGGCTGGCCTAGATAAATGGCTGTACGCGGCTTTGCCGCTGACAGAATCCGGCTTACCGTCCGTGTCGCCCACACTTATGCCCGGATCCCGCGAAATGGGGATCCGGGCACCTTTTTGCGCCGTATGCGTGACTGCAGGTCACTTAAAGTCATCGTTTATCAGTTGCAAATGCACAATCTGCAAGAACTCTCGACTTTAGGGATTGAGTTCCCTGCTGAATCCGCGACAATTGTCGATCAGTTAGATATTCGCTGAACCTAAACACTATGCACGACCCACTCGAAACCAACGTCAATCCACCCAAGGCCTCCAATCCGCACGCCTACGCGATGCTCCTGTATCGCCGGGCCGTCCATCCAGAGTTCTTTGGGATTGAAGCGCGCCGCAAGATGCAGCACGGCGATTACGAGTTTGAGGGCTGGATCTTCAAGGGTGGTCACTGTGTGCGCTTCCAATACGGCGCCATCACCTTCTGCGAAGTGGTAGTTGACAATCCGACCAGCCTCCCAGATCGCGGCTTGGCCGGCACGCTCCCATGCGCGGGCGAGCACGACCACGAAGAGAAGATCACCGAGAACATCACGTACATGACGACCATCCAGTCGGAATCGCTCAGTGATCATCTGTACCTCGGTACCTACAAGGAAATGCTGCAGCACGGTCGCGATAGTGATTCGCTGATGACCTGCTGGACCGATCCAAACGGCAAGCCAAATTTGTCGATCATTGACATGCAGCGCTTCCGTAACGAGATTCACTCGCAGAGCTACCACCTGCGTGCAGGCTCTGGACTGGTGCTGCGAACGCAGTCACTCGTTCAGCTTCCTGAGCCAGCTGCGAAGGAAACTCCGTCCGCAAGTGCGCGTCGTCGCTGACGTTCATGCCTGATCCGTTGACTGTCCATGCCGTGCTCGCGCGCTTTGATCGCGCGCTCGGCCTTGATGTATCGCCGCGTCCGTTGCACGGGTCGCGTGATGTATCAAGCGGAAGGGAAGCGCGGTCGGTGGTGCAGGTCAAGGATGTCGCGCATGTCCCGCATGTCCCGCATGTGTCGCATGAACCAGCTGCCGTGCGCGGGGGTGTTGCGGCGCCCGCTGATGTGCGTGCCATACTGGCGGCACCCGTTGGTTCGCGCGATGAACGCATAGCAAGTAGCAGTTTGGCACCCGCTGGTTCACGCGAAGAACGCGTGGCACGCTTGGCAGAAATTGAATCTCGCCACGCAGCCACGTGCCAACTGTGCGCGGCATTAGGCGCGAAAGGCAAACTCGTCTTTGGCGAGGGCGCGCCCGATGCAGAGATCATGTTTGTTGGCGAGGTTCCGGGTGAGCCAGAAGAGCGCGTTGGTCGTCCGTTCATGGGACCGGCTGGCGAGAAGCTTGACGAGATGATTCGAGCCATGGGTCTGACGCGCGCGGATGTCTACATCGCCAGCGTGATGAAATCGCGATTGCCGGGTGATCGCGCGCCAACTGCCGAAGACATTGCCGCCTGCGGCCCGTACTTACTGGAACAAGTATTGGCGGTACAGCCGCGTGTGCTGGTGACGCTGGGCGGCCCGGCGACAAAGTGGATCTGTGAGGTCGATGCAGGAATCTCACGGATTCGCGGTACGTGGCAATCGTGGACACCACCGGCGGGCGCTTCGTGCCCAAGCATTCCGGTCATGCCCACGTACCACCCCTCGTATGTACTGCGTACATACACGCGACAAGTGCGCGCTGAAGTGTGGAGCGATCTACGCGCAGTCTTGGCGCAGATTGGTCGCGCGGTGCCGACACGGGTTGCCACTGACGCGTGAGCGAACGGCACTGCAGTTACTGATGCACATGTGCACGCAACGAAGCAGGCAACTTTGCCTGAAACTTCGCCTGAAACCGCACATCCAACACAGTCAGTGCGTGTTCAGTTACGCCAACAGCGCTAGCGCTGCTGATGAAATCATCGCCGCACCATTTGGGTCGACCGACTGTTCGTACTTCACCATTTCCCGCGTCCGGTGTGGGGCGCAGACGGCGGTGACATACATGTTGCCGATGGAGCACCAGCGATTGGCATTGCCCGTCTTGGCAACGTGCGCCAAGAAAGGTTCGCCGCCGCCGATGAATTCGCCCAAGAGTTCGCGGTCAAACTGCTCGACGGCATGCCGGCGCTTTTCATCAAGCGGGGCTTGATCCCCAAACTGCGGACCCACGTGACTGAGGTCGGCGCTTGAAATAAACACCGTGCGACCTCCGGTCTGCGCAAGAATGGACTTGAGAGCCGCCGCAAACTCCTTGGTTCCAACACGCTCGCCGTCGTCACTGATCAGACCAATGTTTGGATCTGGAACCAACGCTGCAATCACCGGGACATCGCCGTACAGATGCTGGATCCACGGGATATGTAGGGCAATGGAGTGTTCCGAAGCAAAGTCGATCTGATCCTTAAAGAGCTTGTCGCCGAATGCGTCGCGGAGTCGCTCAAGAATTGCTGCGTCTGGGCGAGCAGTGCCCAGCGGGGTTTCAAAGCCGAACTCGGTCATCACTACGCCATCGCCGAGCCCAAAGTGATTGGTGCCGAGCACTACGACGCGGTCCGGTCGCTCGCGCGCGCCGGTTTCCAGGCACTTGTACGCAGCGGCATAGTTGGCAGCGCCGCGTCCGTAATCCAAGTGCGGGGCAACGATGCCAATCACCGGGCTCTCAAACTCTGGATCATCGGCCTTCGCCAAATTGTCGGTCATGAAAGCGCGGAGTTGTTCAGCAATCTCTGGACGGCGCGCTTCCTCAGGCAGCGGGAATGAGCCGCGCGTTCGAATGTCGTCCATCTTGGACTTCTCCAGCGCTTCGCTGGTTGGTCCCCATAGATAGCCGAGCTCATCAAGCTTGCCCAGCATCTGCAGCAACTGCGGCCGCGCCTCAGCCGGCACGCCAATGCGTTCAAAGACTTCTTCAATGTGTTGCTCACCATTCAGTGACAGCAGCAGCCCGATCCACTGATTCACCTGCGCTTGAATCTGCTGCTGGTTGGCGCCCTGCAGCGGCATCATGAATGGCTGAGGCGACAGGCGCAGGGGGTCCTGTAGGACGAGCAGGGTGACATCGTGTTCTTTCCCATCCTGGTCCTTGGCCTTGGCAGGGGTTACCACCGGGATAAAGCGGCGGACGTGGGGGCGCTGAACGTGTTCCGGGAGCGAATCAAAGCGGATTGACATGGGAGGAGAAGTGTACGGAACCTCGGGGCACCGCATATTTCCAATTTGGCACCGAATTTCATGAACAAGTCATATAACCCGCCGATAGATGATTCTTATTGTGCAAGAAAGCACGGCGTTGAAGAAGGTCGCGGTACGATGCTTCTTTAACGAAATTCGCTGGGCGCTTGGCGCGTTCAGCACAGGGTCAACGGCGCGTACACCGGATGATCCAACCCTGACAGAGGCAGCACGACCCCATGGCCAACACTTCAAAGTCGACCCACACATTCATCGCCCGCCTCACCATCCTTTCGTGCGCCGCGCTCCTCGCCGCGCAACAGGCGCCGGCTCCGGCCCCAACTACCCCTGGAACACTCCGTGCGGCTCCAAAGGGGTTTGAGTCCGTGAACCCCAAAGGTAGTCCTGAGCAAGACGCAATGAATCAGAACGGGCCGATTACTCCTGTTCCAATGGCAGCGCCATCCGCTCCAGTTGATGCACGTCAAGCCATCAAGTTTGAGCCAGAGATCCTGAACCTAGGCGAGATGTCGGCTGAGGTTGCTAAGACCGGCAAGATCAAGGTCACCAACATTCTGGACAAGCCAGTGAAGATCGCCAAGATCGTCCCTGGCTGCGGCTGCACCACTACGACTGCGCCTCCGGGAGAAATCGCTCCGGGTGCATCCGCTGAGATTGATATCACCCTGAAGCCCGGCGCCAAGGCAGGAATTCAATTGACCAAGATGGTGACCTTCCAGATCGAGGGTCACGCTCCACAGATGCTGACCGTGAAGGGCGATGTCAAGGCGTACATCACTATTTCACAGGACATGCTCGACGGGCCAACATCACCTGATGCACCACCAATGGTCGTCAAGTTGGTCAGCGTAGAGAATGCACCGTTCAAGATCACCAGCGTCCTTCCAGACGTGTTAGTCAGCGTTCCAACGGATTCGAAAGTCGAGCACGAAGTTTCGATCGACTGGAAGAAGTGGGAAGCCACTGGTAGTTCAGTCAAGATTTCCATCATGACCGACTGCCCGAAGGCTCCGCAGCTTTCGCTGTTGGTCAAGCGCTCACTCAAGCCCGGCATGAACCCTCCGCCACCAACCAAGCCAACCGAGGCGGCTCCGGCAACTGTGCTGGCGGCGCGCTCGGCTGATCCGGTTGCCATGAAGGCGGCACTGGCCGCTGGCGGCGGAACTGAGGCTCCGGAACGCATGTCGCAGCGCACTGCGTTGCACTTTGCTGCCGAGAGCGGCAACATGGAGATCGTCAAGATGCTCCTGGATGCAAAGGCGAATCCGAATGCGCAGGACCGAACCGGTAAGACGCCGGTGACCGTTGCTGCAGAACGCGGCAAGATGGATGTTCTGAAGGCGCTCTTGGCAGCTGGCGGTGACGTCAATGCTCGCGATCAAGTGCAGGGCTCTCCGCTTCTTTGGGCATCCGGTCTGGGAACCACTGAGACCGTCGTGTTGCTACTTGACTCAAATGCCAATCCCAACATTCAGGATGTCAACGGCATGACGCCGCTCATGTGGGCTGCCGGCGTTGGCAAGCCAGAGACGGTGTCGGTACTCATTGCCAAGGGCGCAGACGTGAAGGCCATCGATCGCTTGACCGGCGAGTCGGCGCTCATGCGCGCGCTCCGTACCGGCAAGACCGAGACGGTCAAGATCATTCTTGCAAAGAACCCGGACATCACTGTTCGGAACTCCCTGGGTATGACACCATTCTTGGTGGCATGCGCATACGGCGATGTTGACAAGATCAAGTTGCTCGTTGATGCTGGTGCCGACAAGGCTGTCAAGGATTCCCGTGGATGGGGCGCCATTGATCATGCGCGCAATCGCGTTGATGCTGGTCGCGAGGGCGTTGTGCAGTACGTGGAACCGATCGTTCCAGCGAGCACTACATCGGCTCCGCCGCAGACGGCACCGATTGCACCGAAGAGCTGATTCGATTGCACTGATTCAGCCAATTTCTTACCAATTCCACGATGCGCGTTCCACTACGGAGCGCGCATCGTGCGTTTACGGAGTTGACTTTTGCGTGCTGCGGATCGGGCAACAATTCGTACCGATGTTCCTATGATGCCGTCATGAGCACCATGAGTCCTTCTGTCGCAGCAACCGCCACGTCACATCCCACCGTCATTGCTGCCACCGAGCTTGCGCGTGAAGCCCGGATCTTGGGAAGCACTGCCGCGATCCTTGGTTGGGACCAGGAAACGATGATGCCCAACGGTGGTCTCGCGCATCGCGCTCGGCAGTTCGCACAATTGGCGCGGCTTGAGCACGGCATGGCCACTGACAAGCGCCTGGGAGAGCTGCTTGAGGCAGCGGCGGAAGCAACCGCATCGCTGCCGGAAACGCACCCCGACCGAGTCAATATCCGTGAATTCCGACGCGACTGGGAGCGCGCCACCAAGCTTCCGGCTTCGCTGGTTGAGGAGTTGGCCTCGGTTTCCAGTATTGCGCAACACGAATGGGCACAGGCGCGCAAGGCGAGCGACTTTGCACGGTTTCGCCCGTGGCTTGAGAAGATCGTCAACCTGAACAAGCAGAAGGCTGATTGCTTCGGTTGGAATCGCAGCACGGGCGAGCGCTGGGATGCGCTCGCAGACGGCTTTGAACCCGGTTGCACCGCCAAGTACGTGGAAGGTGTCTTCACGCCACTACGCGAACGCCTGCAGCCACTGATCGATGCCGTGAAGGGCGCGCCGCGTCGTCCAGACAACTCGTTCAATTCGCATCCGATGGACATTGATGCACAGGAACGCTTCGCGCGCTTCGTCAGTGGTTCGATCGGATTTGACTTTGAACGCGGACGATTGGACCGCAGCACGCACCCATTCTGCGGCGGTAGCCACGGTGGTGATGTTCGCATGACCAGCCGTTATTCCGCTGATTGCATGCTCGACGGTCTCGGTAGCACCATGCATGAAACCGGTCACGGAATGTACGAGCAGGGGCTCGATCAGGACTGGATCTCCACCCCGATGTGCGAGGCGGTCAGCCTCTCAATTCACGAAAGCCAGAGCCGTCTGTGGGAGAACCAAGTCGGCCGTAGCTTGCAGTTCTTCAAGTGGGCAAAGAAGCAGATGCCCGAGTATTTCGGATCGACCGCCGACAAGTTCTCAGCAGAGCAGATGTACGAGGCAGCCAACGTAGTGGAGCCGGGATTCATTCGCGTTGACGCCGACGAAACCACCTACAACATGCACGTCATGATTCGCTTTGAGTTGGAGCGCGCCATGATTTCCCGCGATCTTGATGTCAAGGACTTGCCTGCTGAGTGGAATCGTTTGTACAAGGATTACTTGGGACTCACCGTTCCGGACGATCGTCGGGGATGTCTGCAAGACGTGCACTGGTCGGGGGGCATGATCGGTTACTTCCCGACCTACACCCTTGGAACGCTGTATTCCGCGCAGTTCTTTGAGCGCGCGCGTGAAGTAATCCCGGGCCTTGACGACGGCTTTGCCCGCGGCGAGTTCCGCCCACTACTCAGCTGGCTGAACACCAACATTCATCGGCACGGGCGCCGGCACCTCAGCGCGGCACTCTGCGAACACGTCACTGGAGCGCCGCTCAGCGCGGAGCCATTCATGCGGCACCTGCATGCAAAGGTGCCGGCTATGTACGGGCTTTAGCACGGGGCGCAGTTGCATCATGCTTGCGTACTGACGGCAATGTTGCGTCACGTTTGCGTACTGGACCTGATGCAACACGCTTTCGTACTGGCCCTGATGCAACACGCTTTCGTACTGGCCCGCATCCGCCTTACGAGGATGGCCGCTGAGCGCGGCCCTATCCTCTCCGGCGCTTGCGGCCAGGGAAACGGGTTCCAAACCCTGGTGACCAAAGTGCCTTTCCGTGTTCGAGCCCCCGCAGTGAGCACGGGATCCTCGGTAAGCGGCGTGTGAAACTGAGAAGTCCGGCAGTTGGACGTACGCCCCGTGGGTG